>CAJWOT010000088.1 GCA_913044215.1 uncultured Rhodospirillaceae bacterium | reverse complement strand
CCTCACCGATCAAGGGCGATCTTATCGTCAGCAATATCGGGCTGGCCGATGAGGATGGCGTGCGCAGCCTGGAGGGCATTTCCTTCGATGCGCCGGTCAATACGCATATCGCCATCGTCGGAGACGGCGGCAGCGGTAAATCGGATCTTGGATCCGTTCTCGCCCGCCTGGTCAGCCAAACCTCCGGCACGATCACCATTGGCGGAGCCGATATCAGGAACTTGCCCGAAGCGGTTACCGGACGCCGCATGGGTTATGTCAGTTCGAGCGCGTATCTACAGGCCTTTTCCGTCGGCGAAAACTTGTTATACGGGTTGAAACATCGCCCGGTCGGCGACGCCGTCGAAGACCGGGACGACCTGCCGAAAGACCGACTCCAGGAAGCGCACCTGACCGGCAATTCCGAAGACGATTACCTCGCCGACTGGGTCGATCTGGAAGAAGCCGGCGCGACAGACCAAGAGTCCCTCAATCAACAGCTGATCGAGATGTTGAAGCTGTCGGACCTGGAAGACGATGTCTACCGCTTCGGCCTTCGCGGCGTCATCGACCCGGAAGAGCAGCCGGAGGTCACAGCGCGCATCATGTCGGCACGCAGCGCATTGCGGGAACGGTTGACCGACCCCGCCGTTTCGCAGCTTATCGAACCGTTCGACGCCGAGAAATACAACACCAACGCCACGGTCGCCGAGAATATCCTGTTCGGCCTGCCGGTCGGCAACGTGTTCGATATCGAGCAGCTTGCCGAACATCCCTATATCCGCGATATCTTGGACAAAGTCGGTCTGAGCGACGACTTCCTGGAGATGGGCAAGCAAGTCGCCCAGACGATGCTGGAACTGTTCTCCGATCTGCCGCCGGGCCATGAATTCTTCGATCAGTTCAGTTTCATCGACTCCGACGACCTTCCGGAGTTCCAGACGATCCTTGGCCGCGCCGCCCGCGGTCCGGACGGTCTAACCGACGAGGACCGGCTAAGGCTTATCTCGCTGCCATTCAAACTGATTCCTGCGCGTCATCGTTTGGATCTGATCAACGAACAGATGATGCAGCGCATTCTTGAGGCGCGCCGTACCTTTGCGGAAGGTCTGGCGGAAGACTTGCGGGAAAGCGTCGCGTTCTTCGACGTGGAGAGCTACAACGCCGCCGCCTCGGTTCAAGACAACATTCTGTTCGGTAAGCTTTCCTACGGTCAGGCGCAGGCCGAGGACAAGGTCGGCTCGCTGGTCAGCCAGATCGTCGACGAGCTGGAGCTGCGTGAAACCGTGATCCTTGCCGGACTGGAATTCCAGGTTGGCATTGGCGGCGCTCGCATGTCCCCCGGACAGCGGCAGAAGATCGCGATCGCCCGCAACCTGCTCCGCCGCCCCGAATTGTTGATCCTGAACGAAGCGACCGCGAGCCTCGACCCGGCAAGCCAAAGCTGGATCATGGGTCATGTCCTGAAATACTGTGAAGGAAAGGGCGTGATTTGGGTCTTGAATCGGGTGTCGGACGCACAACAATTCGATAAGATTGTTGTTCTCAAATCGGGACGTGTACTAGAAACCGGCACCTTTGAGGAACTGAGCAACGCGGGCGGCGAATTCCAGACGATGTTGGACGCCGACTGACGCCGCTGAAGGAGACCCTATGGGCCTGCAAGAAGAAGTCGAACTGCTACGGAACATCCCGTTGTTCGCCAAGATCGAGCCATCAAAACTGAAACTGCTCGCCTTCACGAGCGAACGGCTAACCTATTCGCAAGATGAAATCCTGTTCTCGCAAGGCGATGCCGGCGACTCGGCCTACATTATCGTCGGCGGGGAAGCGGATATCGTCGTGAACACACCCGGCGGGCCGTTGGTGGTTGCAACGTTGAAGCAGAATGAAATCGTCGGTGAAATCGCAATTCTGTGCGATGTGCCCCGGACGGCCACAGTCCGCGCGAAAACCGAGCTCACGACACTTCGCATCACCAAGGATTTGTTCTTCAATTTGGTGATCGAGTTTCCGCAGATTGCCGTCGAGATCATGCGCGAACTGGCGCATCGTTTGGAACAGACCACCACCAAGTTGCGAGAAGCGGCGGCAATCGCCCAAAGTTAGGCCGAACACACCGACATGACGCGCTTGGACACGGTGATCAAGCGGTTGATGGCGCAAAGGAGCTGCCTGAACGCCGCCGCCGAAACCCTCGGAAATATGGCTGGCCCCGTTTTAGAACTCGGGCTGGGCAATGGACGGACCTACGACCATCTCCGGTTCCTGTTTCCTGACCGTGAGATTTTCGTATTCGACCGTGAAGTCGCTTCGCATCCGGATTGCCGGCCCGATCCGGAACACCTGTTCCTGGGGGCCATGCAGGAAACGCTCGTCACCGCGGCGGAACAGCTAGGCCCCGCGGCAGTTTTGGCGCATGCGGATATCGGGTTTGGCGGCGCCGAAGCGACCGAGCGCAACGTCGTCGCGTTGGGTCCAAAGATTCCGCCGCTTTTAAAGTCGGGAGGGCTCGTTATCTGCGACCAGTCGCTCGACCGGTTTGAGGGGTTGAGCCCTTTGCCGCTGCCACCCGATGTCGAACCCGGGCGATACCACGTCTACCGCCGCGACTGATATCCTATCCGGCTTGGGCCATTTCTTCGGTCGCCCGGCCTTCCCTGTCGCTGTCGATCGGCTCTTGAGGAAGGTAGAAGGTTATGGTCGTGCCCTGACCTTCCTCGCTTTCCAATTCGATATGGCCTTTGTGCAACTCGACCAGTGACTTGCAAAGCGCCAGACCGAGACCTGTGCCCTCATGGGTTCGGTCGAGATTGTTCTCTCCCTGTTCGAAAGGACGAAAGACCCGCGCCTGGTCCTGCGACGAAATACCCACCCCATCGTCGGCGACGGAGATCATCAGAATGTCGTCATCCAATGCCGCGGAAACTTTCAGCTTGCCACCGTCGCCCGTAAATTTGATCGCGTTGGACAGCAGGTTCAGCAACACCTGACGGATCGCGCGCTCATCGACATAAGCGACGACACGATCTTCAGGGACATCGATTTCAACCTGCACGTGGTAACTGGTCGCCTGTTCCGCGATGATCCTGTAGCAGGAATAGATAAAGGCGCTGACGTCGATCTGATTCCGCTTCAATTGCCATTTACCGGCGTCCACTTTCGACATGTCGAGCAGATCGTTGATCAGCGACAGCAGGTGTCGTGCACTCGAATAGATATCGTCCGCGTACTCGACATATTTTTCAGTGCCCAGCGGGCCGAGCAGCTCCCGCTTGAGAATTTCCGAAAATCCGATAATCGCATTCATCGGCGTACGGAGTTCGTGACTTATAATGCTCAGGAACTGTGAACGGCTCGCACTCGCTTCCTCCACCGCCGCTTTGGCCCGTGACAACTCCTCAAGCGCTTCAACATGCTCTGCGGCTTGGCGCTCGAAAATCCATTTCGACATTTCGAGCTGGTGCACCGTTCCCGCCAAGGTCGTGCCGCGCTCGATCATTGCGAGCTCGTTCTCCTTGATCGCACTCACATCGGATAAACGGGTGACGACACCGCCGTCGCGCAACCGGTGCTCATCAACCAGGAACCAACGGCCATCTCGATGGCGCCAAACTTCTTGATGCTGCGGCAGCAGGTGGAGTTTGTGTCTCTCCGCGACCCAACTGGCCGGGTCGTCGCCTTCCGTGTCGAACAGATGCCGCGCGGCGACATCGAAAACGTCCTGACACAACGTCGCTGGCGCAACGTCATCATCGACGACACTGAATAGCTCGATGAAGGCGCTGTTACGGAGAACCAATCGGTCGTTCTGGTCCCAAAATGCCAGCGCGTCCGTACTCCCCTCGACCGCATCCTCAAATCCCTGGCTGTCCGATTTTGCACCGGTAATATCGGTGTAGATCGAGATCGTACCGCCATCCTTGAGGGTTCGCTCACTGATGCGGATCCAGCGACCGTCTGTCAGGCGCTCCTCAATCGGCCCATGGGTCGGATTGCGACGCCGTGCCAACCGGCGCTCGATCCAACCCTCGGGGTCCGCGACCACGTGCGGTCCCGCGATTTCACCGGCATTCAGCTTGCACATCAAGAGTTCTCTGAACTCGATGCCGATCAAATCGTCGAGCAGCCCAAACGACCGAAAGATGTATTGGAAGTGGGTGTTGTAGTAAGTCAGCCGATCGCCGCGATCATACATCGCGACACCGATACGAAGCGCGTCGAGCGCATCCACGATCCGTCGGCAGGCGTCGTCCGAGCTCGTATTCGCGAAGGAACCTGACGTTGGACTCATACTGTTCGGCTACTCGATTCTAGCTCGATCGGAGGTAATCTCGATTATGTGAGGCGAGTCCTTAACGGTCTCTAAACGCACCCGGTCCGTAACCGCGTTGCAGTCTTATCTGCTGTCGGATACCGGTCCATATGCCGCAGGCGGAAGTGCCTTGAAGCCGACACACCTTCATGCGAGATAAAGAACATGTCTGGCGTTGGTATTTCAGCACTGCGACAGCCAGAACAGTAAGGTTCCAAAATGTTAACCAAGGCTCAAATTCAAAGTTTTCTGGACGATGGCTACCTCGTCGTACCCGGCATGTATGAGGCCGAGATGGTCGACAAGATTTCGCTATGGTCGGACGAGATCCTCGCCTGGGAAGAACAAGCGGGCCGGCACATGGTCTATTACGAGGACAGCGTCATTGCGGGCGCCGGGAAAGTGGTCTCGCGGGTCGAAAATTTCTGCCCCTATCATAAAAATTTTGACCAACTGATGCGCGAAGGGCTCTTGGTTGACGCCGTTTCGCAGTTGCTCGGTGAAAAAGCGGTGCTGTTCAAGGAAAAGATCAACATGAAGATGCCGGGCGGGGACGGATTCAAACCGCATCAGGACGCCCAGGCCGGGTGGAACCACTATGCCGGTTTCTACATCACCGCATTGGTCAGCGTTGATCCCGCGACCGTGGAAAATGGCTGCCTGGAAATGGTCAAAGGCTGGCACGATAGGGGCCTGGTCGGTGACGAATGGCGACCGCTCGACGACACCGACGTGGATGGCATGGCCTTCGCGCCCTGCCCGACAGCGCCCGGCGACGTGGTCTTTTTCGATTCCTACGCACCGCACCAATCGGCACCCAACCTGACCGATCAGCGGCGGCGCGTCCTTTATGTCACCTACAACCGGCTGTCGGAGGGCGACCATCGGGCGCAATACTATGCTGACAAGCGGTTGAGTTTCCCCCCCGACATCGAGCGGACGCCCGACAAAGAGTATGTCTTTCGCGTCTGACACAACCGTTCTGATGGGCATTGCCGGCCTGTCGCTCGCGGTCTGGATATACTTGTCCCTCTTTCGCGGCGGTTTCTGGCGCGCCGATCAACGCATCGGGGACGGCGCCATCGAACCGCCGGCGCAGTGGCCCGATATCGTGGCCATCATTCCAGCCCGTAACGAAGCGGACGTCATCGGAGCAACCGTCGATTCTTTGCTGAAACAGGACTATCCGAAACCGTTTCCCATCGTCCTGATCGACGACCGGAGCGATGACGGCACGGCCGAGGCTGCCCGCGCTGCAACAACTGACCAAGCTGAGCGCCTCCATATCGTCACCGGCAGCAGCCTGCCTGACGGTTGGGCCGGAAAAGTCTGGGCAATGTCCCAAGGGGTGTCGCGGGCAAGCGAAATCGCCCCCGGGGCGGATTTCTATTTGTTCTGCGACGCAGACATCGTCCATGACGGGTCGAACCTGCGGCGCCTCGCGGCCCAGGCGGCACAAGGGAATTCCGATCTCACCTCGATTATGGTCAAGCTGGACGCCCGAGGGTTTTGGGAACGCTTTCTGATCCCGCCCTTCGTGTTCTTCTTCCAGATGCTCTATCCCTTCGCCCATGTGAACCGGGGTCGCTGCTTCGCAGCAGCGGGGGGCTGCATGCTGGTCCGCCGGCAGGCTCTCGAAGCGGCGGGCGGCTTGGCCGGCATCCACGACGCCCTGATAGATGATTGTGCCCTCGCGGCACTTCTGGGGCGGAATGGCTGCACGCTTTGGCTCGGCCTCTCGTCGCAAACCCGCAGCGCCCGGCCCTATGGCGGTCTCTCCGGGGTCTGGAACATGGTCGCGCGCACCGCTTACACGCAGCTCAATTATTCGCCGTTCAACCTGGTCGGCACGGTGCTGGGCATGATCTTGGTATATCTGGTACCGCCCTTGTTGTTGATCGGATACGGTTTGCACCACGACCCGGCCACCGCCCTCCTCGGCGGCGCGGCTTACGGTTTGATGATCGGGGTCTACAGCCCGACGTTACGGTTCTACGAAGGGCCGCGCACCGCCGCCCTGTTTCTGCCTATCGCGGCCTTGCTCTATACCGTCATGACGGTGGATTCGGCATGGCGCCATTGGCGCGGTGTCGGCGGCGGCTGGAAAGGCCGCGTCTATTCGCGATAATCTGCAGCGCAGCGAGGCATCTTGACGGCCATGGTCGAAACCCCTTCCGGAAAACAGGCAGGCGACGAGAACTTTCCCGTCGGTTCCTGGCTGCTGCCGGCTCACCTGCGTCCGCACGTCGCGACCTACTACGCCTACGCTCGGGCGATCGACGACATCGCGGACAACCCGGGCCTCACACCGGACGACAAGATCGCGCGCCTGGACCAATTCGAGAAGATCCTCCGCGGCGAGGACGCAGCCGACGAAGGCCTGGATAAAGCGCGGGCCGTTCGCGCCAGCATGGTGGCAATGGGAGTCGATCTGCAGCACGGCATCGATCTGGTGACCGCCTTCAAACAAGATGCCGTGAAGCTGCGGTACGAGACCTGGGACGAGCTGATCCATTACTGTCTGCACTCGGCAGCGCCCGTGGGGCGCTTTCTTATCGACCTACATGGCGAATCGAAAGAAACCTATCCGGCCTCGGACGCGCTATGCAACGCGCTGCAGGTCCTCAATCACCTGCAAGATTGCCAGGACGATTTTCATGCGCTCGATCGGGTGTATCTCCCGCTCGACTGGATGCGAGAGGCTGGTGTAACCGTTGATGCGCTCGATAACCTGGCCGCCAACACAGCACTCCGTCAGGTAATCGACCGCTGCCTCGACGCAACGGAAGCGCTACTCGACACGGCCCGCGCCCTGCCGCCTGGAATCCGCAATACACGGTTTGCCATGGAAGCCGCGACAATCCTGCGTATTGCCGAGAGGCTCGTCATAGAGCTACGCCAGCGAGATCCGCTTGCCGAACGTGTTGTTTTGAGCAAGCCGCGCTACCTGCGATGCGGGGTAAGCGGTATCTGGGCGGCCTTGCGCCGAAAGCCAGCGTAAGGCGTATCCGGTCCGGACGAAATCGCGCGCGATTCAGCGAAACCTGATATATACGGACCCCGTCCGATTCGGCTGTGAGCGTATTTTGACCGAGCAACTGACCCCAAACGACAATTCGAATCCATCGCCGGCGGCGGCGGTCGATCCGAAACGTCACGTGGCTGATGTCGTTGCGCGGTCCGGCTCCTCCTTTCGGCTCGGCATGCGGGTCATGCCGCGGGACGGCCGCGACGCCATGTACGCAATCTACGCCTTCTGCCGGGAAGTCGACGATGTTGCCGACGAACCCGGCGCGACGGAGGACAAATTACGCCAGCTCAGCGAATGGCGCGACGAGATTGACCGTCTTTACGAGGGGCAGCCTACCCTGCCAACCACGCAGGCGCTGCTCGGCCCGGTTCGGGATTTCGCGCTGCCGAAAGCGGAATTCATGGCTGTCATCGACGGCATGCAAATGGACGCCGACGGGCCGATCTGGGGACCATCCTTCGAAGAACTGATGTTGTATTGCCGCCGCGTTGCGGGCGCGGTTGGCATGCTGTCAATCCACGCGTTCGGCGAGACACGCCCTCCCGCGCCGGAGCTTGCGGTCAGCCTCGGCAACGCGCTGCAGCTCACCAATATCCTGCGTGACGTGCACGAGGATGCGGCGGACGGCCGCCTCTACCTGCCGCGGGAACTGCTCGACAAACATAATGTTAGGGCGACGGAACCCGGCGCCCTGTTGGTCGATCCCGCATTGGCGTCGGTCTGCGCCGACCTTGCCGAACATGCGAAACGCGCCTTCGCGGAAACCGAAGCGATCCTGCCGCGCCTGGACCGCCGCAGGATGCGACCCGCTATCCTCATGAAAGCGGTCTATCAACGGACATTGGCTGGGCTGGAAGCGCGCGGATGGGACCGTCTCGCGGAACCGGTCCGGATCTCGCGCGCCGAGAAAGTCTGGATCGCGCTCCGCCACAGCTTCTTCTCGTGAGCAGTGTGCACATCGTCGGGGCCGGTGTGGCCGGGCTCGCCGCGGCCGTGCGGCTTGCCGGCACGGGCCGAAAGGTTTTTCTGCACGAGTCGAGCGGCCATGCCGGGGGTCGCTGCCGATCGTTTCACGACAGCGCACTCGACTGCACGATCGACAATGGCAATCACCTGCTGCTGAGCGGCAACCGCTCCGCGCGGGCATTTCTCGAAGAAATCGGGGCGGGTGACACGCTCATGGGGCCTCGTGACGCGCGATTTCCATTCGTCGATATCGCCACCGGGGAACGGTGGACGGTGCGCCTTGGGTCCGGTCGCGTGCCATGGTGGGTTCTGCAGGCGGATTGCCGCCCGCCGGGAACCAGTGTCAGCGACTTCCTGTCCATCATCAGGCTTGCCTGGGCAAGGCCGGACGCCACCGTCGCATCGCTGTTCGGGCAGACCGGCGCCTTCTTTACGCGGTTTCTCGAACCCCTGGCGGTCGCCGCCCTGAACACACCTCTCGACCGGGCCGCCGCCGGACCGTTGTGGCAGGTCTTCCGGGAAACCTTTGCGCATGGCGGTACAGCGTGCCGACCGCTGATCGCGCGGGACGGTCTGTCCGACAGCTTCGTCTCACCGGCCCTCGCCTATCTGGACGCAAACAACGCGGCTACATGCTTCAACCGGCGGCTCAGAGTGGTCGCCACCGAAGCGAATCATGCTGTGCGGCTCGAATTCACCGATGGCAGCATTGACCTGACGCGCGACGATACCGTCATTCTTGCGATACCGCCGGCCGGCTTGAATGCCTTACTGCCGGAAATACCGGTGCCAGAAGGCAATCATGCGATCGTGAATGTCCATTTCAAGCTGCCCCAGGCGCCGGCATTCACCGACGAAAGCCCCGTCCTCGGCGTCCTCAATGGTATCGCGGAATGGTTGTTTCTGCGCGGGCGCGTCCTTTCGGTTACCGTCAGCGCGGCCGACGCGCTGGCCGAAAAATCGGCAGCAGAGATCGCGGATGGTGTTTGGCGAGATATTGAACGGGCGCTAGACATTTCCGACGAGATTCCGCCCTACAGAGTCGTGAAAGAGCGGCGGGCCACCTTTTCCCAAACGCCGGATGCCATGCGTGTTCGCCCCGGGACGCTTACCGGTTACGCAAACCTTTTCCTTGCCGGCGACTGGACCGATACCGGCCTGCCCGCCACCATCGAAAGCGCGATCCGGTCAGGACATAAAGCAGCCGACGCCGTCAAAGCGGCACATTAGGTTTTTTTCGCCGCCTCACCGGCACTCACTTTCCCATGAACGATCATTGACAACCGGAAATCGATATCGCATGTACCGGGGGTCACCAAAATGAAACATGCGACCAAAAAAATGATCGCGCGGGGCCGATGAACGCTGCGAGGCAAGCTGAGGAAAGCCGCGGACTCGTGGGCGGTGGCACGTTAGGGGAAGAGGATTCCCTTCTAGCGTCGGTCGGGCGCGTTGTAGACGATGTCAGAGACCGGCTTCGCGACCGCCAGCATAAGGACGGGCACTGGCTTTTCGAGCTGGAAGCCGACACCACGATCCCGTCCGAATATATCCTTCTGGAACATTTTCTTGACGAGATCGATGAGGATATCGAGCGGAAGCTTGGCGTCTATTTGCGTGAACAACAGGCCGACCATGGCGGCTGGCCGCTTTTCTATGGCGGCGAGTTCAATATCAGTGCCAGCGTCAAAGCTTATTATGCGCTGAAACTGACGGGCGATTCGCCCGATGCGCCCCATATGCTGCGGGCCCGTGACGCGATTCTGGCACATGGCGGTGCGGCGGCGAGTAACGTGTTCACCCGAATCACCCTGGCACTTTTTGATCAGCTTCCCTGGCGCGCCGTCCCGGTCATGCCGATCGAGATCATGCTGCTGCCGCGCTGGTTCCCGTTCCACCTATCCAAGGTGTCGTATTGGTCGCGGACGGTTATCGCACCGCTATTGATTCTGATGGCGCTGAAACCCCGTGCCCGCAATCCGCGCGGTGTCCATATCGACGAGTTGTTCGTAACGCCGGCGAACGAAGTGCGCTCCTATATGAACAATCCGACCGGCTCGTTCTGGGGCGACCTGCTGATCGGGTTCGATAAGGTCTTGCGCGTCATCGAACGTCAGTTTCCGAAGAATCGGCGCCAGCGCAGCATCACGGCGGCAATTGATTTCATTCGCGAACGGCTGAACGGTGAAGACGGCTTGGGCGGAATCTTTCCGGCCATGGCGAACACCGTCATGGCCTTTGATCGGCTCGGCTACGCAAAGGACCATCCAGATCTGGTGACGGCGAAAGCCGCCATCCGCAAGCTTTTGGTCCTGGAGGAGGAGCGTGGTTACTGCCAGCCTTGCCTGTCGCCCGTATGGGACACCGGGCTGGCCGTACAAGCGATGATGGAAGCCGGCGAACCTCGGGTTAGCGAATCTATCAATAGTGCCATGCAATGGATGGCCGACCGCCAGATACTCGACGTGGTCGGCGATTGGTCCGACCGCCGTCCAAATTTGCGGGCCGGCGGCTGGGCCTTCGAATATTCGAACGACCATTACCCCGATGTGGATGATTCCGCCGTTGTGGCCATGGCACTCGACCGGTCCGGCGACCCCAAGTTCAAGCAAAATCTTGACCGGGCGATCGAATGGATCGTCGGCATGCAGAGTAAAGATGGCGGCTGGGGCTCGTTCGACGCGGACAACACCCATTTCTATTTGAACCATATTCCTTTCGCGGATCACGGGGCGCTTCTTGATCCGCCTACAGAGGACGTTACTGCGCGCTGTGTCAGCATGTTGGCGCAGCTTGGCGACGAGAGCGGTAAACCCGCAATCGACCGCGGCCTGTCCTATCTACGCGAAACCCAACAGCCGGACGGCTCCTGGTTTGGCCGCTGGGGGACGAACTATGTCTATGGGACCTGGTCGGTCCTCTGCGCCTTCAATGCGGCCGGCGAAGATATGGCCGCGCCTCATATTCGCAAGGCGGTCGCCTGGCTGGAAAGCCGACAACGGCCCGACGGCGGCTGGGGTGAAGACGGCGCGACCTATTGGTCGAAAACGAAGGATGCGGCGAAGGCCAGCACGGCATCTCAGACCGCTTGGGCCGTGCTTGGCCTGATGGCGGCAGGCGAAGTCGATGGCGAAGCCGTCCGCCGCGGCATCGAATATCTGCTGACGGCTGAGCGCGATGGCGATCAATGGGAGGAACCCTGGTTTACGGCTGTCGGCTTCCCGCGGGTCTTCTATCTGCGCTATCACGGCTACAGTGTCTATTTTCCGCTATGGGCGCTCGCCCGCTTTCGCCGGCTGCGGGCAGCAAACGCGGTCACGTCGTCCCACGGGATGTGAGTCCCCTCGGCCTCATCACCGGCATGAAGAGCGAGGCGGCGCTTCTGTACGCTGCCGCGCAAGACGGATCTGACCCGGTATGCCCCATGATCGCGGTAACAGGCGGCGACCCTCTTCGGGCAGAAACCGCGGCACGCGAATTCGCAACGGCCGGCGCGGCCGGTCTTATCAGCTTCGGTATTGCTGGCGGTCTTGATCCGGCCCTTGAGCCCGGCGACCTGATCCTCGCCGAAGGTGTTCGACTGCCGGACGAGGACGTCATATCAACACAGGCATCGTGGCGCACCGCCTTCGCGGCGGCCGCGGCCGGTGCCGCCGACGGCATGATATACGGAAGCGACCTTGCCGTTTCGAGGACCGACGATAAGGCGCGCCTGTTTACCGACTATGGCGTGCGCGCTGTCGACATGGAGAGCCATGGCGTGGCCCGTGCGGCCCGAGAGGCCGGTTTACCCTTCCTGATCGTCAGGGCGATCGCCGACCCAGCCGACCGGACAATTCCGCCTGCGGCCCTGGCCGGACTCGGGCCGGATGGGGCACAAAGACCGTTTGCCGTAATGCTGGCGATGCTCAGAAACCCAGCGCAGGTGCCCGCCCTTATCCAGCTCGCGCGAGACGCAAAAACGGCAATGCGCCGTCTCGCGGCTGCGGCGCCGTCCGTCGTAAACTCGGCCCCGGTTTAGGCCGCGTCGCTGCGCTTGCGCTGTTCAGCCTCAGCGTGCAGTTCGCTCAATGTTTTCTGCACGTTGGATTCGAATATGTACTCCGCCGGCCTTTGGTTCTCGAGCGGAATTTCCGGCGCCATCGGACCGTCAAGCGCCGGCCCCTTCATCAGAACCTTCAGCGCCTTCAGCGGATGCGCGATCGTATCCGTCACCGCTGTCGCTTCGTAACCGCAATGGACCATGCATTCGGCACACTTTTCGTATTTCCCGGTGCCGTAGGAATCCCAGTCCGTCTCCTGCATCAGCGCCTCGAAGCTGGGCGCATACCCTTCGCCCAAAAGATAGCAAGGGCGTTGCCAACCGAACACGTTGCGGGTCGGATTCCCCCACGGCGTGCAGCGGTAATTCTGATTCCCAGCGAGGAAATCGAGGAACAGCGTCGACTGGCTGAACCGCCAATTCTTCCCCTTTCCTAACCGAAAGACATCGCGAAACAACTGCTTGGTCTTCTGCCGCGACAGGAAATGCGTCTGATCGGGGGCACGTTCATAGGCGTAGCCCGGCGACACGGTAATCCCCTCGATACCCAGGGACATGCAGTAATCGAAAAACTCTGCCGTCCGCTCCGCTTCCGCATTGTCGAACAGGGTGCTGTTGACGTTGACGCGGAACCCGGCGTCGCGCGCCTTCTTAATAGCGCGGGTCGCGATCTCGAAAACCCCTGCCTTATCGACGGCCTTGTCGTGCTCGTCCTTCAGCCCGTCCAGATGAATCGAAAAAGTGAGGTAGGGTGTCGGTTTGAAAAGGTCGAGTTTCTTTTCCAGCAACAGCGCGTTGGTGCAGAGATAGACGAATTTCTTGCGCGCAATCAGCGCTTCCACAATCTCACCGATTTCTCGATGGATGAGCGGCTCGCCGCCCGGAATCGATACGACGGGCGCCCCACATTCCTCAACGGCTTCGATGCACTCCTCGACGCTGAGGCGTCGATTCAGAATCGCGTCGGGATAGTCGATCTTGCCGCACCCCGGACAGGCAAGATTGCACCGAAACAGCGGTTCCAGCATCAGCACAAGCGGATATCGCTCCACCTTGCGCAGTCGTTGCTTTATCACATACGCCCCGACACGGAGCTGCTGGATTAGAGGTACGGCCACGTTTCCTATTCCACTTCTTTGCCAACCGGTCGCCGCAGCGCGCCGGATTTACACAACATCTGCCAGTTCTTTAGGCAACTTAAACTGCACGTTTTCTTCAATGGCTTCGAAATCCTTCACGGAAACGTCATAGAGCTCACTTAGACGTTCCACGAGGCCAAGAACGAGTTCTTCCGGTGCCGAAGCGCCGGCCGTCACGCCGACAATCTTCGCGCCTTTCAGCCAGTCCGGCTCCAGCGCATCCGCATCCGGAATGAGGTAGCTCGATACGCCGGCCTCTTCGCCGATCTCACGCAGCCGGTTTGAGTTGGAGCTGTAATGGGCCCCTACGACCAAAATAACGTCGGCCTGATCAACCATCATCCGGACTGCGCTCTGCCGATTCTGCGTCGCGTAGCAGATATCTTTCACATCCGGGCCGACAATCTCTGGAAAGCGATTGCGCAGCGCGTCGATGATGTGCCGTGTGTCGTCGACGCTCAGGGTCGTCTGCGTTACGTAGGCGAGCTTATCCGAATCTTTCGGCTCCAACAGAGCCACGTCCTCCAAGGTCGACACAAGATGCACCTTGCCTGGAACTTGCCCCGTCGTCCCGACGACTTCCGGATGGCCACGATGGCCGATCAGGACGATTTCGTACCCCTTGCGCGAATAGCGCTGCGCCTCATTGTGCACCTTGCTGACCAACGGGCAGGTCGCGTCGATCACGCTCAGCCCGCGCTGCTCCGCGCCGTCCTCGACCTTGCGGGACACGCCGTGGGCGCTGAAGATGGTGACCGCGCCGTCCGGAATCTCGTCCAGTTCTTCGACGAAGATTGCCCCTTTCGCCTTCAGGTTCTCCACCACTGTCTTGTTGTGAACGATTTCGTGCCGGACATAGACCGGTTCATCGAATTTCATCAGGGCACGGTCGACGATATCGACGGCGCGCACGACACCGGCGCAGAAACCGCGCGGCTTCGCCAAAAGAACCTGAAGCGGTTGTTTTTCCATCATCCCTACTCCGCTCGACGCCCGTTTCATGCGCCATCTAACCGCGCGCTACCTAGCACGCCGAATATCGGCGCTCAAGGTCACTCACCCTTAGGTGACCTTGGGCCCGCTTCCCGCATCTTCAACCCCTGTCAACGAGAACGCAGGAAACGATACCCCGTCCAAATACCGAAAAGGATGACACCGATGGATCCGAGCAGGAAAAAGGGTTCGATCCAACCGAGCCAGACGATCGGGCCAATCAGGTAGATGCCGTCCTCCAGTTCGAAGCCGGCGAATATCGGATAATCCTCGTCATCCCCTTCATCGGCGAGCCTCAGCGCGAGCAACGTCGTCGCCAGAATGATCGGCGCCGACAGTGCGCCCAAAGCAATCGACCAAGGCCCGATCAACCCGTCAAGCATACCGACCCCAAGCGCGAGAAACAGTGCACTGTAGCTAAGGCAGCCGGCGACGTAATCGTAGACGTAGCCAAAGCGGCTCGTCTTCCCGCTCTGCCGCGCCAATTCACCATCAAAATGATCGAGGAACCGACCCAACATGAACAGGCCCGCCCCCCAATTCTCCGCCGACCGGTCACCGGCGGCCAACAGCACCGCCCCCACGAGAGAGAGCAACAGGCTGACTGTCGTCACATGATTGGGTGTGACAGGGGTGCCAACCAACGGCCTAACCAGATAGCTGGCAACCCGTTGGTCCCAGAGAGGCAATTTCACCGGCCGTTCCTCAACAGTTCATGGCTCATCGCGATTGTGCTGCCAAATCCCGCGACCTTCGCTGATTTGCCAGATG
>CAJWOT010000087.1 GCA_913044215.1 uncultured Rhodospirillaceae bacterium | reverse complement strand
GCGGGCGTCCAGTTCGATAAACCGCTCGATCGCCTCGATGGCGGCCTGCAATTGACCGGCCTGTGCGTTAAGCACGCCGGTTTCCCACCACAGCGCCGTCTGCTCCGGCGCAAGCATCAACATACGCGCGACAACCGCCTCGGCACCGGCGGCATCGTTCTGCTGTATCAGGCGCAGTTTTATGTTGTTCTGCAGCCGCAGCAGGATTTCCCGGTCAGACACCTCGGCGTAGTGTTCCGGTCGCAATTCTGCATCGTTGCCAGACATCGCCTTCAGCAGATCGCGCAACTCATGCGTCTGCCGCGCGGCACCAGCGTGGAACGGATCCATGACCAGCCGTTCGCCGCCTTCCGTAAGGCGCAGCAGGAAATGGCCGGGAAAAGCCAAGCCGTCGATTTTCCACCCCTGCGCACGGGCCGTATGGATGTAGAGGATGCCCAGGGCGACCGGCAGACCCTTCTTACGGTCGATAACGCGGATAAAGTTGGCATTCTGCAAATCGTCATAATTCAGCTGGTCACCGGCGTAGCCGTGCTTATCGACGAGAACGTTGTTGAGCGCCGCCAGCCTGTCTTCCAAACTCGTGCAGCCGACTGCGAGTTGGCCGATATCCTCGGTCAAGGTAACGAGATGACGGCGATACCGGTCGAGCGGCACGCGCGGCCGGTCCAAGGACGCCAAGGCAAGCGCCGCTTCCGCAATTTCGAACGGCGCATCAGGCGCCGCGCCGATATCGCGCAATGTGGTTTTTGCCTGCTCCGTCGGGGACATCGGCCTCGGCTTACGTCGCGCCGTCGCGCTTGATGCGCACGTGACTGACCACCCGCCGCACATAGTCGAGGCTCCGCGCATGGTTGCGAACCAAAGCGAGTTCCCGTTCGTTTTGCGCGATCCCCATCAGATAGACCGTCCCGTTCACGGTATCGATTGCGTAATTGATCGCCTTAATCTTGCCATCGAAGGTAATTTTCAGGCGAAGCTGTGTCGAAACCCACTTGTCGCGCACCAGGTCCAGGACACCGCTGTCATCCTCAACCGTTATCTCGTTGATGACGGTCTTGACGCCTTCGACCTTCCAAGCGTGCCGCACGGCTTCTACCCGATCTTCCGGTTTCGGAACGGTGCCGGTCAGCAGGACCCTTCCCTCATGAACTTTTACGGCGATAAGTTTGAACTTAACGTCGTTGGAGAGATAGGCGCTGGTGATCTTGCCATGGATAACGGTGTCGTCAATCGCACCGCCCAGGCCACGATCCTGCAACGCAGCGGTACCGGCGGTCGCCCCGGCGCCGACGGCCAGCCCGACGCATCCGGACAAACCCGCTGACATCAGAAGAAGGGCGGCAGCGCAAATCGATCGCATGGGGGAGCAAGCATGTGTTCGCATGTTCTCTATCTAACTAGTCATTCTCCGGTCGCCAAGCGTCAATTATCCGCACCAGCCAGCGCCAGGGGATGATCGCGATCAAATCGAATCGAATCCGCAATGCCGCCAGGTCCGGTCTGCCGGCAATGAACCATTGCACGGCGCGCTGCAACCGCCCGCGTTGCCGGGCGGTTATCGATTCCAATGCGGCGGCCCGCGTGCGCCGGGCCTTGACCTCGATTACCGCGAGCACATCGCCACGTCGGGCGAGAATATCGATCTCCCCGACGGGGGTGCGCAGACGTTGTGCGAGCACGCGATAGCCGAGAATGCGAAGCCAGACGACACACAGCGTCTCCGCCAACAGACCGCGCCGCCAGGCGCGCCGCCGCGCGGCGGTCTCTGTCATCCCGTGCGATCCAGCTCGAGTGCCCGGGCATACACTTCCCGGCGCGGCCGGCCGGTCGCCGCACTGACGGTCGCCGCAGCGTCGCGCACGCTCATACCGTCGAGCGCATCGCGCAGCAGGGCATCCAAATCCTCCGGTTGTGCGGCAGACTCGTCGGCCGGCGCAATCAGGACGACGATTTCCCCTTTAGGGGGGCCCGCCGCGGCATAGTGGTCGGCAAGCGTATCGAGCGAACCGCGGCGAAACTCCTCGAATCGCTTGGTCAGTTCCCGCGCCACGACGGCTTGCCGAAGCCCCAATACCGCATGCATGTCCTGCAAGCTGGCCGCCAACCGCCTGGCTGATTCGAAAAACACCAACGTCGCCGAAACATTCTCGACCAATGAAAGCGCCCGCCGGCGCGCGGCCGTACGCGAGGGCAAGAAACCGGCGAAGAAAAATCGATCCGTAGGCAAACCCGCGGCTGCCAGCGCGGTTATCGGCGCGCTTGCACCGGGCAACGAAGTCACGGCGATGTCGGAGTCGACGGCGGCCCGCACAAGCTTGTAGCCGGGATCGGAAATCAAGGGTGTCCCGGCATCGCTTACCAACGCAACGATTTCGCCTTGCCGGAGCCGGTCAAGCAACACCGGTCGCATTTTCGCCGCATTATGCTCATGATATGCGACGGTAGCCGTGCCGATTTCATAGGCTGAAAGGAGCTTCGCCGTGACCCGCGTATCCTCGCAGGCGATCACATGTGCTGCCATTAACGTGTCGACCGCACGAAAAGTCATGTCGCGAAGGTTGCCGATCGGCGTCGCAACGATATAAAGGCCCGGTGTCGGTTTACTTGCTTTCAAGGGCTGAACGTCATGCGATTGGTAGAAACGATGCGAAATATACGCCATGCGGCGACGGTCACGGTCTTGGTGCTGTTCGCCGTCACCGGTTGTGTACAAACCACGGTAAAAGAAGAACCTAAGTTCCGCAATTTCGAACCGGCGCCGCAAAGCACTGAATCGACTCCGGAAAAACCGCCCACTGAGCAGACACAACCGACACCGCCGGCCGATGCCAAAAAACCGGCGGAAGGCACGAAAGAGCCACCCGCCGAAACAGCTGCAAAGCCTGAGCAGACGCCGGCCGGTCCGCAAGAAGCACGGGTCGCCCTTTTACTCCCTCTCAGCGGCCCCAGCGCACCTCTGGGCAAGGCCATGCTGGATGCGGCTCAGCTCTCGATGTTCGAACTGGCCGACAAAACATTCACCCTACTGCCGTATGACACCAAAGGAACGGCGGCTGGGGCGCAAGCCGCCGCGACAGCCGCGATCAAGGCCCGGGCACAACTGATACTTGGACCGCTGCACGCATCAGCCGTGAAGGGTGCGACACCGCTGGCCCGCGAAGCCGGCATTTCCATTGTCGCGTTTTCCAACTCGCGTGAAGTCGCGGGCGACGGCGTCTTCATTCTCGGTTTCGTCCCGCGCCAACAGGTCAAAGCGATTGTAGGGTATGCGCTGGCCGAAGGCCTGTCCCGGTTTGCCGTTCTCGCGCCGAACGACGCCTACGGCACGGAAGTCGTCAATGCCACGCGTACGGTTGCTGAGTCGGTCGGCGGCTCGGTTGTTCGCACCATGTACTACGCCACGGACGCAGCCGACCTGTCCGGCCAGGTGAAGGCCTTCTCCAACTACACGACACGGCATCAGGCGCTGCTGGCACAGCGCAAGGCACTGGAGGAGAAAGGTGACGAGATTTCGCTGCGTGCCCTGCGGCGGCTCGAAAAAATCGACACGATCGGTCCACTGCCCTACGACGCTGTATTACTGCCGGAAAGCGGGGAGCGGTTGCGGACTTTGTCGTCGCTACTGTCCTACTACGATGTCGATCAGCCAGCAGTCCGGTTGCTCGGGCTGCGCTCCTGGGACCTGATTTCCAACCTCGGATCGGAACCAGCACTCATCGGTGCTTGGTTTGCCGGAACACCGGAGGAAGAACGGGCCCATTTCGGCGTTCGATTCAAGAAAGCGTTCGGCCGGACGCCACCCAGGCTGGCGAGCCTTGCCTACGATGCGACGGCGCTTGCGGTCGTGCTGGCGCAAGGGGAAACCGGACCGGACTATTCCGTCACAGCCCTGACCGACGAGAACGGATTTCTGGGTGTCGACGGAATTTTTCGACTGCGGCCGGAAGGCATTGCAGAGCGCGCCTTCACCATCCAAGAAGTGACGCGCAAGGGCGTCAACAGCCGCCGTTCGGCGCCGCAAAGCTTCACCACGGTAACGAATTAATTCAGCAGATGCGCGATCACGGCTTCGAGCCGGGTACGGCCTGCCTTCGTGGTGCGCAGACGGTCATCCGTCCGTTCCAGCAATTTGTTCCGGATCAGCGAATTCAATCTGCCGGGATCGAACGCCGCATCGACATCGCATCCGCGATATCGCCGAACGCGGGCGGCCGGCACACCTTCGGCGAGCCGTAGCCCCATCAGCATCATCTCGGTGAATTGCGTTTCCGCATCCAGCGCCTCGGGCACCTCGGCACCATCACCCCGCTCATCGACCTGAGCGAGCCAGGTTTCCGGACTGCGAATTCTCTGCGTCGCCAGTTTCGCGCCGTCAACGGTAAGGCGGCCATGGGCGCCGGGACCGATGCCGGCATAGTCGCCATAACGCCAATAGATCAGATTGTGACGGCTTTCCATACCCGGCGCGGCGTGGTTGGAAATCTCATAGGCGGGAAGACCGGCGCTTTCGAGCACGTCTTGCGTCACTTCAAAAAGAGCCGCAGCCGCATCCTCGTCCAGCGGGTCTAGCTTGCCGCGCCGCCACAGGGCGTGGAACGGCGTGCCCGGTTCAAGGGTCAGCTGGTAGACGGACAGATGATCGCCGGCATGGCCCAAGGCGTCCCGCAGTTCCCGTGTCCAATCGGCGGCTGTTTGCTCGGGACGGCCGTAGATCAAATCGAAGGAAAAGCGATCGAACAGCGAAGCGGCCGTCCGGACCGCGTCCAAGGCCTCGGCGGCGCTATGCCCGCGCCCGAGAAACCGCAACGCCGTATCGTCCAGCGCCTGGACGCCGAGCGATACCCGGTTCACGCCGGCAGCGCGAATTTCCGCCAGACGGGCTGTCTCGACCGAGGTCGGGTTGGCTTCCAGGGTAATCTCGATGTCGGGCGCGAGCGTCCAGTGCGACGCTGCCCGATCCAGCAGAGCGGCGACGGTTGCAGGCGCCATAAGGGAGGGTGTGCCGCCGCCGAAAAATATACTGGCTACGGCTCGCCCCGGCGTCAGCGCCGCGACACTGTCCAACTCGCGGACCAGGGCATCCCGCCACCGCGCCTCGTCGATGATTTCGCGGACATGACTGTTGAAGTCGCAATAGGGACATTTCGACAGACAGAAAGGCCAATGAACGTACAGGGCAAAATCTTCTGCCGTGACCATGGGTATTCAGGGCGACTCAAAACAGGCCGCGACGAGCTGCCGGAACGCAGCCGCGCGATGGCTAATCGCGTGCTTGTGTGCCGGATCCATCTCGCCGAAGGTTTCGTCATGTCCTTTCGGCAGGAACATCGGGTCATACCCAAAGCCGCGGTCGCCCCGCGGCGGCCAGACAAGCGTACCGTCGACCGTCCCTTCGAAAGTTTCGACATGCCCGTCCGGCCAGGCAAGCGCCAGCACGCAGATGAACTGAGCATTGCGGTCGGGGGCATCGCCAACCTCATCCTGCACGCGCTGCATCGCGTATTGGAAATCCTTCTCAGGGCCGGCCCATCGGGCGGAATAGATTCCCGGCGCGCCATCCAGCGCCGCGACGGCGAGGCCGGAATCGTCGGACAAGGCCGGCAAACCGGACCGGGTCGCCGCCGATTCCGCCTTGAGAATGGCATTGGCCACGAAGGTCAAGCCGTCCTCGACCGGTTCCGGCAAACCCAACTCGCCAGCCGAAACGGGCTCGGCGTCGTAGGATTGCAGCAAGTCGTCGATTTCGCGAACCTTGCCCGGATTATGGCTGGCCACGACCAGCCGGCCGCCTTCGAAGCGGCGCGTCATGGGGCTAGCGCGGCTTTTTGCAGCACGCCCAACTCTTCAATGCCTTTCCGTGCCAGCGCCATGAGGGCAAGGAACTCGTCCTGCGAGAATGGATCGCCTTCCGCCGTGCCTTGCACCTCGACGATCCCACCGCTGCCGGTGAAGACGAAATTGGCGTCGGCCTGAGCGGTGGAATCTTCAGCATAATCGAGATCCAGGACCGCGGCGCCCTCCCAAAGTCCACACGAGATGGCAGCGACCGAGTCGGACATCGGAATTTCGGCAATCGCGTCGACGGATTGCATATGCTGGAACGCCTGATAAAGCGCGACGTAGCCGCCGGTGATGCCGGCCGTCCGCGTACCGCCATCCGCCTGCAGCACGTCACAATCGACCCGGATCTGCCGTTCACCGAAGCCATCCAATCGGGTCACAGCCCGCAAGCTGCGACCGATAAGGCGTTGAATTTCCTGCGTTCGGCCAGATTCAGCCGCCCGGCGCCGATCGATACGGGTCTCGGTCGAGCGCGGCAGCATACCGTATTCTGCGGTCACCCAACCCTTCCCCGAATTGCGCAAGAAAGGCGGCACCCGGTCCTCGATACTGGCGGTGCACAACACATGGGTCTCGCCGAATTTCGCGAGGCACGAGCCTTCCGCATATTTCGACACGCCGGTTTCCAGGATAACGTCGCGCAGCGCGTCCGGAGCGCGGCCAGAAGGTCGCTTCATGGTTTGTGCCCTTGACTGAAATCTGAGATGGTGGGGACGCTAATCCTTGTCACCGCGACTGTCTAGCGCGATCACGACCGACATGGGTCTTGTGCTCCAGAAACGCCGTACACCCTTAAATCGAGTCGAAACCGGCGTCATTGACGCCTTAGAAGGGCGTTACTACATTCCGGCTCACCATGGTCCCGGATTTGAACGAACGTTCCAGAGAGGTGCTGCGTCTCGTGGTCGAGGCGTATGTCGAGACGGGCGAGCCGATCGGCTCACGCTCGCTTTCGCGCAAGCTCGGCATGTCCTTGTCGCCGGCGACGATCCGCAACGTGATGGCCGATCTGGAGGAAACTGGGCTCCTTTACGCACCGCATACCTCCGCCGGCCGGTTGCCGACGGATGCCGGACTGCAACTCTTCGTCGATGGCATCCTGGAAATCGGCAATTTGACGGAAACGGACCGAAAGAATATCGAGGCCCAGTGCGCCGCGTCGGGCCGCACCCTCAACCAGGTTCTGGAGGAAACATCATCGTTGCTTTCCGGCCTGTCGCATTGCGCCGGCCTGGTCGTTGCGCCGAAGAAGGAAGCGCCGCTAAAGCATATCGAGTTCGTCAGCCTGGGTCCGGGCCGCGCGCTGGTCGTCATCGTCAATCAGGACGGGTTGGTCGAGAACCGAGTGATCGATCTACCCCTCGGCATGCCAGCATCGAGCCTGATCGAAGCGAGCAACTTCTTTTCGGCCCATGTCGCGGGACGAACGCTGGGCGAAGCCCAAGAGCGCGTCCGCACGCAGATCGCGGCCGAGCGGGCGGAGCTGGACCAGTTGAGCCGCAGCGTCGTCGAAGCCGGATTGGCGACCTGGTCCAACGCCGGGATCGGGGACGACGTGCTAATCGTCCGCGGTCAGGCGAATTTGCTTGAAGATGTGACCGGCATGGCCGATCTAGAGCGTATCCGCGCGCTGTTTCAAAAGCTGGAGACCAATGAGGCGCTCTTGAGCTTGATCGAGGCAACGGAAGGTGCGGAAGGCGTCCAAATCTTTATCGGGGCCGATAACGAATTATTCTCGCTGGCAGGCTGTTCGGTGATCATCGCACCATTCTCCAACAGCGAGGAAAAGATCGTCGGCGCCATCGGTGTCGTCGGCCCCGCGCGCATGAATTACGGCCGGATCATTCCGATGGTCGATTATACGGCGAAGATCGTCGGCCGGGTGATTGGCTGAGTGACAAGGGACTACAAATGACGGAAGAAGAAAAGAACGCGGCGGATACGCCGGAAGTCGAAGCCGAAGACGCGGCACAGGATGCCGCACCGGAACAACCCGAGCAATCGGAGGAACCGGCCCTGGAGGCGACACCGGAAGATCGTATCGCCGAACTCGAAGCCGAATTGGCAGCCGCAAACGACCGGATGCTGCGCCTTATGGCGGAGACCGAAAATATCCGCCGTCGCACCGAACGCGAACGGGAAGATACGCTGCGTTTCGCGGCGAGCGGGTTGGCGAAAGATCTATTGAATGTCGCCGATAATCTGCATCGAGCACTGGCGGCGGTACCCGAAGAGTTGCGTGCAGGTGATGAGGCTGCGAAGAATTTCGTTGTCGGCGTCGAAATGACCGAAAAAGAATTGCTGGCCGGCTTTGAAAAGCATGGAATTCAGCAAATTCTGCCACTCGGCGAGAAATTCGACTACGAGAAACATCAGGCGATGTTCGAGCTTGAGAACACCGGGAAACCGGCCGGCACGGTTGTCGAAATGATGCAGCCCGGCTACATCATGCACGAACGGCTGCTGCGGCCCGCTATGGTCGGCGTCGCGAAGGGCAGTTCGGACGAATCGCCCGACGATGTCGAACATGTGGATACCACCGCGTGATTCCGACCCGGTCCACACGCACACGGCCGGATTTGTCCGGTCTTAAAGGGGAATTTGGTGCAATTTTATGCGCTTCAGTGGCTTGCAGCCGATTTGCGCCGTTCCCATATGTGCGATTGTCAATAAAAGTTATGTGATCCAAGGTTTAATAGGGCTTTTGCCGGGGCTGCCCGTCAGGTCGGCGAGTGTTGCTGCAAGAAGAGGGTAAATCGTTATGAGCAAAGTCATCGGCATCGATCTGGGAACCACGAATTCCTGCGTCGCCGTCATGGAGGGCACGAGCCCGAAAGTCATCGAGAGCGCGGAAGGCCATCGCACGACACCGTCGATGGTGGCGTTCGCGGATGGCGACGAACGTCTTGTCGGCCATTCCGCCAAGCGTCAGGCCGTCACCAACCCGACGAACACATTCTTCTCGATCAAACGTCTGATCGGCCGCCGCGATGGCGATGCCGAGGTGGAGAAGGACAAGGCCCTCGTTCCGTACAACATCATCGCCGGTGACAATGGCGATGCGTGGGTCGAAGGCGGCGACGGCAAGAGTTACGCCCCAAGCCAGATCAGCGGCTTCATTCTGCAGAAAATGAAGGAGACCGCGGAAGCCTATCTCGGTGACACGGTGACCCAGGCGGTTATCACCGTTCCCGCCTATTTCAACGATTCCCAGCGCCAAGCCACGAAGGACGCGGGCAAAATCGCTGGCCTGGAAGTGCTCCGCATTATCAACGAGCCGACTGCCGCGGCCCTCGCCTATGGGTTAGAGAAGAAATCGGCCGGCACGATTGCCGTCTACGACCTTGGCGGCGGCACCTTCGACGTCTCGATCCTGGAGATCGGCGACGGCGTTTTCGAAGTGAAATCGACCAACGGCGACACCTTCCTCGGCGGCGAAGACTTCGACCAGCGGATCATCGAGTACCTCTGTGACGAGTTCAAACGCGAGCAGGGCATCGATCTGCGCGGCGATCAGCTCGCCCTCCAGCGCCTCAAGGAAGAGGCCGAGAAAGCGAAAATCGAGCTTTCCAGCTCGACCCAGACCGAGATCAACCTGCCCTTCATCACCGCAGACCAAAGCGGGCCGAAGCACCTCAACATGAAGCTGACGCGCGCCAAGCTCGAAGCGCTGGTCGACGATCTGGTACAACGCACCGTCGATCCGTGCCAGAAAGCGCTCAAGGATGCCGGCCTCAAAGCCAGCGAAATCGACGAAGTTATTCTGGTCGGCGGCATGACCCGCATGCCGAAGATCATCGACACGGTAAAGGACTTCTTCGGACGCGATCCGCATCGCGGCGTCAACCCGGATGAGGTGGTTGCGATCGGCGCAGCGATCCAGGCCGGCGTTCTGCAGGGCGACGTCAAGGACGTGCTGCTGCTCGACGTCACGCCTCTGTCGCTCGGTATCGAAACCCTGGGCGGCGTGTTCACCCGGCTCATCGATCGCAACACGACGATCCCGACCAAGAAAAGCCAGGTGTTCTCGACCGCGGAGGACAATCAGACGGCGGTCACGATCCGGGTCTTCCAGGGCGAACGCGAAATGGCCGCGGACAACAAGGTGCTTGGCCAGTTCGATCTGGTCGGCATCCCCTCGGCGCCGCGCGGCCTGCCGCAGATCGATGTCACGTTCGACATCGATGCAAACGGCATCGTCAACGTGTCGGCCAAGGACAAAGGGACCGGCAAGGAACAGCAGATCCGGATCCAGGCGTCGGGCGGTCTCAGCGACGAAGACATCGACCAGATGGTCAAGGATGCCGAAGCGCACGCGTCGGAAGACAAGAAACGGCGCGAGCTGATCGAGCTTCGCAATGGCGCCGACAGCCTTATCTACTCGACGGAGAAGAACCTGTCGGAACATGGCGACAAGATCGAAGAAGCCGACAAAACGCAGATCGAAGCCGATGTGGCGGCCCTGAAGCAGTCGCTCGAAGGCGAGGACGGCGAAGACATCAAGGCCAAGACGGAAGCGCTGTCGCAATCCTCCATGAAGCTCGGCGAGGCCATCTACAAGGCGACACAGGAAGACGCCGCCGCAACGGATGCCCCGATGGGTGACGATACACCGACGGACGAAAATGTTGTCGATGTCGATTTCGAGGAAGTCGACGACGACAACAAGGATAAGTCGGCCTAATTTTGTTGGGCATGTGGCGCGATGGGGGAGATCGCGCCGCGACCGCGGTGACACTCATGCAAAGGCCGGTCGGACAATACTCCGGCCGGCCGCTTCCCTAGGGGTGGGGGATGGCCAAGGATCTTTATGAAATTCTCGGCGTGGCGCGCGATGCGAGTGATGCTGATTTGAAAAAGGCCTTCCGCGGCCTGGCGATGCAATATCACCCGGACCGCAATCCGGGTGATGACGAGGCCGAGCAGAAGTTCAAGGAAATCAACCTCGCTTACGAAATCCTGAAGGATGAGGAGAAGCGGGCAGCGTATGACCGCTATGGGCACGCCGCGTTCGAAAATGGCGGCGCCGGCGGTCAGGCTGGCGGGTTCGATTTCGGATCGGGCTTCGCCGATATCTTCGACGAGATGTTCGGCGAGTTCATGGGCGGCGGCCGACAGGGTCGCGGGGCCAACCGCCGCGGCTCCGACCTACGATACAACCTGGAAATTTCGCTGGAAGACGCCTTTGGCGGCCGGTCCGCAGAAATCCGGGTTCCAACCGCGGTGTCCTGCGAGGCCTGCGACGGAAGCGGCGCGGAAGGCGGCGCGCAGCCCGTTACCTGCCCAACCTGTCACGGCGCCGGCAAGGTTCGGACGCAGCAGGGATTCTTCACGGTAGAGCGTACCTGCCCGACCTGCAGAGGCGCCGGCCAAGTGATCGACAAGCCGTGTCAGGTTTGCAACGGCACGGGCCGGACGCAGAAGGAAAAGGCGCTGTCGGTAAAAATCCCACCGGGAGTCGAAGACGGAACCCGCATCCGCCTCTCCGGCGAAGGGGAAGCGGGCTTGAACGGTGCACCGGCGGGCGACCTATACATCTTCCTTAGCGTCAGCCCGCACCGGCTGTTCCAGCGGGAGCAGGCCGATATTTTCTGCAAGGTGCCGATGTCGATGACAGCGGCAGCGCTCGGCGGTGAGGTCGAGGTGCCGACGATCGATGGCGGTAAGGCGAAGGTCAATGTGCCGCCGGGGACGCAGACCGGCCAGCAGTTCCGCCTGCGGAGCAAGGGCATGTCGGTGCTGAATGCACGCCAGCGGGGTGACATGTATGTCGAAGCGCGTATCGAGACTCCGGTCAATCTCTCCCGCAAGCAGCGTGACCTGCTGAAAGAGTTCGAAAATGCCGGCGCCGGCCGTTCCTTCAGCCCGGAATCCGAAGGTTTCTTCGCCAAAGTGAAGGAATTCTGGGAAGACCTGAAGGATTAAGGACCTGACCGACGCCGGAATCCAAAACGATGCTGCGGTCGCCGCCGGGTTGGCGGTGCTCGATGCACATTTCGCCGCCCTCAACGCGCGCGACGAAGCTGCGCTGGCGGAAACCTTGCATTTCCCGCACTACCGGCTGTCGCAGGGCCGGGTGCAGATATGGGAAACGTCCGATCAGTATTTCGCCGATTTCCTGGCACGGGCGGGCGACGGCTGGGACCACAGCGCGTTCGATTTTCGCAACGTTATCGCGGCCGGAGCGGACAAGGTTCATTTCGACGTCCAGTTTTCGCGCTACCGCGCCGACGGCTCGGTGATGGGCCAGTTCCGGTCACTCTGGGTCATCGCCAAACTTGGTGGTCGTTGGGCGGCCCAGTTACGGTCCAGCTTCGCCGCCTGAACGGGGCACCATTTTTCTTAACCGCTTCTTATTCCTCCATGACGCAGGATCGTGGGTGGGTTATCTTCGCCTTTTCGGGGCGTACCGCGTTGCGGTGCGACGGAGACGAACACGCTGGAGCCACGCAGGATGGCGGATCAGCAGGAATTCAACGTCACCTTTTGGGGTGTTCGCGGCAGTATCGCCTGTCCCGGCCCCGAAACGGTTCGCTATGGCGGCAATACCTCTTGCCTGGAAGTCATGTGCGGCGACCGCCGATTGATTTTCGACGGTGGAACAGGCCTGCGTAAACTGGGCGGCAAACTGGTCGCCCAAGGGCCGCTGGATACCGACATCTTCTTCACCCACAGCCATTTCGATCATGTCTGCGGCCTACCGTTCTTCATCCCGTTCTTTATTCCCGGCAACCAGATCCGGCTTTGGGCCGGGCACCTGTTGCCGGAGAACACCTTGCAGCACGTCCTGATCGAATTGATGATCGCCCCGCTGTTTCCAGTTCCGCCGGATATTTTCCAAGCCGATGTAACCTACAACAACTTCAATTGCGGCGAGGTCATCACGCCGTGCGATGGGGTCACGATTCGCACGGCGCCGCTTAACCATCCGAACCGCGCGACCGGATACCGGATCGATTTCGACGGCCGGTCGATCTGCTATTTAACCGACACCGAACATTTCGAGGATGGCCCCGACCGGAATCTGCTGGACCTGATCGCCGGCGCAGATTTGGTGATTTACGACTCCTGCTACACCGATGAGGAATACCCCCGCTTCAAGGGGTTTGGTCATTCGACCTGGCAGGAAGGCATCCGGCTGGTCGAAGCCGCAGGTGCCAAGACTCTGGTCATCTTTCACCACGACCCGTCACATGATGACGACTTCATGGACGAAGTGGCCCGGCAGGCCGAAGCAGCGCGACCCGGCACTGTCGTGGCGCGCGAGGGCATGACGTTACGGCCATGACCGGGTTTCGCGCCTGGCGCCGCCGCCTTCAATTTGGCCTGCCCACCGTCCTGGGTCTTGAACCGCGCGCGTTCCTGATACCCTACCGCTATGCGGCGACGCTGCCGTCAGCCGGATCCCGCGCCGCCTACGCACCTGTCGAGGCCGCATTTGAACGGCATCGGCAACAATTCACGACCTACCTTGAGCACATGGAAGGATTGCGCACCGAATTGCTGGCGATCGGCGATCGTCCCGCACCGGCACCGCGCTGGGGACAGGACTGGTTCCCACGACTGGACGGCGCAGCGGCCTATACGATGGTACGGAACCATAGGCCGGCGCGGATCGTCGAGATTGGCTCCGGCCATTCCACGCGTTTCTTCGCCCGCGCGGCCCAGGATGGCGGCCTGGCGACCGCGATTACAGCGATCGATCCTGCGCCGCGCGCCGTGCTCGATGGGCTCGACAATGTCCGCATCATCCGCGAGACGGTCCAGGATGCCGGTGCCGAACCGTTCGCTTCCCTGTCCGCCGGCGACTTCCTGGCGATCGACTCCAGCCACATCCTGATGCCGGGAAGCGATGTGGACTTGCTGTTGAATCATGTGCTGCCTTCATTGCCGGAGGGCGTCTTCGTGCATATCCACGATGTGTTCCTGCCGGACGACTACCCCACGGAATGGGCGTGGCGCGGCTACAACGAGCAGCTTGGCGTCGCGCCCCTGTTGACGGGGAACGGCTGGCATCCGCTGTTCGCCAGCCATTACGTCGCCAGCCGAATGGGGGCGACCTTGGCGGGAACCGTGGTCGAACAGCTGCCCTTGCCCGAAGGCGCTCACGAATCCAGTCTTTGGCTCAAGAAAGGGTGACGCGGTTTGAAGGGACACAGGAATCGAATTGTCAGATTATCCGCGTTTTCGGACGATGATACCCACGGCGGCGCAAAGTTGATGTAGATCGCGAAATCATGCTGCAGGCACTCTCAAAACTGATAGGCGGTAACGCGTCCGGCGGCGACGTTCCCGACCGCGTTCGCCTAGCCATTTCTGAACAGCAGGACGCCGCGGAACGGCTGATCGCATGGATTCAGTTCGGCATCATCGTGACGTTCGGATCGCTCTACGCGATATCACCGAAAACGTCGGATATCGAGCCTTGGATGACACCGGTCGGCATGTCGCTTGCCGCCTATTTTGCCTTTTCGATCCTGCGCGTCTGGCTGGCCTATCGAATCAGGTTGCCCGCCTGGTTCCTTACCCTGTCGGTCGCCGCCGATCTTACGTTGCTGATGATGCTGATCTGGAGCTTCCACATCCAATACGATCAGCCGGCGTCCTTTTATCTGAAGGCGCCCACCCTGCTTTACATGTTCATATTAATCGCCTGCGCGCTGCGTTTCGAGGCGCGCTTCGTCCTGTTGGCCGGACTGTTTTCCGCACTGGGCTGGCTGGCGCTGGTGTTTTACGTCGTGTCGATCGACCCACAGGACAACATGATCACCCGGGACTATGTCGCCTACATGACGTCCAATACCATTCTGCTGGGGGCGGAGTTCGACAGGGTCATCTCGATCCTGATGGTCACCGGTATCCTGTGCGTGGCGCTGGTGAAGGCGCGTAAACTGCTGGAACGGTCTGTCATCGAAGCAACCGCAGCGGCCGATCTCGCCCGATTCTTTTCGCCCGAAATCGCATCGAAAATCACCCATTCCGATCAACAGATCCGCCCGGGGCAGGGCGAGGCGCGCGAAGCGGCGATCCTGAATGTCGATATCCGCGGCTTCACTGCCATGGCCAACGACATGGATCCCTCGGACCTGATCCAGCTGTTGCACGAGTACGAATCGCGCATGGTGCCGATCATCCAGGGCCATGGTGGCAATATCGATAAGTTTCTCGGTGACGGTATTCTGGCGACGTTCGGTGCGGTGCTGCCAAGCGGCCGATGCGATGCAGGCCGTCGATGCGCTGATCGCGGCGGCGGATGAATGGAACACCGACCGCGCGACCGCTGGCCGGCCGCCGATCTCAATCGGTATGGCGGTGGTCACCGGGCGCATCATCTTCGGAGCCGTCGGCGACGACACCAGATTGGAATACACGGTAATCGGCGATCCGGTGAATCTGTGCGCCAAGCTGGAGAAGCATAACCGGACGGCGTCGTCGCGGGCGCTGACGACCTGCGATGCTTTCGACCTGGCCGAACAGCAAGGCTACCACGCGC
>CAJWOT010000086.1 GCA_913044215.1 uncultured Rhodospirillaceae bacterium | reverse complement strand
CCCCAAGATGATACTCTCGAAAGGAATACGACAATGCATGCGACAGATATGGTCTCATCGACCGACACCAACCCCGCGACGATCCAATACCGGTTCAGCCATTGCAGCCTGGGTGCCGTGGCCATCGCCGCGACGGCACAAGGCGTCTGCGCCATCCTGTTCGGCGACGACGCCGCGGCGCTGGAAAACGATCTCAACGCGCGCTTTCCCGCATCGCGCCTGACCCCCGGCGATGCGGCGTTCGACGGGCTCGCCGACCAGGCAATCCGCTTCATCGACGATCCGGAGGGTAGCGTGGACTTTCCGCTCGACCCGCACGGCACCGACTTTCAGCAGCACGTCTGGCAGGCGCTGCGGGAAATCGCTCCGGGCACAACGGCGAGCTACAAGGAAATAGCAATGCGGATCGGCGCCCCTAAGGCGGTCCGCGCCATCGCCCGGGCCTGCGCCACGAACCCGATCGCCATCGCCATCCCCTGTCACCGGGTGGTGCGCAGCGACGGCTCGATGTCCGGCTATCGCTGGGGCACGGCGCGGAAGCGCACGCTACTCGACCGTGAGGAGCGGTCGTGAACCATTCAGTCGCCGCATCGCACCTGCCGGTTCTCGATTGGGATACCATCGCGGACCGGCTGGATCGCGATGGCTACGCAGTGGTTTCAGGTCTCATCGATGCGGAGACCTACCGCCGTCTCGCCAGCCTATATGCCGACGCGCATCGCTTCCGCAGCCGTGTCGTCATGGCGCGGCACGGCTTCGGGCGCGGTGAGTACCAGTATTTCGACAACCCGCTCCCGCCCCCCGACTGCGCGCTGCGAACGGCCCTGTACCCGCCGCTCTGCCAGACCGCGCACCGGTGGAACGACATGCTGTCGATCGACGACCGCTATCTAGAAACCCATGCGGCCTATCTGGCGCAATGCCATGCGGCGGGCCAGACCAAACCGACCCCGCTGCTCCTGAAGTACGAAACCGATGACTACAATTGCCTGCATCAGGATCTCTATGGCGAGCTGGTGTTTCCGCTGCAGGGCGTCAAGCGCCGCTACCGGGTGAACATGCGGCACGGGGTCAGCCGCGTGTTGAGCGGGCATCGCTTCACGCTCGGCCTCATCTTCCACGACGCACAATGAACACGCCGGACCTGTTCGCGGCGCCGGAAGGCGGTGTCGAGGCGATCGCGGATGGCGCTGTTCTGTTGCGCGGGTTCGTTCTCGATGCGGCGACGGCCCTGTTGGCGGAAATCGAGCGCGTCGCCGAAGCAGCCTCGTTCCGCCACATGGTCACGCCGGGCGGATACGAGATGTCCGCGGCGATGACCAATTGCGGCACCGCGGGCTGGACGACCGACCGCAGCGGATACCGCTACGAGCGTCTCGATCTCAAGACGGGTAACGCCTGGCCACCGCTCCCGGAAGCGTTCATGGATCTTGCCGGGCGCGCCGCGGCGGACGCCGGTTACGCAGGCTGCACGCCTGATGCCTGTTTGATCAACCGCTACGCGCCAGGGGCGAAGCTCTCACTCCACCAGGATCGCGACGAGGCCGATTTCACGGCGCCGATCGTCTCGGTCTCGCTTGGCCTGCCGGCCACCTTCCTGTTCGGTGGACCGCGCCGCGCCGACCGGCCGCAGCGCATCGTGCTGCAGCATGGCGATGTCGTCGTCTGGGGCGGCCCGGCCCGGCTTTTCTATCACGGGGTCGCGCCCCTGAAGGACGGCGTACACCCGGCAACCGGCCGCATCCGATACAACTTGACCCTACGCAAAGCCCTATAGGATCAGGCGGATACGCCGCATTGCCCCGCAAATCACTCTCGGCGTAGGGTGACCGGAACGCCTCTCGGGATGGATCCATGCCGCAATCGCCTGCCGACATCGCCGCCGCCTTCGACCTGCGCGCAATCGACCGCGCGTTCCTGGACGACCCGTTCCCGACATACGCCGCCCTGCGCACGCACGAGCCGGTCCATCGTTGTCCCGACGGTTCCTATTTCCTGACCCGCTACGCCGATGTCATGGGGGTCTATCGCGACCGGCGCTTCAGTTCAGACAAGAAGGCGGAGTTCGGCCCGAAATACGGCGACGCGCCGCTCTACAGGCACCATACGACCAGCTTGGTCTTCAACGATCCGCCGCTGCACACGCGGGTCCGCAAATTGCTGGCTCCCGCCTTCACGCCGCGCGCGTTGCGGGTGCTGGAGCCGAAATTCATCGCGCTGGTCGACGGGCTGCTCGACGAGGCCGAGGCGAAGGGCGCGATGGATTTGATCGGCGACTTCGCATCCGCGCTGCCGGTCGAGATCATCGGAGATATGCTGGGCGTGCCGCGCGAAGACCGCGGCCCGCTGCGCGGCTGGTCGCTGGCGATCCTGGGTGCGCTGGAGCCGGTGCTGTCGGCCGAAGCCGAGCGGCAGGGCAACGACGCGGTGACCGAGTTCTCCAACTATCTCGCCAGTCTGATCGCCGACCGGCGACGCCACCCGCGCGAGGACGATGTCCTGACTGCATTGATCGCCGGTGAGTCGTTGCAAGAGGACGAACTGATCCAGAACTGCATCTTCCTGCTCAACGCCGGGCACGAGACGACCACGAACCTGATCGGCAATGGTGTCGCCGCCCTGATCGATTATCCGGACGAGCGGGCGAAGCTGCAGGCTGACCCGTCCCTCATCGACAGCGCGGTCGAGGAGTTCCTGCGCTTAGAAAGCTCTAACCAGCTCGGCAATCGGCGCGCGGCGGAAGATGTCGAGATCGGTGGCGTCGCGATGCCCGCCGGCACCTTCATCACGCTATGCATCGGCGCGGCCAATCGCGACCCGGCCGAATTCCCCGATCCGGACCGGCTCGACATCACCAGATCGCCGAACCGCCACCTCGCCTTCGGCGCCGGCATCCACGCCTGCGCCGGCATGACCCTGGCCCGCATGGAAGGCCGCATCGCCATCAGCCGGCTGATGAAACGCTTCCCGAATTTCCGCCCCGCTGGCGACCCGGTTCGCGGCGGCCGCGCCCGCTTCCGGGGATATCTGTCGTATCCGCTGGCGCTCGGCTGAACCGCCGGATTGCTGCGCACCGCGCCCGAAAGGTTAACCGAATCTGTCATGTCGATTGTCTTGTCCGCGCCGTGCGAACAGCCCCTAATTGTTAATCTGACAGCGTGATAATTATACCGGAATTTCCGATAAAATATCGTATAACTTATTGATATTTAATTGTAATTATTAATCGGGATAGCGTTAAGTTATCTCTAATTTTATTTAATTTTTCGACCATTGCACGGTATCGGACAAGCCGTTGGATTCGCGGGTGAAAGACCAATCGCTAACACCTCTTCCAATCTGCGAATCAAACGTTATCCTCTCGCCTCGCGCCGCCCGGTTGCGTGTTCTCGAACATCCAACGAGGAAAAATGACGGAAAAATCGGCCGAATGGCCCTCGGACATCTTCACCGTTCTGCGCGAACGGGAGATTTCCCAGATATGTCACGTGCCCGATGCGGGACACGACCGGCTGATCCGCCTGTGCACCGCGCAGAACGACATGTCGGTCATCACCCTGACGACGGAAGAAGAAGGCGTCGGCATCCTGGCCGGTGCCTGGCTCGGCGGCCGCCGCGGCGCGCTGCTGATGCAAAGCAGCGGGGTCGGCAACACGATCAACGCGCTAGCGCTGCCCGCCGCCTGCCGAATGCCGTTCTTCACCATCGTCACCATGCGCGGCGAATGGGGCGAAGGCAATCCGTGGCAGCTGCCCATGGGGCAAGGCGCGCCCGGCGCACTGGAGGCCATGGGCGTGACCTTGTACCGGGTCGAGCGGGCCGAAGACGTCACCGACACGGTCAGCGCCGCCGCCGCGCAAGCCTTCAATAACCAATGCTCGACCGCCGTCCTGCTGTCGCAGCGCCTGATCGGCGCAAAGGGGTTCAAATGAGTTCGGGAACGATGCAGCGACGCGAGGTCGTCAGCGCTTTGCTTGCGCCGCGGCAGGACAATCTGCTGACCGTGGGCGGACTGGGATCGTCGTCCTGGGATATCGCGGCGACGGCGGACAACCCGCAGGATTTCTGCCTTGTCGGCGGTATGGGGCTGACGGTGTCGGTCGGCCTCGGGCTCGCCGGAGCGCGGCCGCAGAACCGCGTCCTGGTGATCACCGGCGACGGCGACATGCTGATGGGCATGGGTTCGCTGGCGACGGTGGCGCAGATCCAACCGCGCAATCTGGCGATCGTCGTGCTGGACAACGAGATGTTCGGCGAAACCGGCGGGCAGCCGACCCATACCGCCGGTGTCACCGATCTGGCCGCTATAGCCAAGGGGGCGGGCATCCCCACGACCGGAACCATCCGCGACGCCGCGGCGCTGCAGGACACCCTGCCGCACATCCACGAGTCGGACGGGCCGGTCTTCTACGTCGCCAAGGTCAGTGCTGAAATGCCGCCCACCGTCTACCCGCCGCTCGATGGCCCGTTCGCGAAGGACCGGTTCCGCGCGGCGGTCCTGGGCGACGGCGCCGTGTAGCGAACCGCGACCTTGCCTTGCGGCGGGTCGCTCACCTATGTTCGCGCCGCTTGCACCGGCATTCCGGCATAAGAGTTAAGGCTCGGGCGACAGCAGGAAAACGCGAAGTATGTTTGTTTACACGATCAACAGGATCCTCCACCTCATACCGGTCCTGTTCATACTGTCTGTGGTCGTGTTCGGGTTCGTACATCTGCTGCCGGGCGATATTGTCGACACGCTAATCGGCGATGAAGAATCAGAAGATCCAGAGCTGCGCGAGCTGCTGCTCAAGGAGTACGGGCTCGATAAACCGGTATACGTTCAGTACGGCGTGTGGCTCGGCAAGCTCATCCAGGGCGATTTCGGCAATTCGCTGGTTACGCGCCGGCCGATCTCCGTCGAACTGTTCGAGCTAATTCCGGCGACGATCTATCTCGGTCTCGCCGGAATCCTCATCTCGATGGCGATCGCCATACCGCTGGGCTCCATCGCCGCGGTCAAACGCAACACGCCCGTCGATTATTCCGCGCAAGTCACGTCGCTGATCGGAATCTCGATTCCGGAATTCTGGTTCGCGATCATGTGCGTGCTGCTGTTTTCCCTCTATCTTGGCTGGCTGCCCTCGTCCGGCTATGTCAGCCCATTCGAGGATTGGAAGCAGAGTCTGCTGTATCTGATCCTGCCCGCGGCGGCGATCGGCTTCCGGCAGGCGGCCTATACGACGCGGTTGACGCGCTCCAGCATGCTGGACGAAATGAACAAGGAATATGTCGACACCGCGCGATCGCTGGGCTTCACCGAGAAAAAGGTCGTCTACAAATACACGCTGCGCAACGCCCTGATCCCGACCGTCACGATCAGCGGGCTGCAATTGGCGGATCTGCTGGGTGGCACGGTAGTCCTGGAGACGATTTTCGCCTGGCCCGGCATCGGTCAAGCGATCTATCTGGCCATTGTCGACCGCGATTATCCGCTGATTCAGGCGGGGGTCTTCGTTCTCGGCTTCATCGTCGTAATAACCAACCTATTGGTTGATCTTCTCTACCGCGCGCTCAATCCGCGCGTCAGCCTGATGTAGAGGCAATCGCGTCACTGCCATGATACCGATTCCATGGCGATCGCGCGCCATGGGACCTGGATTCGGGATAGTTCCCTGATTACACTTCACGAAATCGGACAAACGCACCGAAATATGTCGATTCTAGTTGTCCATTCGTGGATACTATAGGAACATACTGGCGACCGATCTAAACAAGGGCGACGGTGGTCTAGACATTACTGTCTTTGGTGCCGAAAATAACAGGTCGCAACTGAAGTACCGCAGTGATGCGGTTGGATTTCATAGGCGCCAAGCGCCGTCATACGCCAAGGGAGGCTGTTGAATGTCACAAGACGATATTATCAAAAAACCTGAGACGAGCACGGGTCCGACCCGTCGTCAATTCCTGGGAGCTGCAGGCGCGGCTGCCGGTGCGGCAGCAATCGGCGGCGTCGCCACCGAAGCGCAAGCGAAGAGGAAGCGTAACCCGAGCCGTGGCGGTACGGTCCGCTTTGCAACTCGCGCCGACTCCCGCGGCCTGGATATGCACCGCAACTACTATTACTACGTCTCGCATCCTCTGGCTGCGACGTCGATGGGCATGATGGACCTGAACCTGAAAATGGAACCGGTTCCGGGCATCGCCGTCGGTCACGAAGTTTCCAACGGCAACAAGACCTACACGTTCAATCTTCGTAAGGGCGCGACCTACCATAATGGTGAAGACGTCGACGCGGCTTCGATCAAGTGGAACCTAGAGCGCATCCTCGATCCCAAGGTTGGCCATTCTTTCGTGCGTTCGGCGGTCAAAGACGTTAGCAAGATTGATGTCGTCGATAAATGGACGGTGCGCCTTCATCTGAACAACCCGAGTGCGGTTCTGGTGCCGAACCTGACCTACTATCCGATCCAGTTCATGGCGCCGGGTAGCGTTGATAAGGCAGACACGCATCCGGTCGGCTGCGGTCCGTTCAAGTTCAAGTCCTGGAAGAAGTTCGACTCCACCGTCATGGAGCGCTTCGAGAACTGGTACGAAACAGACGATCAAGGCAACGCACTGCCCTATCTCGATGGCCTCGTCGGCCGTCCGAAAAAAGAAGACCGCGTTCGCCTGACCGCGCTCAGGACCGGCGAAGTCGATCTGATCGACAACATGTCCTATGCGGACGGCGCGACCTTTGAAAAAGAGTACGGCGACAAGTTCAACACCTGGCCGGTGCCGCAGGTTGGCACAGGTTATATCGGCTTCAACTGGAAAAACGGCCCGTTCTCGCCGAAGAACCCGCATGGCAAGCTGCTGCGTCAAGCTGCGGCCCATGCCGTCAACCACGAAGCCGTCCATCAGGCGGTCTTCAACGGCGTTAGCTCTCCCGCGCCGGCGTTTTATAGTGACGTCAGCCCGTGGTACATGCCGGAAATCAAGCGCCGTTATGAGTTCGATCCGGACAAAGCCCGTTTCCTGATCAAGAAAGCCGGCGCGCAGGGTGAGCCGATTATCCTGTTATCGCGTGACGCCTATGCGTACATGCATCAAACCGGTGAAATCGTGCACGCGATGCTGTCGGAAGTCGGCCTCAACGTGAAGCACGAAATCCACCCATACTCCGTCCTCAAGTCGAAATGGCGGAAGGGTGAATTCCATCTCGACTCTAGTGCCAACAGCTATCGTCCGGATCCGGACGCCTGGTACGGCCGTTCGGTCTACTCCGAAGCCGGTTCGACCAAGCTGCGCACAGGCTTCAAGAACGAGAGGGCTGACAAGCTCATCCTCGAAGCCCAGAACACGCTCGACAAGGGCAAGCGTCATGAGCTCTACATGGAAGTTGAAAATATCGTCAACGAAGAGCTTCCGATGCTCTACACGCACTACATCCCGCTGATCCAAGCGGGCGTGAAGAAGCTGAAAGGCTATCAGCCGGCATTCCCGGGACCGTACAGCACGCAACGTGCGGGTCTGCGGACAGCCTATATGTCGTAACGGACATCGAAAGCAAGACCGCGAGGCGCGTTATCCGCGTCTCGCGGTCACGCTTTTCGGGGGATTTATTTCGTTACATAAATTCCAGATGAACTGACGAAATTCGTCTAGGAATATTCAGTTATGCTGGTTTATACGATCAACCGAATCCTGCAGATGATCCCGGTACTTTTCGTACTGACGGTCGTCACGTTTTCCTTTGTGCAATTGCTGCCCGGCGACGTTATCGACACGCTTATCGGCGATGAGGAAGCGGAAGACCCAGAGCTACGCGCCTTCTTGATGAAGGAATACGGCCTGGATAAGCCGATTTACATCCAATACGGCATCTGGCTCGGTAAAGCGCTTCAGGGTGACTTTGGTAAGTCGCTGATTACCCGTCGCCCGGTTGGGGTGGAATTGTTCGAATCGATCCCGGCGACAGTTTATTTGGGACTGGTCGGCATCGGACTTTCGGTAATTATCGCCTTGCCTCTAGGGTCCATAGCGGCGGTCAAACGAAACTCTGCAACGGACTACACGGCACAGGTAACATCGCTCATAGGAATATCGATCCCTGAGTTTTGGTTTGCCATCATGTGCGTCATCCTGTTTTCACTGCACCTCGGTTGGTTGCCATCCTCGGGATATGTAAGTCCATTCGAGGATTTAGGACAAAGCCTGTACTACCTCATCCTTCCGGCCCTGGCGGTCGGGTTTCGGCAAGCGGCCTATACGACGCGCCTGACCCGGTCCAGCATGCTAGATGAAATGAACAAGGAGTATGTGGATACGGCCCGTTCGCTCGGATTTTCCGAACCGAAAGTCATCTACAAATACACGCTGCGGAATGCCCTGATCCCGACGATCACGATCAGCGGTCTGCAACTGGCGAACCTGCTCGGTGGCACCGTCGTGCTGGAAACAATCTTCGCTTGGCCCGGCATCGGTCAAGCCATCTATCTCGCGATCATTGACCATGATTACCCGCTCATTCAGGCCGGTATTCTCGTCCTCGGCATCATCGTCGTCGTGGTGAACCTGTTGGTCGATCTCCTGTATCGCGTTTTGAACCCGCGCGTAGCGCTGGGCTAAGAGGGCCAAGATCATGGCAAGCACAGAATTTCAAAACGGACGCCGCTCGATCGAAGAGGCGATCAAACCGCCTACTATTGGCGAGCGGTTGGCGCGATATCGCGCCATCTTGGCGGATGCGTTTTCGGAGCTTTACAAAAGTAAGACGGCATTTGTCGGTTTCATGATGCTCGTCGCTCTGTTTACGGTACTAATCCTGACACCGGTCCTCACGAAGTATAATCCGATCAAGCCCGACTACACGGCGTTCCTGCAGAAACCAAGCGCCGAGCACATCATGGGTACCGACAGGTACGGCCGCGACATTTATTCCCGCGTCCTTTGGGGCGGGCGGCGCCTGGTGACCATCGCGATCCTGGCAGTCATTTTCGGCCTAGCCATCGGCATCCCTTACGGCGTGATATCGGGATATTACGGAGGGTGGACGGATTCCATAGCAATGCGAATATGCGATGGATTATTGGCGTTTCCTGGAATTCTTTTATACCTACTGATCGTAACACTTGCGCGAGAATGGAAGCTCGAAGGCTTCTGGAACGACCTCATATTGATATTCGCGCTCGGTTTCGCCTTCTTCCCGGAAGCCGCCCGGCTGGTCCGCAGCACGGTGCTTACCGAAAAAGAAAAGGAATATGTCGAGGCTTCACACACGATCGGCGAGGCGAACCTTTATATCGCCATGCGTCAGATTTTGCCGAACTGCATATCACCGTTAATCGTGAATGCCACGGTGCGGTTGGGCTTCGTCATTCTGATCATCGCAGCGCTGTCATTCCTGGGATTAGGCTCGCCGCCGCCCACGCCTGACTGGGGCGCCGATCTCAGTTCGGCCCGCGACCATATGGAGAAAAATCCGCTCCTCGCGGTCTTCCCAGGCCTCGCGATTTGCTACACGGTCCTGGCGTTCAACCTTTTCGGTGACGGGCTGCGCGACATCCTAGATCCACGGTTGGCGGAACGGTAGGAGACGAAACAGGGGAGCGGCTGCACCAAAGGCAGTTCCCCAAAATGAAAACGCCGGTGCGAATTGCACCGGCGTTTTTTTGTCTGCACGGTAAGGGGGTTAAACCAAACAGCGAAACTCCGTAGACGACCGCTGCGCTTTAGACCTTATGGCACGCCACATAATGGCCGGTACCGTCGTCCTTAAGTTCCGGCGCCACTTCGGCGCAGTAATCATCCGCCAACGGACAACGGGCGCACAGACGGCACCCCGGCGGCGGATCGATCGGCGTCGCGACCTCACCCTTCAAGACCAGATGCGGCGGCGGCTTGTCCGGATCGGCCTCCGGTACCGCTTCCAGCAGCGCTTTGGTATAGGGGTGCTTCGGCTGTTCGAAGATATCCGCAACGTCACCGGCTTCTACAATCTTGCCGACATACATAACGGCGACACGGTCGCTGATGTGCCGGATCACGCTGAGATCGTGGGCGATGAACAGATAAGTCAGGGAGAACTGTTCCTGCAGGTCACGGAACAGGTTCAGAATCTGCGCCTGAATCGACACGTCCAGCGCGGAGACCGGCTCATCGCCAATGATCAGTTCCGGACTGACAGCCAGCGCACGGGCGATGGCGATTCGTTGGCGCTGACCGCCGCTGAATTCGTGCGGATACCGGTCCGCGTGCTCCTCGCCAAGCCCCACAAGACCCAGCAGCTCCAGCACCCGACGCCGTTTTTCGGACCAGGACTTCGCCAAATTATGCACTTCGAGCGGGCGGCTCAGGATCTGCATGATGGTCTTGCGCGGGTTCAAGGAACTGTAGGGATCCTGGAACACCAACTGCACGGCCTTGCGTACTTCCTGCATTTCTGAGCGGTTGTAGTTCAGCAGGTTCTCACCCTTGAACATCACCTCGCCTTCGCTCGGTTCGACCAGCCTGGTGATCAACCGCGCCGTGGTCGATTTACCGCAGCCGCTCTCGCCCACGAGGCCCAGCGTTTCGCCGCGCTTGATAAAGAAATCGATGCCATCGACGGCCTTAAGGGTCCGGGTCTTACCGGCGATGCGCGACACGATGTCGTTGTCGAGCTTGAAATGCTTAGTCAGACCACGGACTTCGAGAAGAGTTTCGGTCATCTGTCGTTCTTCCAATTCGTCAATCAGTTATGCAGATGACACGCCGCGAAGTGGCCCGGCGCAACTTCTTTCATCTGAGGGATTTCCTGGCGACAAACATCCATCGCATGATCGCACCGCGGGTGGAACTTGCAGCCCGTCGGCGGGTTCATCATGTTACACACCAAGCCCTTAATCGGCGTCAGATATTTCGACTGATGATCCAGGCGCGGGATCGAATTCAGCAGCCCCTGCGTGTAGGGGTGTTGCGGGTTCTTGAAAATCTCCTGTTTCGAGGCGAGCTCGACTATATGCGAGGCGTACATCACGCCAATGGTGTCGCAGGCATGCGCGACGACACCGAGATTGTGGGTGATGAAGATCAGCGACATGCCGAACCGGTCGATCATGCTTTCAATCAACTCCAGAATCGTCGCCTGAATCGTCACATCCAGCGCGGTCGTCGGTTCGTCCGCAATCAGGAAGGTCGGATCGCAGCTTAGCGCCATCGCGAGCATGACCCGCTGGCGCATGCCGCCGCTGAATTCGTGCACGTAACTGTCCAGCCGGGACGCCGGCGAAGGGATACCTACCAGCGACAGCAATTCGACCACGCGCTCGTCGGCTTCCTGCTTGCTCATCCCCAAATTGGTGCGCAAGGCATCGCCGATCTGGCTGCCGACCGTGAAGACCGGGTTCAGGGCGCTCATCGGTTCCTGGAAGACCATGGCAACCTTTTTGCCGCGCATCTCCCGCATCTCATTGTCGGACTTGTCGTAGACGCTCTCACCTTCGAAAAGGACCCGCCCTTTCAGGATCTCCCCGGGCGGCATCGGCACAAGCCGCATGATTGAGCGCGCTGTAACGGTCTTTCCAGATCCAGATTCACCGACCAGCCCAAAGGTCTCGCCGCGTTTGACCCCGAAAGACACGCCGTTGACGGCGGTCAGATCCCCACGCTTCAACTTGAATCGGATTGTCAGATCGTCGAGTTCAAGAACATTGTCCGACATATCTTACTCTGCTCCCTGTTCTATCATCCGCCTTGTTTGCTTCTCTTATCCCTTGTCGAAGAGGGCGGATTGCACGCGCACCTTAACAACCGCGCCCGCTAATAAAAAGTCGCAAATCGCGGGGTTTAGTCTCCCTCCGACTTGACGATCAAAGCATCGACAACCGACAGACCCTGACCTTCCGAATGAACCAATACCGGGTTCAAATCGATTTCGGCAATTTCATCGCGCCAATCGTCTGCAATACGGGAAACGATCACCATGAGATCGACCAACGCGCCAATATCCGCGGGCGCTTCGCCACGCACACCGCGCAGAAGCGCGATACCCTGCAACCGCTCAAGCATCGCCTCCGCTTCGTAGGCGCGCACCGGTACCGGCGCGAAAACCACATCGCGCATCACTTCGACATAGACACCGCCCAAGCCGACCATCAGCATCGGGCCGAACGCTTCATCTCGACTGATGCCGAGGATGATTTCCCGGCCCGCCGGTGCCATGGGCTGCACCAGCACACCGTCAATCCGCGCCGTGTCCCGGTAAGCACGCGCCTTCGCCATCACGGTCTCGAAGCCGTAACGCACGGCGTCTGCGCCTTCCAGGCCGAGCATGACGGCGCCGGCCTCGGTCTTATGCACGATATCGGGCGACTGCACCTTGAGGGCGATCGGCCCCCCGATCGCCGCTGCGGCCTGGACCGCCGACTCCGCCTCCACCGCGAGCGCTTCGTCCGGAATCGCGACACCATAGGCCTTCAATACGCCCTTGGCCTGGTATTCGGTCAAATTCCCTTCACCGGTCTGGAGCAGGCCAGCGGCAGCATCCGGCCGGTCCGATGTGGTCGAAATTTCCGGGGCTTTCAGGAACCGCTCGCGGAAGGCGCGGTAGTCGGCCAGACAGGCGATCACATGGGCGCAGTTCCGCATGTTGGTGAATAGGGGGTAGCCGGCCCGGCCAATGATCTCGAACCCTTCCGGCTTCGGCATCGTGTAGGAATTGAAGAAAATCGGTTTCTCGGTCTCTTGGGCGACTTGCGCCATGGCGTCGAATTCCGCCTCGTAGCGCGACGCGTTGCGCGCCGAGCTAATAGCGATGATCGAGTCCACTTCATCCGATGCCGCCACCATCTTCGACAGGTTGGCATAGCCCACCGAGCGGATCGCCTGTGCCGTCCCGTCGACCGGGTTCTGCGAGGTGCCGTAACTCGGCAAATGGGCGTCGATTGCCGCCCGCGTCGCATCATCGAGGGTGGGAACGCTCAGCCCCGCCGCACTTGCCGTATCCGCCATCCAGCCGCCAGCGCCGCCGGACCCGGTGATAATGCCGACGCGCTTGCCCTTCGGCAGCCGGCCGCGCCAATAGGAGAAGCCCGCCGCGATATCGACGATTTCTTCGATGTCCCGGCCCTCGATCACGCCGTACCGCGCGAACATCGCATTGTATGCCGCATAGGATCCCGCGAGGGCGGCCGTGTGCGACGCAGCGGCCCGCTGACCCGCCTGGGAATGACCGACCTTGGTGACGATGATCGGTTTGCCCGCCCGCAACGCCTTCTCGGCCACGACTGGGAACAGTTCCGGCGTCTTGATGTCCTCGATGAACATGGTGATGACGTCCGTGCCGTCCTCCTCCAGCATGTGCTCGACGAGCTGGAACCCTTCAAGGCAGGCCTCGTTGCCCGTCGTCACCACGTAGCTGAAGGGCAATTGTCTCGGGCGGCCGCGATCGTAGAAGGCGAACCCCATGCCGCCGCTCTGCGCGACGACGCCAATCCTGCCATCCTGGCGGAACGCTGGTAGGAGAGGCGTTTTCGGATCGTCGACCGCCGGGCTGAAGGTCGGGCAGAAGTCGAGCGCCATGTTGGCGAACCCTTCGGAATTCGGCCCGCACACCGCCATATCGTATTTCGCAGCGATTTCGCGGATGCGGCGCTGTTGTTCCTGCCCCTCGCCGCCGACCTCCTCGGCGAATCCCGAGGTGATGATCTGCGCCGCCTTGACGCCCATGGCGCCGCATTCTTCCAGCGTGTCGGGCACGAAGGCGGAGGGGATAATCAGCACGGCCAAATCCACCACTTCCGGCAGGTCGGACACCGACCGATAGGCTTTCAGCCCCATCACCTCGTCATGGCTGCGGCTGACCGGATAGACATTGCCCTTGTAGGGATGGCAGCCCAGCACATTCATGATGCGGCCGCGCAGAATGTGGGTGTTGGGCGAAGCGCCGACGACCGCGACGCTCGCCGGCGAAAGAAGGGCGCCGATGTCGGGCATGTTCGTTGGACCCGCCTGTATCGTTCTAGCGCAGCCCGAGACCGCGGGCGATGATGCCGCGCAGGATCTCACGCGTACCGCCCTGGATGGTCAGTTTCGGCGCGATCATGGTGGCGAAACGCAGCAACTCGTCGAAATCGGCCCGGTTGCCGGCGTCATCGTCGACAAAGGCCGCCAATTGGCGCGCCTTGGCCGGCAAATCCTGCTCCCAGTTGGTGCCGAGATCCTTGACGATGGAGCCTTCCAGGGTCGGTTCCTTGCCCGCCTGCAACATGCCGTTGACCGATACGGACATCCGCCGCAGCGTATGCAACTGCGCCACCAGGCGGCCGATTCCTTCCGCGCCGCGCGTGTCCGGCTTGTCACCCAGGGCCCGCACAAGCTCTGTCAGGATGTAGATCGTCTCCAGGAAGCGTTCCGGGCCGCTGCGCTCATAGGCGAGTTCGCTCGTCGCCTGCTTCCAGGCGGAATCCACTTCACCAAGAACGTTTTCTTCCGGCACGAACGCGTCCTCGAACACCACTTCGTTGAACTCGTGAATCCCGGTCATGTGGTGGATCGGGTTCACGGTGATGCCCTTCGTGTTCTTCATGTCGACCAGGAACTGGGTCAGCCCGTGCCGCCGATTCTCCTCCGTCGAAGCCGATGTCCGGAACAGGCCGATCATGTAGTCGGCACGGTGCGCGCTGCTGGTCCAGACCTTGGCGCCGTTGATCAGGAACCCGCCGTCGGTCTTGGTCGCCCGCGTGCTGGCAGCGAACAGGTCGGAGCCGGAGCCGGGCTCGCTCATGCCGATGCAGAAGCAGCATTCACCGCGGGTGATGCGCGGCAGGATGTCGTCCTTGATGTGATCCGGCGCATATTTTATCAAGACTGGGCCGCTCTGCCGATCCGCGGTGAAGTGCACCCGGGTCGGCGCGCTGACGGCGCGGAACTCCTCAGTGACCACATAGCGTTCGAGAAAGCTGCGCTCCTGACCGCCATATTTCTTGGGCCAGGTCATGCCAATCCAGCCGCGTTCGCCCACACGGCGGCTGAATTCCGGATTGAACCCGTCGCGATAGGGTGCGGTCACCGGATCGAAGGTGCCGGCCGCGATCTCCTCGTTCAGAAACTCCCGCACTTCGGCACGCAACGCCTCGGCCTCGGGCGGCAGGCGGATCGGATCGAATTGAATGGCACTGGACATCTGTCTACTCCCGCTACTGAACCGCTACCATGGGCCATATTTCGTCGGCACCGCGCGCCGCGACCATCTCGCCAAGCCGAACGGCCCACACGCTTTCGCTGCCGAAATCGTCCCGCCACGACCATAGCCGAGTCGTGAAGCGGTGCAGGATATGCTCCGCCGTGAAGCCGATCGCGCCATGCGCCTGATGGGCGATCCCGGCCCCTTCGCC
>CAJWOT010000085.1 GCA_913044215.1 uncultured Rhodospirillaceae bacterium | reverse complement strand
CCCTCCGGCGATCCGCCCCCGTCGCGCAGCGATATCGACATGACCAAACGGGTACAGGAGGCTGCGGAGACGCTCGGCATCGCCCTGCACGATCACATGGTTATCGGCCGTAACGACAATGAGAGCTTCCGCTCAATGGGTTTGCTGTAGCCAAATTCGTCGACGCAGAGACAGGCGCGTATAATTCTCACACGGATTTCGGCAGTGGAGCGTTTGACATGGTGAGCGACAGGTTGATTTTGTGGGGATATGGATCGGGACGCACCATGCGCGTGCGCTGGATGCTGGAGGAGTTCGGCATCGCCTACGAAATCAACCCAATCCAGTCACGGACCGGCGAAACCAAGACGGACGCTTATACGGCGATCAATCCCAAGCAGAAGATTCCGTCGCTGCAGCATGGCGATTTCGTGCTGACGGAAAGTCCGGCGATCGTCACCTACCTGGCCGAAAACTTCGAGCCCCCCCCAGGCTTCTACATTCCCCGGAACAAGGCCGAACAGGCGACGCTGGACGAATGGTGTTTTTTCACCGCCATGGAGTTGGATGCGCACACGATCTACATCATCCGGCGGCATGAAGGCCTGCCCGAGATATATGGCAAAGCGCCGCAAGCCGTGGCTTCCGCGCGGGAATACTATTCCAAACAGGTAAACGCCATTGCCGACCGGGTCGCCGCTGCCGGGACTTATCTGTTCGGAGACGCCTTCAGCATTGCCGATATCATGCTCGCGACCTGCCTCGATGCCGGCCGCCGTTACAACATCGAACTCCCCGCCTCGCTCGACACCTATCTGTCTCGGGTCGAGCGCCGGCCTGCCTACAGACGGGCGTTCGAATTGAACTACGAAGGATTGCGCACCCTGGCACCGTTGCGTTGACGCCTACTCCGAGCCGGTCGGCAGCTGGTTGAACGGCAGCTCCTTGTCGACACGGATGTCCGGCGGCAGGCCGAGCACGCGTTCGCTGATGATATTGCGCAGAATTTCGTCCGAGCCGGCGGCGATCCGGCCGCCCGGCGCATCGAGCAGCGCCTGTTGGTAGAGCGCGCGCGACGGCATCTTGTCCGGATCCATCATGCCGCCGGCCATATCCATCAAGTCCATGCCGAAATGGGCGATTTCCTGACGCCGGAAACTGGACACCAGTTTGGAGATCGAGTTCTCCGGACCGGGCCGCTCGCCACGCGACAGCGCCGTCACGAGGCGCGCCCGGATCAGCTTTACGCCCTGCGCCTTGATGTACCAGTCGGCGAGCTTCTCGCGCACCGCGGTATCGGCAATCGCCGGGCCGTCTTCCAGTTCGAGATCTTTGGTGAGCTGGAAAATGTCCTCGAAATCGGGTGCCGGGCGCACGCCGGAACTGACGCGTTCGTTCATCAAGGTGGTGATGGCGACCTGCCAGCCCTGCCCCACATCGCCGAGCCGTTGCGAGTCCGGGATGCGCAGGTCTGTCATGAAGACTTCGTTGAAGTTGGAGAAGCCGGAAACCTGCTTGATCGGCCGGATTTCGATACCGGGCGACTTCATATCCAGGAAGAAATAGGTCAGGCCCTTGTGTTTGGGTGCGTCCGGGTCGCTTCGGGTCACCAATATCGCCATGTCGGCATAGTGTGCACCCGACGTCCAGATCTTCTGGCCATTGATGACCCATTCGTCGCCCTCTCGCACCGAGCGCGTGCGCAGGCCCGCCAGGTCAGAGCCGCCGGCCGGTTCCGAGAAGAGCTGGCACCAGATTTCGTCGCCGCGTAGGGTCGCCGGCACGAAACGCTGCTTTTGCTCCTCCGTCGCGTAGGTCAGCATCGTCGGCACCGCCATGCCATGGCTGATCGAGAATATGGGCGGCGGAATGAGATAATTCGTCTCTTCTTCGGCAAAGATGATTTGCTGCAGCCGGGTTCCGCCGCGGCCGCCATATTCCTTCGGCAAGGCGATACCAGAAAATCCGCCTTCGAACTTCTTGCGCTCCCATTCGCGCGCCGCAGGGATCAGTTCCGGTTCGCCGCGTCGGTATTTGTACACCTTGCCCGGCGCTTTCGGTTCGGCGTTCGCCGCGAGCCAGGCCCGGGCCTCGGCGCGGAATTCAGCTTCTTCCGGGGTATCGTTGAAATCCATCGCGCCTATTCCTCTCCGGTGAAGTTGCGGGTCTCAAGCTGACTGATCAGCCGGTCCTTCCAGCGTCGTTCGCCGCCGAGAGCGAGCGACAGCAGCTTCGCGCGGCGGTAATAAAGATGACAGTCGAACTCCCACGTGAAGCCCATACCGCCATGGGTCTGGATATTTTCGCGCGCCGCGTGGTTATAGGCTTCACTCGCGGCAACCCGGGCCGCTGCGGCAGCAGTCGACAGGTCCGGCGCGTCGGCGGCCAGCGCCCAGGCGCCGTAATAGGCATTCGCCCGCGCCAGTTCGACATCGATATAGATGTTGGCCAGTTTGTGCTTGATCGCCTGGAACGAGCCGATCGGCCGACCGAACGCGAAACGGTTCTTGGCGTATTCCGTCGCCATGTCGAGGCACGCCTGCGCGCCCCCGACCTGCTCGAACGCCATCAGGATCGCAGCCCGGTCGAAGACCGCCTGGGTGATCTCCCATCCCTCTCCCGCGGCGCCCAACGGTTCGGCTGCGGCCTTCTCGAAGGTGATCTCCGCGTGCGACCGGCTCGGATCGACGGTCTCGACGGATTTTCGGCTTACCCCTTCACCGGTCAGATCGACGAGGTAAAGCGACAGGTCACTGCCCGCACGCGCCAGAACCACTGCGAAGTCGGCGATATCGCCATCGGCAACGGGAATTTTGGTTCCGTCGACCGCACCGTCCGAAGCCCGCATCTTGATCGAATCCGCATTTGCAACGCCCACGCCCTCGGACACCGCGAAACAGCCGATCCGCTCACCCGCGGCCATCGCCGGCAGATGGTCGCCCTTTTGGGCATCGCTTCCGGCCAACAACAAGGCCTCGGTCGCCATATAGACGGAAGAGGAGAACGGGGTCGGCGCTAGGCTGCGGCCGAGTTCCTCGGCGATTACGCAGAGATCTTCGCCGGTCATCCCGGCACCGCCATATTCCTCAGGAACGATCGCGCCGATCCAGCCTAGCTCGGCCATCTCCTGCCATAGTTCCGCGTCATACGGTTTTTCGTCGTCTTCGAGCACCGCACGGACGACCGCCGGTGTCGAACGATCGTCGAGAAACTTCCGCGCCTGATCGCGCAAGAGATATTGTTCTTCTGAGAAATCGAAATTCATCCTGTCCCCGTGACCTGTATTGCCGCGCTGCCGCGCAATTGCCTTGCCCGTTACTATCGAATGTCCAGCCGGTTATAGTCAAACCAAGACATGTAAACCGGGACGATCAATTCGCGGGGGAACACAGCATGGCGAACAATCGAATTCTCGACGCCGTAAAAATACAATCACGCGTTGTCATACCGATCGTGAAGGCACTAGAACAGGAAATTGGTATAGAAAAGGCGCACCGGATCGTCGGGAAAGCGATTGCGGGTGCCTATGTCGAGCATCGCGAACGGCGCGGCTACGAGGCGAATTCGCATCCGCGCACGGAAATGGATGGCGGAATGGATTTCCCTGTCGAGCGGGAGGTCGTGACGGACAGCGACACCGAATACGGTCATGACATCACCGGCTGTCAATTCGCCGACTATTTCCGGTCTATCGGTGAACCGGAAATCGGCGCGCTGATGACCTGCGGTGTGGACTTTGCGGCTGAAGCGCTGATCCGGCCGGATTGGGATTTCCAACGCACGCAGACGCGTATGCAGGGTGCCTCACATTGCGACTTTCGCTGGCGTAAAGGCGAACCGTAGCGCGTACCCGACTGCCGGGGTGCGAGATTTCGCCGCGTTTTCAACAACGCAGTTGGATTTGCAGGCGAAATTCGATAAAAGGGCCATTCGAATTTCAAACCCCGTAATGCTGAACGGCACAATGTCGCACCAGATGACACTCGGCATACCGGATTTCTGCGCCGCGAAAGCGGTGGTGACAGACCGGCACTGAACCCAACGGGTTCCGCGCCGCTCGACCGGCGCAGGGGCGAATTCGAAATCAAGACGACGGGCGATAAAGGCCGCACAGGGGATATGACTGCGATGAGTGAACAGAGCTATACCGCACCGAAAGGTTTTCCGAAGCCGCAAGGGCTTTATGACAGCCGTCACGAACACGACGCCTGCGGTATCGGCTTCATCGCGAATATCAAAAACAAGAAAAGCCACGATATTGTTGAGCAAGGCCTGCAACTGCTGATCAACCTGACCCACCGCGGTGCGGTGGGTGCGGACCCGAAGGCAGGTGACGGCGCGGGTATCCTGTTGCAGATTCCAGACCGTTTCTACCGCGAGGAATGCGCCGCGCTGGGCTTCGTATTACCGCCGGCAGGCGACTACGGCGTGGGCACGCTGTTCCTGCCGCAGGACGCGGGCCAGCGGGCAGAATGCGAGCGCATTCTGGAAGACTGCATCACATCTCAGGGACAGACGGTCCTGGGTTGGCGTGACATGCCGGTCGACAACACTGAACTCGGCAAGTCCGTGCTGGCGACCGAACCATTCATCAAACAAGTATTCGTAGGACGCGGTGACGACATTGCCGATACGGATGCGCTGGAACGCAAGCTATTCGTCATTCGCAAGCGGGCGTCGCGCGAAGCGCGGGCACTGGGCGAGGATTCTGCCGATTTTTACATCCCTTCCCTGTCGGCGCGGACGGTTTGTTACAAAGGCATGGTTTTGGCCGATCAAGTTGGGCCGTTCTATCCCGACCTTTCCGACGAAAGACTCGAGTCCGCGATTGCCCTGGTGCATCAACGGTTCTCGACCAATACGTTCCCGGCTTGGTCGCTCGCCCACCCCTTCCGGATGATTTGCCATAACGGCGAAATTAATACTCTGCGCGGCAATTTGAACTGGATGAACGCGCGGCGCTATTCGATGAAGTCGGACGCGTTCGGCGAGGATCTCGATCAAGTTTGGCCGTTGATCCGCGAAGGCCAGTCGGACTCCGCCGGTTTCGACAATGCGCTCGAACTGCTCGTGCTGGGCGGCTATTCGCTGGCGCACGCGATGATGCTGCTGATCCCGGAAGCCTGGCACGGTAACCCGTTGATGGATGACGAGCGGCGTGCCTTTTACGAATACCATGCCGCCCTGATGGAGCCCTGGGACGGGCCCGCCGCCGTCGCCTTCACGGATGGACGGCAGATCGGCGCGACCCTCGACCGCAACGGATTGCGTCCGGCGCGCTACCTGGTTACCGACGATGACACGGTCGTCATGGCATCTGAGATGGGTGTCTTGCCGGTACCGGAAGAAAAGATCGTTCAAAAATGGCGGTTGCAGCCGGGCAAGATGCTGCTGATCAATCTCGAAGCAGGCAAGATCATCGACGATGCCGATATCAAGGCCGAGCTGTCCGGATCGCGTCCCTACCAGGAATGGCTCAATCGAACCCAAATCGTTTTGGAAGAGCTGCCCAAAGTACCGCATGCGGAGCCGTTGCCGAATACGCCGAGCCTGCTCGACCGGCAGCAAGCCTTCGGCTACACGCAGGAGGACTTGAAAACGCTGATGGCGCCGATGGCCGCAACCGGTCAGGAGGCAATTGGTTCAATGGGGATCGATACGCCGCTGTCCGCGCTATCGGATCGGCCGAAGCTGCTTTACACCTATTTCAAGCAGCTCTTTGCACAGGTCACCAACCCGCCGATCGACCCGATCCGCGAGGAACTGGTCATGTCGCTGGTTTCCCTGATCGGGCCGCGTCCGAACCTGTTAGGGTTGGACGATTCCGGCAGCCACCAGAGACTCGAAGTCCGCCAGCCAATCCTGACCAATGGCGATCTGGAGAAAATTCGCGCCATAGGCGATATCGCCGACAATCCCTTCCGCACCGTGACTCTCGATCTCACCTATCCTGCCGCGGACGGCGCTGCGGGCATGCAGGCTGCTCTCGATGCGGTATGTGCGCAGGCTGTGGGCGCTCACAGTGACGGGTACAACATCATCATCTTGAGCGACCGGGCGATCAGCGATGGCCGGATCGCCATACCGGCCCTGCTCGGCACGGCCGCGGTACATCACCACCTCATTCGCGAAGGGCTCCGCACCGGCCTTGGCCTGGTCGTGGAAACGGGCGAAGCGCGCGAAGTGCACCATTTCTGCCTGCTCGCCGGCTATGGCGCAGAGGCGGTGAACCCCTATCTCGCCTTCGACACGCTGATGGATATCAAGGGCGATCTGCCGTCCGATCTCAGCGCAAGCGAAATCGAAAAACGCTACATCAAAGCGATCGACAAGGGCATCCTGAAGGTCATGTCCAAGATGGGCATCTCGACGTACCAGTCCTATTGCGGCGCGCAAATATTCGATGCCGTCGGTCTCTCAAGCGCCTTCGTCGAGAAATATTTCTACGGCACCCACACGGCGATTGAAGGGGTCGAGCTGGAGCAAATCGCCCAGGAAACCGTGGAACGGCACAGTCAGGCTTTCGGCAATGCCCATATCTATGACAAGTATTTGGATGTCGGCGGCGAATATGCCTATCGGATCCGCGGCGAAGATCATTATTGGACGCCGGAGAGCATTGGCAGCCTGCAACACAGCGTGCGCGGCAATAACAAGGAGCGCTACCAGGAATTCGCCGACGAGGTGAACAACCAAAGCAAGCGGTTCAAGACCATCCGCGGCCTGTTCGATATCATGCCGGCGGACAATCCCGTACCGCTGGAGGAAGTCGAGCCAGCCAGCGAGATCGTCAAGCGCTTCTCGACGGGCGCTATGTCCTTCGGCTCGATCTCTCGAGAGTCGCATCGCAACCTTGCGGTCGCCATGAATCGGATCGGCGGCAAATCGAATACCGGCGAAGGCGGCGAAGAACCGGATCGCTACGTGCCGAAACCGAACGGCGATTCCGAACGCTCGGCCATCAAGCAGGTGGCGTCCGGGCGGTTCGGCGTGACGGCGGAATATCTCGCCAATTCGGACATGATGCAGATCAAGATGGCGCAAGGCGCGAAGCCTGGCGAGGGCGGCCAGTTGCCCGGGCACAAGGTCGATGCCGTGATCGCGAAGGTGCGCCATTCAACGCCGGGGGTTGGCCTGATCTCGCCGCCGCCGCACCACGACATCTACTCGATCGAGGATCTGGCGCAGCTCATCTACGATCTGAAGAACGTCAATCCGGACGGCGATGTCAGCGTCAAACTGGTATCCGAAATCGGTGTCGGTACGGTTGCCGCCGGCGTCTCCAAAGCCAAGTCCGACCATGTCACGATTTCCGGCTTCGAAGGCGGAACAGGCGCCAGCCCCCTCACCTCGATCACCCATGCCGGATCGCCTTGGGAAATCGGCTTGGCGGAAACGCATCAGACACTGGTGCTGAACAGGCTGCGCAGCCGTATTGCCGTTCAAGTCGACGGCGGGTTGCGCACGGGCCGTGACGTGGTGATCGGCGCATTGCTCGGCGCCGACGAATTCGGCTTCGCTTCCGCGCCGCTGATCGCGTCCGGCTGCATCATGATGCGCAAATGCCATCTGAATACCTGCCCGGTCGGTATCGCCACGCAGGACCCGGAGTTGCGCAAGCGGTTCACCGGCAAGCCGGAGCACGTCATCAACTACTTCTTCTTCGTTGCTGAGGAAGTCCGCCAAATCATGGCGGAAATGGGTTTCCGACGGTTCGATGACATGATCGGCCAATCGGACCGGCTCGATCAGCGCAAGGCTATCGAGCACTACAAGGCAAAGGGCATCGACCTGTCCAAGGTGCTGCACAAGCCCGAACCGGAAGACGGCGTCGTGATCTATAACTGCGACGTGCAGGATCACGATCTCGACACGATCAAGGACCGTTGGCTGATCGAAAAATCACTGCCGGCGTTGCAACGTAGCAAGGCCGTGCAGATCGAGGGCGAGATCCAGAACACCGACCGGACGACCGGCGCCATGCTGTCGGGCGAGGTCGCCAAACGCTACGGCAATGCGGGCCTGCCGGAAGACACGATCAGCATCAAACTGTCCGGTACCGCAGGGCAGAGCTTCGGCGCCTTCTTGGCGAAAGGCGTTTCAATAGAACTGACCGGCGACGCCAACGACTATGTCGGCAAAGGGCTGAGCGGCGGCCGTCTGGTTATCTGTCCGTCGCCGGAGAGCAAGATCGTACCGGAGCAAAGCATCATCGTCGGAAACACGGTTCTGTACGGGGCCACCGAAGGCGAATGCTTCTTCCGCGGCGTCGGCGGCGAGCGTTTCGCAGTCCGTAACTCCGGCGCAACCGCGGTCGTCGAAGGCGTCGGCGATCATGGCTGCGAATACATGACGGGCGGCATCGTCGTCGTGCTTGGCTATACCGGGCGCAACTTCGCGGCGGGCATGAGCGGCGGTATCGCCTACGTCCTCGATGAGGAAGGCAATTTCGAGCAGCGCTGCAACTTGGCCATGGTCGAACTCGAACCGGTCACGGCGGAAGACGAAACGCTGGAAGAGATCGCCCACCAGGGCGGCGATCTCGAAGCGCATGGCCGTGTCGACGTGTCCCACGATATGACCCGGTACGACGCCGAACGGCTTTACGGGTTGATCGAACAGCATGCGCATTACACGAATTCCGAACGGGCGCGGGAAATCCTGAAGGACTGGGACAACTATCTGCCCAAATTCGTGAAGGTCATGCCGGTGGACTATCGGCGCGCGCTGCAGGAAATGCAGATTGCCCAGCAGGCGGGCGTCAGTACGAACATGGTCGCGGGGGGCGAATAATGGGCAAGATCACCGGATTTCTGGAGATCGACCGACAGGACCGGAAGAACGCGCCGGCCAGCGACCGCGTGCGTCATTTTCGTGAATTCGTCATACCGATGGACCATAAACAGGTCTCGCAGCAGGGTGCGCGCTGCATGGATTGCGGTATTCCGTTCTGCCATCAGGGATGCCCCGTAAACAACATCATCCCGGACTGGAACGATCTGGTCTACAAGGACGACTGGCGCGGTGCGCTGGATGTCCTGCATTCGACCAACAATTTTCCGGAATTCACCGGCCGCATCTGCCCGGCGCCGTGCGAGGAGTCTTGTACGCTCAACCTCGACGACAACCCCGTCACCATCAAGACGATCGAATGCACGATTGCCGATACGGCGTGGGAAAACGGCTGGATCGCACCGGTCATCGCCGAGCGGAAAAGCGGCAAACGGGTCGCGGTCGTCGGTTCCGGCCCAGCCGGCCTTGCCTGTGCCCAGCAACTGGCACGCGCAGGGCATGACGTTACGGTCTACGAGAAACACGCCAAGGCAGGCGGCCTGCTGCGGTATGGCATTCCCGATTTCAAAATGGAGAAACATCTGATCGACCGCCGGGTCGCACAGATGGAAGCGGAAGGCGTTACCTTCCAGTACAACGTGCATATCGGCGTCGATCAGGACGCAAAAGCGTTGCTCGAAACCTTTGACGCCGTTGCGCTGACCGGCGGATCCGAGCATGCCCGCGACCTGCAAGTGCCGGGCCGAGACCTGGAAGGCATTGAGTACGCGATGGACTTCCTGCCGCAACAGAACCGCCGCGTCGGCAACGAACCGTTAGGCGACGTCGAGGAGATACTAGCGAACGGCAAGAACGTCGTTGTCATCGGTGGCGGCGATACCGGCTCCGACTGCATCGGTACGTCGTTCCGCCAGGGCGCGATCTCCGTGACCCAACTGGAAATCATGCCGCAGCCGCCGGAAAAACCGGATAAGGGCACGACCTGGCCGCTTTGGCCTTATAGGCTACGCACCTCGTCCTCGCAGGCGGAAGGCGCGGTGCGGGACTTCTGCGTTTCGACGACGAAATTCTCTGGCAAGGACGGCAAGCTGACGACGCTGCACGTTACGCGGCTGGACGACAAGCTGAGCGAAATTCCCGGCAGCGAGTTCACAATGCCGGCCGAACTGGTCCTCCTTGCGATGGGCTTTGTGCATCCTAAGCATGAGGGCATGCTCGAAGGGCTGGGCATAGAACTCGACGGTCGTGGCAATGTGAAAGCGAATACGGTCGATTATCAGACGTCCAGCCCGAAATTATTTGCCGCCGGCGACATGCGGCGCGGCCAGTCTCTGGTCGTTTGGGCGATCCGTGAAGGCCGGCAATGCGCCCGCGCGATCGACGAATTCCTGATGGGTGAAAGCGTTCTGCCTCGCTAAAGGCCGGGGTCACGCAAAGGCCGGCATGACCTCCTCGGCGAACACGCGAAGCGCGTCATTTCCGCGGGTTGATAGGATCACGTAATCCACACCCTCGCGCTCGAGCGATTTCAACCGCTCGATGATCTCTTCCGGCGTACCGATGAGGGTACCCTCCGTTGCCGCCTTTCGCAGGTCGGGATCGGACACCATGCTGGATTTCACCGATTTGTCGGCCGACGTGCCGTGGGCGTTCATCACTTCCTGGCTCTTCATGCGCGCCGCGATGGCGGCCTCTCGCTCCGCCGCTGTTTTCGCGATAAGTAGCCCGCGCGCCACGGCAACGCTGTGCGGCGTGAATTCGCGGCCGGTATCCAAAACCGCCTCCCGATAGATATGGAAACGCTCCATCATGACCTCGAAGGTCTGAAACTGGTCGAGGAACAGGTTGTAGCCCTCCTGTGCCGCATATCGCAGCGACTCCGGCCGGCCGGCCGCCAGCCAAAAGGGCGGATGCGGCTTCTGCACCGGTTCCGGCTCGATGATGATGTTGTCGTAGTGCCAGCGTTTGCCGTGATGCGAGAAGCGGCCCTTGGTCGTCCAGGCCTTGCGGATAACCTCCATCGCTTCCTCGAACCGTTCTGTCGATTCTTCGATCGGTATGCAGAAACCCTCAAACTCGTTGTAGCGATAGCCTTTGCCGACACCGAAATCGAACCGGCCGTTGGACAGCAAGTCGAGGGTCGCGGCCTGCTCGGCCACCAGGACCGGATTGTGCCAAGGAAGCACGACGACAGCGGTTCCAAGGCGGATCGTCTTGGTCTGCGCCGCAAGATAGGAGAGCAGGCTGAGCGACGCGGAAACCTGCCCCATGCCGCTGAAATGATGTTCTACGAGAAAATTGCTGTAATACCCGAGCTCCTCAGCCTCAAGTACCGCATCGATATAGGCGCTATAGCCTTCACGGTAGCCGTCATCTACGCCCGATACGGAGCGCGCGCCTCCGAACATCCCAAATTTCATTCAATGCCGCCTCGGGTGATTGAAATGCGGTTGTGCCGCGCCAAGATGGCGTTGCAGGTGAATTCGGTCTAACGTCCAACAGTATAACGCGGCGGCGCAAGAACAGAATTCACGAGAGGAATCCGATCCATGACCAAACATCCCGATACAGTGGCGGACCCTGGCCGGATTGTTTCCTTGGCGCAGCAGATTAGGGATGGCGTGTTGTCGCCTGTGGAATTACTGCAACGCTATATCGACCGGATAGACGCGGTGGATTCGGAGGTTCAGGCATGGCGGGAACTCTGCCTCGACGGCGCCCGCAGCGAAGCGGAAGCGCTGACCCGTGAGATCGAAACCGGCACGATCCGCGGGCCGCTGCACGGTATCCCGGTCGGCGTAAAGGACATCATCGATGTCAAAGGCGTGCCGACCCGCTGCAACAGCAAATCGCGCGCGGATATCGGCCCGGCTACGGCGGACGCGGAAACCGTCGCCGCTTTACGAGCGGCCGGCGCCATCATGATCGGCAAGACGCACACGACGGAGTTCGCCTTCCGAGACCCCTCGCCGGCCTGCAACCCCCACAATCTGGCGCACACGCCGGGCGGTTCCAGCAGCGGATCCGGCGCCGCCGTCGGTGCCGGTATGGTGCCGATCGCGCTCGGTACCCAGACCATGGCCTCGGTCAACCGACCGGCCGCCTATTGCGGCATTGCCGCCTTCAAACCAAGCACGCGGCTGATGCCAGGTGCCGGCGTCGCCCTGCTTTCAGGGCTATACGATACGGTCGGCTATTACGGTTACCGCGTGGCCGACGCAGCGACTGTATTCGAGGTGATTTGTCCTTCGCACGCCCGCATGCACGGCGCGGCGGCCGCAAACACAGCTCTGACCATCACCAACCTACAAGATCCCGTTCTCGAAACGGCCGACGAAGACATCCAGAAGTCCATGCGGCAAACGGCGAATCTCTTGAAGGACGCCGGCCACACTGTTCGCAAACAAAATTCACCGGTGTCCTTTGCCGATATTCAAGAACAGCACCGGCTAACGATGGAGTACGAGATCGGCCGTTTCCAACGGGAGTTGCTGGACAAACCGAAAGGCAGCGTCGGGCCCTATCTCTGCGAGGCGATCGAACGCGGGCTGGAGATTTCCGAAGCGGACTATTTCGAGGCAAGGCGCGCGATAGATAATGCGCGCCACAGTTTCTTCAATCATTTCCCGGACACCGATGCGTTTCTGTGGCCCGCAACGCCAAAGACAGCGCCCAAGGGCCTCGAATGGACGGGAGACGCCAGTTACATCTCGCCCTGGACCGCCCTGGGCGGGCCGGTCGTGACCATGCCGGCAGGGCTGTCTTCGGAAAACATGCCCATCGGCTGCCTCCTCGCCGGTACGCCCGGCAGCGATTATCGGTTCGCCGGAACCGTGCGTAAAATCGCCGACGCAGCCGAGCGCTAGACAAGGAACGGATAATCAGGAGTTTTAAAATGGTCGATCTCGACGCCTTCGTTGCCAACTGCAAGGCAGCCCTCGCAGACGACGATCCCACACCGAAGGTGGAAGCCCTGATCCGCGAGGCCATCGCCGACCCAGAGGGGCTGCACGCCGCGTTCGGCGAACGGAGCACCGGCAAGTCGTTGCGCGACCGTATCGTCTATCATGACGACGAACTGACCGTGCTGCAGGTCGCCACGGTACCGGGACTGCAGTCGCCCGTGCACAATCACAATATGTGGGCGGTCATCGGCGTCTATGACGGCGAAGAATACAACGCCTTCTTCGAGGAAACGGCCGACGGGTTGCACCAGGCCGGCGAGAAGCATCTGAAAGAGGGCGACATCGCCGTGCTGCAGCCAGAAACGATCCACGCTATCAACAACCCGATCGATCGAAAGTCCAACGCCATCCACGTCTATGGCGGCAATCTGGTCACCCGGGAGGGTCGCAGCATGTGGAACCCGCGCACCCAGGAGCGCGAGGATTACGAGATCGGCCAGCTTTCCGAATACACCAAGGAGCTGAGCGGAATCGCCTGACGCAGCGCTTAAGCCGCCCGATCTTCGCGGACCATGGCAGCGGCCTTCTCGCCAATCATGATGGTCGGCGCGTTGGTATTGCCGGTGGTCACGGTCGGCATGATGGAAGCATCGACCACACGCAAACCGTCGACGCCATGCACTTTCAATCGCGCATCGACCACCGCCATCGGATCGTCGCCCATTTTGCAGGTGCCAACCGGATGATAGATCGACGCACCGTTGCGTTGCGCGAAGGCGAGCACGTCGTCCACGCTTTCGATCGGTTCGCCCGGCTGCAGTTCCGCCACGCTGTGCTGCGCCATGGCGGGCGCAGCGAAGATGCGCTGCGTATGCCGGATACCGGCCAGCATCACATAGGCATCTCCCTCTGCCGATAGATAGTTCGGCCGGATCACTGCCTTTTCGAGAGGATCGGCACTACCCGCCATAATCGTACCCCGGCTCTCCGGTCGGACCGGGCAGACGGCGACCGTCATGCCCGGTTCCCGTTCCAGTTCGCCGATCACCTTGGTACCGTAACTGGCAGGGGTGAAAAGAAGCTGTAGATCCGGACTGCTTAGGCCCTCACGGCTACGGCAGAAAACCTGGGCGCTGGTCACGCCGAAAGTCAGCGCGCCGTTGCCGCGGAAGACAAAGCGCAAGGCCTCGCGTGCCACACGAACGCCACGCGCCAACTCATTGATAGAGATAAGGTCTTTCACCCGATGTGAGACCCGTGTCACGTAATGGTCGGACAGGTTCGATCCGACACCGGGTAAGTCGTGCAAGACATCGACGCCGATCGAGCGCAGATGTTCAGCCGGGCCCACACCGGACACCTGCAGCAGGTGGGGTGAATTGATCGCGCCGCCGGACAGGATGACCTCGCGGCCGGCCCGCACCTCTTTGTCGACACCGCCTTGCCGGTAAGCCACGCCCACGCACCGTTTGCCCTCGAAGAGCAGCTTGGTGGCGACCGCCTCGGTCACCGTCTCAAGATTGGGCCGCCCTTTCGCCTCGGCCAGATAAGTGCGCGCCGTGGATCCGCGCCAGCGGCCGCGCCGGGTCATTTGGGAATATCCGACACCCTCCTGATCCTTGCCGTTCAAGTCGGGATTGAAAGCAAAGCCCGCTTGCTGCGCCGCTTCCACGAACCTATGGGTGAGCGGCAGGATGGTGCGATAGTCCTCGACCTTTAACGGACCGCTGCGGCCACGCACCTCGTTATCGCCTTCATTGCGATAGGTTTCCGATTTCATGAAATACGGCAGCACACTGTCGAAATCCCAACCGCGGCAGCCGCGCTGCGCCCAACCGTCATAGTCCGCCCGGTTGCCGCGCACATAGAGCATGCCGTTGATTGAACTGGACCCGCCGAGCACCTTGCCGCGCGGCCAGTGGATACGCCGCCCGCCGGTATTGGCTTCCGGCTCGCTGCTGTAGTTCCAATTGACGACCGGGTGATGCAATAGGGAGCGGATTCCGGCGGGTATATGGATCATCGGATGCCGGTCCTTCGGTCCCGCTTCCAGCAGGACGACTTTCGAACCGTCTTCACTCAACCGGCTGGCCATGACGCATCCCGCCGACCCCGCACCAACGACGACATAATCCGTATTCATGTCTTGAAGCCCCTCCTCTGCGCGCGGCAAATCTAGGGTTACAGGCCCGCAGCTTCAAGCAGGCCAAATCCGTCTCCAAGCGGCAATTTCGACCAAACGCCCAGGCAACGCGCTTTCGTCGAATTTGAGCTATCGGTATATTCGTGCCTGCATACCTATCGGACAGTGCGAAACTATGGCCACCCTCGAAGAAGCCTTGAGCCAAGCTGCCGCAAGCCGGGATGCCGGCCGGCTGGATATTGCTGAAAACGTCTATCGCGCGATTCTGGCAAAGTTCCCGCAAAATACGGAAGCGCAAAGTGGCCTGAATGATTTACTCGCGACACAAGGTCGATCCGGCGGGACACTCCAGCAAACCGATATCGAGAGCCTGATCGCCTTATACGATTCCGGAAAACTCGGCGAAGCGGCCACTCGGGCGGAAGCGCTTATCGAGAAATTCCCGGCGGCCCTTGTCCTGCATAATGTGTTGGGCGCAGTCCAGATGGACCAAGACAAGCTGGTCGAAGCGGTGGAGACATTCCGCACCGCGCTCGCCCTCGAACCGAAAGGGGCAGCCGGTCACAATAATC
>CAJWOT010000084.1 GCA_913044215.1 uncultured Rhodospirillaceae bacterium | reverse complement strand
GTCTAGTGCTCTACCTACTGAGCTACATCCTGGAGGGCATGGTGGGATTCGAACCCACGACAACCGGATTAAGAATCCGGTGCTCTACCGACTGAGCTACATGCCCGTCCGGCCATTCGCATTCGCGACACACGCGGGGCGCATTACGGGCGCCGGGCGCGCCGGCCGGGCATACGGAACCCGCACCATAGTGAAGCGAACAACGGTCCCTGTAAGGACCTAACGAATGAAGCCCGGTCACCCAATTTACGGTGCCGGCTATTCGGCTATATAATTGTAAATAATGTCATTTATCTCGCTCCTGTGCATTCAAGATCGCGGGGCGAGACAGGCGGATTGATCGCGCGTCAGCCCCGGCGGGTGGCGGGTTTTTCAGGCCCGTATAAGTTCCTTATGTGACGCATCATCTTCCGTTTCCGCGTTTGTGTTACCCGCCCGAATGTCGAGCGGGCGCCTGTTCTAATCCGGTTCGCGGACGCGCCGCAACCGGGATTTCGCCGACCCTCGAAGAAAGACCGAAACGGTCGTCTCCAGCCGTCACGTACGAAATATTCCGAAAAATGGAGGCGCGACTGCGACCTATTTCTTGCGCTGCTTGTTGTATTCGATGCCGAGGAAAATCGCCGGGATGATGCCGGCGAGGTAGGAGACGACCAGCACCCAGAAGCCGTCCTGGAAGGCGAGCGCGGTCGCCTGCGCCTCGATCATCTGACCGAAATAGTGCAGGCCGCCAGGCGCGTGCACGACCTCGGGTACGCCGGCCTCGCGGAAAATTTGCGAGACGCCGCGCAGCAAGCTGCTGCTCGCCACGCCTTGCTGGGTCAGGGTCGAAATCTGGTCGCTGTGGAATTCGATACGCCAGTCGACGAAGACGACCCAGATGTTCATCCCGATCGAACCGGCAAGATGGCGGCAGAAATTCACCGTGCCGCCGCCGGCGTTGAGCTTCTCCGGCGGCAAGGTCTTTAGTGCCGTGTTCATGATGAAGGGCTGCACGAATGCGGTCGCCCAACGCCCGACCATCCCGTACAGCACGATCTTATAGAACGAGGTATTGGCGTCGGCGAAGGCGAAGGGCAGCGCACCCAGCGCCAAGAAGGTGAGGCCGAAATACAGCGCCTTGTGCGGCGCGATCTTGTCGGACAGGTGGCCGCTAATCGGCATGAAGATGACCGCCATCATCATCGCCGGCATGAGGGCAAGACCGGCATCGAGCGCCGTCAAATTCTGCACCAGCTGGGCGGCGACAGGGATGGCGTAGACCGTTGCGAAATTACCGACCGCGGACAACATGGTCACCAGGATCGCCATAGTGAACATCTTGCTGCGGAACAGGCTGAGATCGAGCAGCGAGGCGGATTCGCGGGTCTGCGACATCAGGAAGGCCACGCTGGAGACAAAAGCGCCGACGAACAGGCCGACGATGTAATCCGACGTCCAGCCGTCGCGCAGCCCGTTCGAGATCGCGGTGATCAGGCAATACATCGCCACGACGATGAGCCCATAACCGAGCCAGTCGAAGGCGACCGCTTTATCACCTCGCTCGTTCGGCATGAACATCATGCCAAGCGGCACGCACAACGCGACCAGGACCAGCGGCATGTAGAAGATCGCCCGCCAATCGAAAGATTGGATCGCGATGCCACCGAAGACCGGCCCGACCGATGCCGCGAAGACAAGCCCCATGGCGTAGAGGCCCAAGGCCTGACCGCGCCGCCCTTCCGGAAAGGCCCGAAACAGGGTGACCATGATCAGCGGCTGGATGATGCCCGCCGCCGCGCCCTGCAGGACCCGGCCGATCACGATCATGTCGAAGCTCTCCGCCGCACCGGCGAACACACTGCCGACGCTGAACAAAGCCAGGGTCGCCACGTAGCCGTAGCGCTGACCGAAGACGGAGACGGCCCACGCATTCAGCAACTGACCTGTCGTCATGGCGATGTTGAACGCCGTCGCCATGAGCTGCACTTCCGACTGGCTGACCCCGAACGCGCCGATGACATCCGGCACGGCCACATTCACGATGGTACTAGCGATGACCATCGTGAACGCCGCCAGCATGCCGGTGACGGTCACGTAAATCCGATACTTTGGACCATAGGTTTTGAACAGCTCGTCGATGGCCGACGCCCACCCCAGGCTTTGTTATGCGGGCCGAGCCCGCATCCGCTCCCCGGCAGTATGAGAAAATTTGTCCGGACATTGAAGGCAGGCATCAGAACGATTCACCGTTGAACCGGGAAAGGCGGTCGGCTAGTGCTTGGTAATCCGTTCATTTCCACCGAAAGCCGCGCCATGAACCTGAAAGAGATCACCGTCCATTTCGCCCATCCCGCCTACCAGCTCACCGCCGCCTTCGACGCGCGCGGCACCGGGATCGCCAGTTTCCAGACCTGGACGCGGGAAGAAACGCGCGACCGGATCGGCGACGGCGACGTCATGGTCTGCACCGGCTTCTGGGACAACGCGCTGCTGCCCCAGGCGGAAAAACTGAAATTCATCCAGGTCTGCGGCGCCGGCTACGACGCGTTCGACCTGGAAGCGATTGGCGCCAAAGGGATCCGCCTGTCCAATTCCAGCGGCTGCAACGTCAACGCGGTCAGTGACCACGCCATGGCGCTGCTGCTGTCCCTGACCCGGCAAATCCACACCGGGCGCGACAATCAGCACAAGCCGCAATGGCGCGGCATGATCTCCGACCTGACGCAGCGCGAGGACGAGCTGCCGGGCAAGACCATGCTGATCTTCGGGTTGGGGAAAATCGGTGGCCGGCTCGCCCGCCTGGCCAAGGCCTTCGACATGACAGTTATCGGCCTGAAGCGCAACACGTCATCGCCGGTCGACCACGTTGACGAGCTGCATCCCTCCGCCTCGCTGATGGAGCACCTGCCGCGCGCCGATGTTACGGTCCTGACCTGCCCGCTGACGGAAGAAACCCGCAACGTCATCGACGGCGCGGCCTTCGGCGCAATGAAAGAATCGTCCTATCTGGTGAACGTGGCGCGCGGCGGTTGCGTCGACCAGGACGCGCTGATCGATGCCATGCGCAACAACGTGATCGCGGGCGCCGGAATCGACGTCACGGTCGAGGAACCTTTGGCCGAGGACTCGCCGCTCTGGGGCATGGAGAACGTGATGCTCACCCCGCATACCGGCGGCGAGACCCGCAAATATGAAGAGAACGTCGTCGACTACCTTATCGAGAACCTGAATCGGCTCTCCCGCGGCGAGAAAGCGCTGTTCAACCAGGTGATCTAGCCGTTACCCAAAAACGCGTTGCGGAAGCGGTGGCGGCAGGCGGCCGGGTCCATATTGCGCTTGTAGGCGGAGGGCGCACCGTCTGTTACCCGCACGTTGAGAAATCGCGGCCCGGTCCCGGAGGCCAAAAATTCGACCCCACCCTTGATCCGGCCCGGATCGGTGATCGTCATGGTCGCGGCGATGCCGGCGCCCTTGGCCATCGTCTCCAGGTCGGTCGACTTGCCGGTGTGGCCGGACTGGCCGCCCGTTTCGCCATGTTGGGCATTGTCGATGCACACGATGGACAGGTTGGCCGGCGCCATCGAGGCCACTGTCACCAAAGAGCCGATCCCCATCAGCAATTCTCCGTCACCTGTCACTACCACAACCTTTCGGTCAGGCGCGTTCAGCGCGACGCCAAGGCCCATCGGCACGGCGGCACCCATCGTGCCGGCCATGGTGTAGAGATTATCGCCATCGTCGGTCAGCGCGGAGGTGTCCTTCGCCGCACCGGCCAGGCCGCTGACAAAGAGATAGTCATCGGGGTTTTCGAACAGTTGCGGCAGCAGCTCGCGGCGGTCGATTTTCGCGTCACTCATATCATGTCCTCCGAAGCCTAAAACGCTTTCGCGCCGAGAAATTTCTGCGTCAGGATGATCGCCGCAGACTGGGCACCCGGGCCCGTGGCATGCAGCGCGGCCGTGGTCGCTTTCTCGAGATCTTCCGGCTTTTCGACCTTGAAGGTCAGTACGCCCATCGCCTCGAAAATCGCATCGACCGCCTGACCCATCGGATACTGCCAGGGATTCTGCTCACCATAGTCGCCGCGCATCGACAGCATCATCAGCAAGGGAAACTTGCCGCCATTGACCAACGACAGATAGTTGACGCAGTTGCCGAGTCCGCTCGACTGCATGCACAGCACGGCACGCTTGCCCACCAGATCAGCGCCGGCGCAAATCGCCAGCCCCTCTTCTTCGGTGGTCAGCAGGACAGTGCGCGCTTCATTGCTGGCGTCGGCACACTCGATGAGCCGTTTGTTGCCCGCATCTGGAACATAGGCGAATAGATCGACACCGCTGTCCGCCATCAAGCGGAACATGGTCGCCGGCCAGTCTTCGCCGGCGGATGATTGCGTCATGGAGAACCCTCCCAATTTTGGAAGGCCGCGTTATATCAGACTGGGCATTCGGACGAAACTGCGGGTTGAACGGTACGCCCAAATCTTCGGCTTTTTGACCTCATAGCAAGCTGAATATAGTCTCCGGCTTTTCTTCGACCACTCCCCGCAAGGTGCTGCCGTGTCCGACGAATTCGATCCCGTCACCCTCGAGATATTCTGGAGCCGCCTGATCTCCATCGCAGACGAGTCCGCAGCCGCGTTACTGCGCACGTCCTTCTCCACAATCGTGCGCGAGTCGAACGATTTCGGCACCGTGCTGATGGATGCCAATGGGGACTCCCTGTCGGAAAACACCGGCGGCATCCCCTCTTTCTCCGGTATCCTGCCGCGCACCTTGAAGCATTTCCTGGAACGCTTCCCGAAGGAAACCTGGAAGCCCGGCGACTGCGTCATTACGAACGATCCCTGGCTGGCAACGGGCCACCTGCCGGACATCACCATGGCGATGCCGATCTTCCACGGCGGCAGTCTGGTGGGCTTCTCCGGCTCCATCGCGCACTCGCCCGACATCGGCGGCTCGCTCTGGTCGGCGGACTGCCGCGAGCTATTCGAGGAAGGGCTGCGCATCCCGCCGACCAAATTCCTGATCGAGGGCGAGCCGAACGAACTGCTGCACGAGATGATCCTGAGCAATGTCCGGCTGCCGGACCAGGTGCTGGGCGACCTTAACGCCCAGGTCACCGCAAACCAGGTCTGTGGGCGGCGACTAAATGAATTCCTAGATGATGCGGAACTGCCGGACCTCTCGCGTCTGTCGAGCACATTGCAGCAACGCGCCGAGTCGGCAATGCGCAAGGCGATCGAGGAAGTTCCAGACGGCGTCTATCACGCCACCCTGGACGCGGACGGATTCGACGAAGCGGAAACCCATCTGGAATGCACAATTACGGTCAAGGGAACCGACCTGACCATCGACTATGACGGCACCTCGCCGCAGATCGACCGCGGCCTGAACACGGTGATGAACTACACCTACGCCTACTCCGCCTATCCGGTGAAATGCGCGCTCGACCCAAACACGCCGCGCAACGAGGGTTCGTACCGGCCGATCGAGGTTAAGGCGCCGGAAGGCTGCATCCTCAACCCGCGCTATCCCGCACCTTGCAACGCGCGCCAGCTCACCGGGCATTTGCTGTCGGGCGTCATCTATCGCGCCCTCTCCGAAGCCATCCCGGACCGCATTTTGGCCGACAGCGGCAGTGCGCCGTCGATGCGCGCTGTGTTCAGCGGGCTCGATCCGCAGGGCAACCGGTTTTCGCAGATCCTGTTCGCCAGTGGTGGCATGGGCGCGAGCGCGGTCAAGGACGGGCTGCCGACAACAGCCTTCCCGACAAATTCCGGCGCGGGCAGCATCGAAGCCTTCGAGAGCATCTCACCGCTGGTTGTCTGGAAGAAAGAGTTGCGCGTCGATTCCGGCGGCGCCGGTGAATTCCGCGGCGGGCTGGGACAAGAATGCGAAATCGAGATCCGCGCCGCCGAGCCGCTGCAACTCTCCCTGCTGTCGGATCGCTGGCGCCATCCGGCCATCGGCGTACAAGGCGGCGCCGACGGCGCAACAAGTCGCATTAGTTTCAGCGACGGCACGGTGCCGCATCAAAAGTCGCGGACGACAATTGCCCCGGGTTTGCGGCTGCACATGCGCTATGCCGGCGGCGGCGGATATGGCGATCCGAAGGACCGTGATCCAGCGCTTGTCCGCGACGACATCAAGAATGGTTATATCAGCGCCGAGGCGGCGGCACGGGATTATGGGGTCACCGATGAATAAGCGAATTCGTATCGGCGTCGATGTCGGCGGCACTTTCACCGATTTCGTTTTGGTGGACGAGGAACGGGATCAAATTTTCACCGGCAAACGGCTGACCACGCCGCACGACCCCAGCGCCGCGATCCTGGACGGCACAGCGCGCCTGTTGACCGAAGCGGGGACGGAGGCCGAGGCGGTGCACAGCGTCGTGCATGGCACCACCTTGGTGACCAACACAATCATCGAACGCACTGGCGCCAAGGTAGGGCTGATCACGACACGCGGGTCGCGCGACGCCCTCGAGATGGGCAAGGAAACGCGTTACGACCTGTACGATCTGTTCCTCGAATCGCCACCCACCCTGGTGCCGCGGCACCTGCGGCGCGAAGTGGCGGAACGGATGTCGGCGGATGGAGAGGTCCTTCTGGACTTCGATGCAGACGCGTTCCGCGCCACGGCGCGCGACCTGATCAACACCGAAAAGGTCGAAGCGATTGCGGTCTGCTTCATGCACGCCTACCGCAACCCGGACCATGAGCGTCAGGCGAAGGCGATTTTGACCGAGGAATTCGGCGCCACACCCTTCACTATTTCGTCCGATGTCGCGCCGGAAATTCGCGAGTTCGAGCGCACCAGCACGGCCTGCGCCAACGCCTATGTGCAACCGCGCATGCAACAGTACCTGACCCGTCTGGAGAAAGAGCTGCAGGCTGCAGGCCATTCCGGCGCACTCTATGTGATGCTGTCCGGCGGTGGGATCACGACCGTGCAGTCCGCCCGCGACTACCCGATCCGCCTGATCGAATCTGGCCCCGCGGCCGGCGCAATGGCGGCGTCCTATTACAGCAGCCTGACCGGCGCGGAGAATCTCATCTCCTTCGATATGGGCGGTACCACCGCGAAGATGTGTCTGATCGATGGCGGCCAGCCGGACCGCAAGCACGACTTCGAAGCCGGACGGGTGCGGCGGTTCCAGAAGGGTTCCGGCCTGCCGCTCAAGGTCTCGGTCGTCGACATGATCGAGATCGGCGCCGGCGGCGGCAGCCTGGCGAATGTCGATGCAATGGGACTGCTGAAGGTCGGACCGCGCAGCTCCGGTTCCGACCCGGGCCCGGTCTGCTATGGGCTCGGTGGTCAGTACCCGGCGGTGACCGACGCGGACCTATATCTCGGCTATCTCAACCCGGACTATTTCCTCGGCGGCGAAATGACCCTCGACATGGCGACTGTCGAAACGGCCTTGGCAGAGAAAGTGGCCAACCCGCTCGGCCTGTCGGTGCTCGACGCGGCGATTGGCATCCACAACGTCGTAAATGAAAACATGGCGGCGGCGACCCGCATGCATCTGGCGGAAAAAGGCCGCGACCCGCGGCGCTACCAGATGATCGCCTTCGGGGGTGCGGGTCCGGTACACGCCTATCGGCTGGCGCAACTGCTCAAGTTGGATCGTTTGATCGTTCCGCTGGGCGCCGGCGTGACCTCGGCGCTCGGATTCCTCGTTGCCGCACCGGCAATCGATTTCGTGCGCAGCTACGTCTCCCGGCTCGAGAACTTGGATTGGGATCACCTGAACGGCCTGTTCGCGGAGATGGAGGAAGAAGCGCGTGCTATGCTGACCGATGCGGGCGCACGGCCGGACGAGATCACAATGACGCGCAGCGCCGACATGCGCCATATCGGCCAGGGATTTGAGATTTCTGTGCCGATCCCCAGCGGGTCACTTGGCGGGGATACGCTCGAATCGGTCCGGGAGTCTTTCTTCGATTCCTATCATGCGCTGTTCGAACGCACCGTCCGCGACGTGCCCATCGAGGCGATGAGCTGGCGGCTGGCGGCATCAGCGCCCGTCCCCAACATCACGCTCGACTTCAGCGGTCAGACCGCGGGCGCCGAGGAAAAGCTGAAAGGCAGCCGGTCAGTCTATTTCCCGGAAACCGGTTTCACCAATTGCGCCGTCTACGACCGTTATGCGCTGCGTCCCGGCGACGCGTTGCAAGGGCCGGCGGTGATCGAAGAGCGGGAATCGACAACGGTCATTGGTCCCGGCGGCAAGGTGTCCGTCGACCAGTATCTCAGCTTGATCTGCGACCTGCCTTAACCGTCCTTGCGCAGATAGGCGATCCAGTAGACCAGCGCGACGAGGGCGCTGCCGCCGACGATATTGCCGAGGGTGACCGGCACGAGGTTGCCGACGGCAGCAGTCATCGTCACGCCTCCCGCACCCGCAAAGGCGCCGGCCGGGATCAAATACATGTTGGCGACCGAATGTTCGAAGCCGAGCGCCACGAACGCGGTTATCGGAAACAGGATGGCGAGAATCTTTCCGCTTACCGAATGCGCGGCAACGCACAGCCAGACCGCCAGACAAACGAACGTGTTGCAGAGCATGCCGCGGAGAAACGCCTCGCCGAACGGCAACGCCACCTTCGCCGACGCGATACCGCGGGCCGTCGCGGCGACCATCCCTTCACCGGCGTCCAGCACGCCCGACCCATGGACCAGGGTCGCCGTCGCGACAGCGCCCACTAAATTGCCGAGATAGACCAGCCCCCAATTGCGCAGCAGACGCCCCATCCCGATACGACGGCTTGCCCAGGCCATGACGATCAGATTGTTGCCGGTGAACAGCTCAGCCCCGGCGACGACGACCAGAACCAGCCCTAGCGAGAATACCATCCCGCCAATCAGCCGCGTCGGTCCGAAGCCCAATCCCGTTTCCGTTACGGCAACGGTGTAGAACATGCCCCCGAAGGCGATGAACGCCCCGGCCAGGACCGCCAGCACAAAGGTTTTTGCGACTGGCAGCGAAGCCTTCGTGACGCCGATATTCTAGACGATCGCGGCGACCTGCGCGGGAGCGTAGGCATCGATCGAATATTCGGAAGAACCATTTGGCATAGCGGCACGACTCCCTTATGCAACCATTCTCGTCTACGATGGCGCCGCCTACCTTGACAGGGATCAATAACATGACAGAGCGCACCACCCCGGAAGCCGTCGGGCTGTCCGGCGATCGACTCCAACGCATCACGCCCTGGATGGCAGACTATGTCGCGAGCGGAAAACTGCCCGGATGCCTGACCGCCGTGATGCGCCGCGGCAAACTCGCCTATCTGGCGCATACCGGTATGGCCGATCCGGACATCGGTCGACCGGTCGATGAGGAAACGGTGTTCCGCATTTACTCAATGACCAAGCCTATCGTCTCCGCCGCCGCCATGACCTTTTTCGAAGAGGGGCGCTTTCAGCTGGACGATCCGGTTGCCCGGTTCCTGCCGGAATTCGCCGACACGCCGGTCTGGGTCGACGGCGAAGGCGGTGACATGCGCACCGAACCGCCCGCCGAACCGATGAAGATCTGGCACCTGCTGACCCATACGGCGGGGCTGGTCTATGGCGCGCGCAACGACACGCCTGTCGGTGCGCTGTGCCGCGCCAGCGGTATCGATTTTTCAAGTCGCAATGGCGGCGATTTGGCGGAAACCGTTCGCAAACTGGCGGAGATCCCGCTGCGCTGGCAGCCAGGCACACGCTGGGAATACAGCGTCGCGACAGATGTTTTGGGCCGGCTCGTCGAGGTGCTGGCGGGCCAGCCGCTCGACGAGGTCGTACAGGCCCGCATCTTCGATCCGCTAGGCATGTCTGATTCCGGGTTCCAAGTCCGCTCGGAACAGCTGCCGCGCTTTGCCGCCCTGTACACCGCGAAAGAGGGCGGTATCGTCCGCGACGACGGTTCGGACGATACCGCCAGCCATGCGCGGGACGTTACGCTGTTCTCCGGCGGCGGCGGGCTGGTTTCCACCGCTGCCGACTATCTGCGATTTGCGGAGATGATCCGCCGAAAGGGCGTATTTGGCGACACACGCATCCTCGGTCGCCGCACCGTCGAACTGATGGCGATGAACCATCTGCCGAACAACTCCGACATGGCCGGCATGGGTACACCGGTGCATAGCGAGACCAGCTATGAAGGGATCGGGTTCGGGCTCGGATTCTCGGTCGTGCTCGACCCGGCGACCGCGAAAGCGGCTTGTTCGCCGGGCGAACTCGCCTGGGGCGGCGCGGCCTCGACGGCGTTCTGGATCGACCCGGTGGAGGAGATTTCCGTTGTCTTCCTGACGCAACTGATGCCCTCCTCGACCTATCCGATCCGCCGCGAATTGCGCAGCCTCGTCTATCAGGCCATCATCGACTGAATCCAAAAAATCATATCCGACAAGGGAGAGAGAAGATGGCCAAGAAAACCCCCTACGAAATGGTGCCGCAGCTGGGTAAATTGCGCGACGACGTGCTTTTCGGCGATGTCTGGGAGCAGCCAGAACTGACCAAACGCGACCGCAGCCTGGTGACGATCTCCGTCCTGACCGCGCTGTACCGCACCGACGAGTTGAAAGGCCATATGCAGCGTGCCCTGGACAATGGCGTCACCAAGGATGAAATCCGCGGCATGATCACCCACCTGGCCTTCTATGCAGGCTGGCCCTGTGCCGTGAACGCCGGCCGGGTCGCCGTGGAAGTCTTCGGCGACGACGAATAAAGGCGGACAAAGCCCTACATTGCCACCCTCGGGCCGGGATCGAGGGTGGCAACAGTAACCAAAGCGAAGGAGACACGTCATGGCACGGGTTCAAGGCAAGGTCGCCGTGGTCACCGGTGCGGCGAAGGGGCTCGGCGAGGCGATCGCGCTGCGTCTTGCTGAGGAAGGCGCCACGCTGATGCTGGGCGATATCGACGACGAGGCCCTCACCGCCTCGGCGGAAAATTGCCGGGCGCAAGGCGCCACGGTCGAGACCTTGGTCGGCGATGTGACTGAAGAGGGTCCGGCGACCGCTCTGGTACAGGGCGCGCTCGATCAATTCGGGCAGCTCGATATCCTGGTTAACAATGTCGGCGGCAGCCGCAACTCCAAGATTTGGGAGATGCCGGTCAAGGATTGGGACTACACGGTGAAGCTCAATCTGCGTGGGACCTTCCTGTGCACCCGCGCGGCGGTGCCGCACATGATGGAGCGCAAGGCAGGCAAGATCATCTGCCTGTCATCGGGCGCCCGAGAAGGCACGCCCTGGACCGCCTATTACCAAGGCGGCGCCGCCTATTCCGCCTGCAAAGCCGGGGTGCACGGCTTCATCCGCGATGTGGCGCTGGAACTGGCCGAATACAATATCAACGTCAACGCGGTTGCCCCGGGCCCGATCGACACGGTCAAGGCCGGCGCCAATCTGCGGGAATTGAATGAAACGGTGGAGTACAGCCCCAACCACATGACCCCGCTCGGCCGCCTCGGCACCCCGCGCGAGGTCGCCGACGCGGCGTTGTTCCTGGCCTCGGACGAATCATCCTACATCACCGGGCACACGATCGCGGTCGCGGGCGGGCGGTAGATACTAAGGAAGGACCAACATGGCAACAAGCGCAGCACAGCAGCTTTGGGACGCGCGGGTCAACGCGTCGAAAATCCCGACCGACTTCGACGGGCAACCAAGCTCTGAAGAGGAAGGTTACGCGCTCCAGGCGGCGATGGTCGCGGCGTCGGGCGAAGACATCATCGGATGGAAGATAGGCGCGACCGTGGCGGCTTTATTTCCGGTGCTGGGGGTGAGCCAGCCCTTCCTGGGGCCATTGTTCCAGCGCTTCACCTATGACAGCGGCGCCGAGATTCCAATTCTGCCAGGCCATGCGCTGGAGACCGAGGTAACCGTTCGGCTGAAAGCGGATCTGCCGGTGCGCGACACGGCTTATACGCGCGACGAGGTCGAGGCAGCCGTGGGTGCTGTCATTCCGTCCTTCGAGCTAGTCGGCGCACGATTCGAAGGTGAGCTGGCGGGCGCGGGCTTCAAGGTCATCGCCGACGGCGGCGCCAATGTCGGCACGGTGTTGAGCAGTGACGTGACCGACTGGGGTCCCTACGATTTGTCCGACCATCCCATCAGCCTGACGATAAATGGAGCCAACGCGATCGAGGGCAGCGTCTCGGTTTTGGTCTGGGATCATGTGTTCGACGCGCTGTCCTGGTGCCTCGAGCGGCCGGCGCTGGTGCCACGCGGCCTGAAGGCGGGGGACATCGTCATGACCGGCACCTGCACTGGCATGACGCCGCTCAATCCCGGCGACGAGGCGGTCGGCAATTTTGGTCCGATGGGCGAAGTCCGCGCGCGGTTCGTGTAGGACGAAGATAAAAAGTACTGCCTGTCATCCCGGCCTCCGAGCCGGGATCCAGCCCCGACCCTATCTATCGGACTACCTTAAAATCACCGGTAGCGCATACTGGATCCCGCATCAGGTGCGGGATGACAGGCGGGAGTAATCACAGAGGTTTGCGCCTCTAATCCAACCGGTGGTTCGGCGTCGAAGCGGCTATCTCGCGCTCGGCGTCGCTCATCACCTCCGGGACGCCATCGAACAGGTCGGTGCTGAGGTAACGCTCGCCGGTGTCCGGCAGCATGCACAGCACGACCGATCCGGACGGAGCCTCCTCACAGACTTTCAGCGCACCGGCGAAGGTGGCGCCCGAGGTGATGCCGACGAAGATTCCTTCCTTCTTGGCGAGATCCTGGCTACAGGCGATCGCTTGGGGGCCGGTGATCGTCACTGCCTTGTGGATGATCCCCATATCAACCGTGTCGCCGGTCAGGCGCGACATGAAGTTCGGTCCCCAGCCCTGCATCGGATGTGGGTTGTAGGCCGGGTGCGTGCCGACCGGGAAGCCATCCGCATCCTTTTCCTGCGGCAGACCGCTGGAGACGACGGGTGCCTCGACCGCCTCGCAAACGACGATCTTGGTATCCGGGCGCCGGTCGGCCAGGACCCGGGCAACCCCCTTCAAGGTCCCCCCTGTGCCATAGCCGGAAACCCAGTAATCGAGCCGTTCCCCCTCGAAATCCCGCAGAATTTCTTGTGCCGTGGTGGCGGAGTGGTAGTCGGGGTTGGCCTCGTTTTCAAACTGCCGGGTCATGAACCAGCCATGCCTTTCAGCCAGCTCCTTCGCCTTTTCGATCATGCCGGTGCTGCGCTCCGCCGCCGGGGTCAGGACGACCTTGGCGCCCAGGAACCGCATCAACTTGCGGCGCTCGACGCTGAACGTCTCGGTCATGGTGATGACCAGCGGGTAGCCCTTCTGCGCGCAGACCATGGCAAGCCCGATGCCGGTGTTGCCGCTGGTCGACTCGACAATGGTCTGCCCAGGCTTCAGCGCGCCGGTCCGCTCCGCATCCTCGATCACACCAAGTGCCAGCCGGTCCTTGACCGAACCCAGCGGATTGAAGGACTCGACCTTGACGTAAAGGGTGACATCCGGCGGCGCCAGATTGTTGATGCGCACCACCGGCGTATTGCCGACAGTCTCAAGAATGGAATCGAACGTTCTACCCATGCGACTAACCCCCCCTGTCTCGCTCACCGCGGGACCATACAGGGCAGGACCGTCTTTGGGCAGGTTTGCTTTAGCCCAAGCTCTTGGAGCCGCGCACCAGCCGACCAGGTAGCGCACCGGTCTCTTCGCCATGGATTTGCACCGGTGTGCCAGAGACTATGGTCGCGTCGTATCCCTCAATACGCTGCAGCAACCGCCGTCCGCCGCTCGGCAGATCGTAGGCCACCTTAGGTGGGCAAAGCTTCAGCCGGTCGTAGTCTATGACGTTCAGGTCCGCCTTGTAGCCGTTCTTGACCAACCCGCGGTCGTTCAGACCGATCGCCGCCGCATTGTCGCGGCTGAGCCGCTTGATGGCCCAGGGCAACGGCATTCTCCCACCGCGAGTGCGGTCGCGCGTCCAATGGGTCAGCATGTAGGTGATCGCGCTGGCATCCGACAGCACGCCGACATGGGCACCACCATCGCCGAGTCCAACCAGTGAATTGGGATGGCTGAACATCTCCTGCACGGTGCCGAGATCGCCATAGCTGTAATTGCTGAGCGGACGGTAGAGGATGGTCTTTCCGTCATTCTCCAGCAACAAATCGTAGACCAGTTCGGCCGGATCGGCGCCGGTTCGCGCCGCCATGGCCGCAATGCTGCCCTCCGGCGCGGGTTCGTAGTTCGGCGGGTCGCCGAGCGGGAAGATGCGTTCCCAATTGGTGACCCGTTTCGCCAAACGTTCGTCGGGATTGGTCTCCGAAATAAGTTGTTTGCGGAAGTCCGGCTGGCGCAGGAACGCAAGCTTTTCCTCGAATGGCAAGTCAGCGATTCTATTCCAGCTTGGCCGATTGACAAACGGGTTCTGCGAAACCTCGAAACCGAGCATGATGCCGGTCGGACGAGTCAGCACTTGACCGAAGATCGGCAACCCGTCGGCATTGGCGGACGCGATCCGGTCCAGCAGATCACGCCAGCCTTCCGGCCGCGCGTCGCGCTGCAGGATCGTCACGGTCATCGGCCTGCCGGCCGCGCGCACGATGCGGCGCAACATCTCGAATTCGGCCTCCTGATCGTCGAAGTCTGAGATGACCTGCAGCCAACCGGACTTCGTTTCGCCAACCGCCGCGCCGATCTCGATCAGCTCATCCGCTTCCGCCTTCAGGGTCGGCGTGTGTTCTCCGGCCAGCGTCTTGTGATTAATCGTGCGCGAGGTGGAAAAGCCGAGCGCACCGGCCTCGATCCCAGCGGCGGCGATTTTCGCCATCTGCGCACGGTCTTCCGCATTGGCCGGCTCGTGCGCCAAAGCCCGCTCCCCCATCACATAGGTGCGCACCGCCGCATGCGGGACCTGCGCCACCACATCCAGATCGTATTGCCGCGCGTCAAGCGCATTGAGATAGTCTTCGAAGCTCTCCCAATTCCAAGGCAGACCTTCAGTCAGCACAACTTCGGGAATATCCTCAACGCCTTCCATCAGCTCGATCAGCATGTCGCGCTGATCAGGCTTGCAGGGTGCGAACCCAACGCCGCAATTGCCCATCATGAGGGTTGTGACCCCGTTCCAGGAAGAGGGCGTGATCCGATTCGACCAGGTCACCTGCGCATCGTAATGGGTATGCACATCGACAAAACCCGGTGTCACCAGCTTGCTGGAAGCGTCGATTTCGCAGTCGCCCTTTGGCAGACCCTTGCCAACCGCTGCTATCGTACCACCGCGCACTGCCACGTCCGCCTCGATCGGATCGCCTCCCGATCCGTCGATGACCGTTCCGCCGCGAATGACCAATGACGCCTGTTCCGACATATGCTCAGCTCCATTCTCTGCCCGCGATTGCTCGACAGCCTAGCCGGACGAAAGAAACAGCGCAAAACCGGCGCCCTCTATAG
>CAJWOT010000083.1 GCA_913044215.1 uncultured Rhodospirillaceae bacterium | reverse complement strand
TCGCCGCGAGCCTTCACCGCACCCGCCATCTGAATGGCGCCGCCGAACAGCAGCAACTTTTCGGTTAGAGTGGTCTTGCCGGCATCGGGGTGCGAAATGATCGCGAATGTGCGCCGGCGCGTGGCGGAATCGTTTGGCGTCGCCATGGGTCTCGATCGGAACTGTGGGACTGTCTACTAAACGATTGTCTTATATAGAATTGCAGCCGGTTCTCTCAAGCACTCATCGCGGAATCGGCAGTCGCCCCCCGGCCCACGACGATGCTATTCTGGCCGGTTACAGAAGGGTGCGACCCTTGGCCCTGCCAAGCCCCACTATCTGCCCCGTCGCGAAGAGCAGCGCGACCAGCGTCAGTGGCAGTACGATGCCAGCCCCCGCTGTGATAAATTACTGTGGGAAGAACAGCAGTCCCGCGACACTGTCGACGACCTAGAGCATATCAGAACTCCTTCGATCTGTTGTACATAACGACACAGATAGGCGACGTTCCTGCGCCCCCACAATTAACCTCCAGGTAGTTGTTTTGGTGCGAGAAACCGTGCTCGATGAGGCTCATGATAGCTCTCTCACCCAACGATTTTCCACGCTACTCAAAGGTTGGCGGGCGAAATGCGGCGTCAGCCGACTGGATATGTCGCTGCGCTCCGATTTCCCACAAAAACACATCAGTTTCCTGGAACTGGCGCGCACAACGACAAGCCGCGGCATGGTCATGCGGATTGGTGTAACGCGGGGCCTGCAACTGCACGACCGCAACAGCCCGCTGCTAGCGGCCGGATTCGCACCGGCCTGCAAGTAGAGAGCGCTCAACGAACCCAAGCCGGCCGTGGTCGATCGGGCGCTCGTCACATTGCTGGGCCAGCGGGAGCTCTTCCCCGACTTTGTCGTCGGCAAAAATTTCGACATACTCCACGCGAACCGCGGCGCGATGGCGCTGGCCGTGGTGCTGGCGCATGGCAGTCCGCCGGAGCTGGTGGGGCTGCTCACAGCATTCGAGTGCTATGACGGGATTCCGGAAGCCCGGGAGCGCCAACAGCCGGTCGACCGGCAAACTCCGGTTTTGACCCTGAATATCGTGCAAGCGAGCTTGAAGCTCAGCTTCTTCATCACGGTCGCAACCCTCGGGATGCCGCTTGAAGTGGCGTTGCAGGAGATCAAGATCGAATCCCATTTTCCCGCCGGCTATGCGACCCGACGTTTCTTCATGGACAGCTAACACAGCAGCGACTGTAATGGCATCCGCGCAACGTGGAGCCAGACGGATGTCCAAAAAGATCACCCTCTATTCCGACTATAAGAGCCCCTACGCCTATCTGGCCATCTCCGCAGCGGACGCGCTGGCGCGGGATTACGGTGCCACCGTCCAATGGTGTCCCTACGTCCTCGATATCCCCGCCTATCTGGGGGCGGCAAAGGTCGACGATGACGGCAATGTGCTGTCGGAGAACCGCAACGCCCATCAGTGGCGTCGCGTGAAGTACAGCTACATGGATGTGCGCCGCTATGCCAACCGGGAGGGCTTAACGATCCGAGGCCCCCGCAAGATTTTCAACTCGATGACCGCCGCGACTGGCATGCTCTACGCCCAGGCACAGAGTGCCTTTCGGCCTTACCACGACCTTGTATTCGAGCGGTTCTTCAAGCGCGAATTGGACATAGAGGATGTCGCGGCCGTCGGCGCTGTGCTGGCCGAAGCAGGCGCCGATACTACCGGCTGGCCCGGCTACGCGGCTGAGGAAGGCCCCGCAGCAGTCTGTCGCATCCAAGCTCAAGCGGAGAAAGAGGGCGTGTTCGGCGTTCCTACCTTCGTCTTCGACGGCGAAATCTTTTGGGGACGGGAGCATCTACCAGTGATTCAAGAAATGCTAATGGATTAAGCCGCACACAATTGCATTTCCGCGCCGGATTGCCTTACTCTCATATCTAACTTTTTTCTTTGACCGATTGGACCTACCATGCCTGACTCCCTGCCGACAAATTCGAAGATCGTCGCCGCCTACCGCGAGTACACGCCGAAATCCGAGGAACGTGCTGGAGAGGCACGTGAGATCTTTCCGAGCGGCCTGGTGCACGATTCCCGCAAGCTCGACCCGTACGCCTTCTACGTCGATCGCGCGCAGGGCAGTCATAAGTGGGACATAGACGGTAATGAATATGTCGACTATTTCGGAGGTCACGGCGCACTGATCCTCGGACACAATCACCCGACCGTGCAGGCGGCAGCGCATGCGCAGCTCGATAAAGGTACACACTTCGGCGCCTGCCACGAGCTTGAGGTGCGCTGGGGCGAATTGGTCAAGGAGCTGGTGCCCTGTGCTGAGCGTGTGCGGTTCACCTCATCCGGCACCGAAGCAAACCTGATGGGGCTGCGTCTCGCGCGCGCCTTCACCGGCAAACCCAAGGTGGTCCGCTTCCTAGGCCATTTCCACGGATGGCATGATCATGCGGCCTTCGGCGTCAGCAACCATTTCGACGGCACCGCATCGCCCGGCGTGCTCGATGGCATCGCGGAGAACGTGCTGCTCGCACCATCAGACGATATTGAGGCGACACGCCGTATCTTGGAGGCGCATGACGATATCGGCGCTTGCATCCTGGAGCCAACTGGCGCCAGTTTCGGTCAGGTCCCGGTTACTAAGGAATTTATCACCGAGCTGCGCAAGATCACCGCAGAGCGCGGCGTGATCCTGATCTTTGACGAGGTCGTGACCGGCTTCCGGGTCGCCCCCGGCGGTGCGCAGGAACATTACGGCGTCACGCCAGACATGTGCAGCCTGGCGAAAATCCTGGCCGGAGGCCTACCCGGCGGCGCCATCACCGGACGCGAAGACATCATGGAACTGCTGGACTTCGAGGTTGCAGAGAAGAAAGGCTTCGAGAAGATCCAGCATCAGGGCACCTACAATGCCAACCCGATGTCAGCCGCTGCCGGGATCGCAGCGCTGGAACTAATCAAGGCGGGCGGCGTCTGCAACACTGCCAGCAAGAGCGCCGCCAAGCTGCGCCGGATGATCAATGAAGGCTTCGAAGCGGAAGACGTGCCCTGGGCCTGCTATGGCGAGCATTCGGGCTTCTACATCTTCACCAATCCGAAGGGCCTTGACATTAAGCCGACCACCTTCAACCCGCTCGAACAGGACCGGGAGACCATGAAGGGTTCGCGCACCGACTCGTTGGTTACCAAGCTGAGGCTTGGCATCATCGTCGGTGGCGTCGATATGAACAGTAAGCCGGGCGGCGTGATGTCCTGCGTCCACACCGAGTCCGATTTGGAGAAAACGGCGGAAGCCGTCCGCGGCGCGGTGCGCATGTTGAAAGACGAAGGTGACATCGCCGCCTGAACCGTAGGCGGCAAACCAGCTACGGCTGCCGAGGCAGCAGGGCCAGTTCGTCAGGCGATGTCAAGCTAGTTCCGATAGGCGTCCCGCAACGCATCGGAAGCATTGTAGAGCGGCGTGTGACCCCGAAGCAGGATTTGCATGCTACGTTCGTAAGCCGCACTCGGCATATTGATCTCGCCATTCCGGTTCGACCCGGCGATTGTCGCCTTCAACAAACCGGCCGGATTGGCCATACGCACCACATGGCCGGCCTCTTCGGAGCCCAACGGATCGACGCCAACGGCAGTTCCATGTCCAACGGTTCCGGGAATCAGACAGCACGCGGCCAGACACGCCCCGCCCGTCACCGCCAGGGATTTGTGTCCGGCCTGTGGCGTGAAATAGCGCACGCGAATATTGGCACCACGCGCCCGCTCTTCGTCGCTAGGCGGCGCAACAATACAGATTTTGGGAACCGTTTCGCTGGCTGCCAATGCCGCTTCGGTCATTGCCGCACCGTCTTTACCCTTCAGACCCATTTTCAGGCCGGCTTCAACCCAGAGGTGCTGCAGCTGTGCCTTGAAGGCAGCATCGGCATCCAGCTCTTCGGGCGTTTCAGCAGCCGTTTTACCCATGTCGACGGCGCGGACAATGACCATTGGCACAGCAAGATCAGTGCACGAAACTTCGATGCCATCGATCATGTCGGTCGGATTGCCCGTCGGCAGCAAACGGCCAGTCTTCGCGCCAGCCGGCTCTAGCAGAGCGAGTTGCACACCCGGCCACTGCCCCATCACGCCGGGGATCTCCGTTTCCGACACTACGGGATGATCGGGTGCCGGCATCTCGAGCAAAGCGTGCGTGACCACGCCGGTGTTGGTGTTGAAGATGCGCACGCAATTCGAGCCTGGTGTCAGCGAAACAAGCCCGACCTGCGCGGCAAAGACGGGTAGCGCGGCAGACATGTTACCGCAATTGACGCTCCAGTCGATCGCCGCTTTGGTGGGCGCCAATTGTGCCAATGTGCTTTGTATATCCGCGTCGTCCCGAGCGCTGTTATCGACGATAAAGACCTTGCAGCTCTGCGGGATACCCCTACCCAAGCCAGTAATCTGTGCGTTGCGGTCGACTTCTCCCATCAACGGCACGCCCATGATGTGACGGATCAACTCCTCTCGCAGACCCAAATCGTCCGGCAGGTGCGCCTCGTACAGCAGAATGCCCGTCGAGGTACCCCCGCGCATATGATAGACGGGAATCTCCAAGACCCCGTCGAAGAACCGGGGAGTCAATCCGTGAAAGGGCGCTGATCCGTCCAGCGTTTCAACTCCTAAGACTTATAGGACGTATCTACCTTGTCGAGCTTGCGCAGCAGCGCAGGCCATTCAAGCTTGCCCGAAGGTCGATGTCCGTTCGCACCGACGGCTGCCCGGGCTCGGTCCATGGTGACCTGTTGCACTTCCTCGGAAATCGGGTACCACTCCGCGCCGCTTTGCTGGAAGGCGAGTTGCATGCGGCAGGCCCGCTCCGCCCGGTACATCCAAACGAACGCCTCTCCAATGGTACGGCCGACAGTCAGCAAACCGTGATTGCGCAGGATCAAAATCTTCTTTTCGCCGAGATCTTCGACAATTCTAATCCGCTCATCATGGTCCAAGGCCGGGCCCTCGTAATCATGGTAGGACACCTCGTGTAGCGCCAGCAGCGCGTGCTGATTAAGCGGCAGCATACCATCCTTCTGCGAAGCAACGCTGGTGCCGGCCGCCGTGTGGGTATGCATCACGCAGGCAAGGTCGTGGTTCGCCATATGGACGGCGCTGTGGATGGTAAAACCGGCTGGATTGACCTTGTAGTCGGACTCATCGATGGCGTTCCCATCAAGATCAACCTTTATCAAGCAGGACGCCGTGATCTCGTCGAACATCATGCCGTAGGGGTTGAGCAAAAAGTGATCCTCCGGCCCCGGTACCCGCGCGGAAATATGCGTGCCAATCATGTCCGACCAGCCATACATATCCACCAAACGGTATGCAGCCGCGAGATCGACTCGCACCGCCCATTCTTCATCTGAAATCTGACTGCCAATCGGTTTCACCGCCGCGACCATGTGCCTTTACCTCTCAATATTTTTCAAAAGTTGAACCGAGTATCGCGCCGGGCAACGACTTTGACAAACCTTCTAGCGAATTGTCACTGCGACGTACCGGTTCCGGGCCTCGGCAACGCCGTCGGCCGTTGGTATCAGCGGGTTGTTTTCGCCGTGCGACAACGCCTCGCCACGGATGTGTTTAAAGCCCGCCTTCATCGGGATGGTTCAGCGTTACCTGCGCCCGTAGCATGCTGAGTTTAGCGTCAACGTGGCTGCCCCGGCGCTGTCCGTATGAGCAAAAATCGAAAGTTCTCACGCCGGGTATCGCATCAGTTCCTAGAAGATGCGGGGAAACTAATCCTGTGATTCCAACGTCAGCCTGTCTTTCCCGAATTGGAAGTACATGAAGAACGTCTTTGGTGCTGAATGAGAGACCCGTGAAACCGCACCCCATCACTCCGGTATCTCCGTCTCAGCAATGACGATCGGCAACAGCGGAGAAGGTTTTGCTTGCGCCGGTCAACGCCGCAACTCTGATATCGTCGCGATCGCTGATCGCATCGAAGGTCTATATCATCTCAAGATGAAACTGCACACGCTGCGCGTTCACCGGCGGATGGTCCATCGGGACAACGGCGATGAAGGCCGCGACGTCGCACCCGATCATCTCATGGTCCATTTCAGGCTCGCTATTCCGCTGCGCGTCCGGCGCTGTAGCGCTTTTCCAGCCTCGCGACAACCGTTTCTAGGGGTTCGACATCCGCCATCTTCATATCCATGTCGAACAGATTTGCTCGATGCGCGGTGGCGCTACGGTCGCCGACCGCGTCCTCAGCCACAATTACTCGAAAATTGTGGGAGAAAGCATCGTTGGCCGCGGCCCGAACACAGCCGCTGGTCGAGATACCGCAAATCACCAACGTATCGATATCATCGTAGCGCAGGAACGATTCCAGCGGCGTTTCAAAGAAACAGGATGCCTTGTTCTTATAGACGATGACATCTTGCTCACGCGGGGCATAAGCGTCCGGCCATTCGTCGGCGCGGGGATCGCGGCTGTATATCATTTCATCAGCGATACCGAGTTTGTCGTTCCACATCCCACGGCGGACCGGATGGCTGCGATCATCCCGCCGGCTGTAATAGATCGGTAGACCGAGCCCTCTAAACGCGGCGGTGATTTTTGTGATGTTCTCGATCAATTCGGGATCACCGTCGCCGCATTGCGGGAAAGCCGGGTCGACGAACATGTAAGTTGTATCGATATTGAGCAGTGCAGGTTTTCGACCGAACCCAACCCGCTCACCGAACTTGCCCTTGGCGTAGGTCGCCAACTCTTCCGGGGGGATGAAATCCGACCACTTTTCCAGCTTGCTCATGTCGCCACTCCGTACCTAAACCGCAAACCATGAAAGCGGCTGGTCCAGACGGCGTCAAGCTGGCGCCAACGGAAACGCGTTAAAACGTGTCGGCAAGCGCGAAAGGAGGAGCATTGCGAAGGTGAGATTCTTTCCAAAGGAAACGCGAGGCGGATTAAAGTCAAACATCACCACGAATACGTCAAACGGGCGATACGGCCCAAACCCGAACGGCATCAGGGTCCCCGGAGGCCTGGAACCGGGTTCTTCGTTGCCGATGACGGCATGGTCATGACCAACCATCACGTCATCGATGCCTGCAAACGGATCATCTGGATCGACACGACCGATGGGCAGGAGGGCACCGCCACAGTGGTGGCGAGCGACCCAGCCAACGATTTGGCGCTTCTCAAGACAAACCTGAAAGTGCCGGCGATTGCGATCTTCCGGACACCCGTGGAGACCGGTTCAGGCGGTGAGATATCCGTGATCGGCTACGGCACGCACAAGTTGCCGCCCCTGCGTCCGAAACTGACACCTGGCACCTTCGGAGGGCCAAACCGTACCAACACACGATTGCAAATGCAGGTGGCCGTCCGGCCCGGCAACAGCGGCGGTCCGATCCTGGACGAAAGCGGGCCCATCATCGGCGTCGTCTATGCCCAGATCAATACACCTGCAGTTTTCAAGAAACATGGCAAACTGGTACTTGACCGCGGTTACGCGATTTCCAACCCGGTCGCACTGCGCTTCCTGGAACGGAACAAAGTGAACTATCGCCGTACCGCGCAAAGCGATCCCAAGGCGCGGGACGCGGTCTTCAAGAAAGCGAAGCCCTTCATCGCGCGGGTTAGCTGCCCCAGGGACCCTCGATAGGATCGCGATTTAGGCCACGATAAAGGGCTCGTCGGTCGACATCTTATCGGAAATAAGTTCGGGGCCATCAGCCCGCAGCACGACCATATCCTGGATATGCCAGTGTCCGATATGGGGCTCCAGTGCCAGCACCATCCCTTCTTCCAACACGATGTCGCTGCCCTTGCGCAGGATCGGTTCCTGCTGATGCCACCAGGAACCGACACTGTGGCCGACCAGCAGCGATTCGAACTTCCAGCCGTCGGAGGTGAAGGCCTCGACAGCAAAGTCATAGATATCGCCGACCCGAGCGCCCGGGACACACCGTTCGATCGTCGCGCGATAGACGTCGCGAATCGACCGGTACTCGTCGCGCTGCTGCTGGCTGGGTTCGCCGAAGATAAGGTTGCGCGACTGATGCCCGGGATAGCCGTCGAGATAAGCAACATAATCCGTCCGCATAACGTCGCCGGTCTGGAACACGACACCGCTTTCACCGGCATACGGAATCGTGTTGCTGCTCGAATTGAGGATGCCGTGCGCCCAATTGCATCCGCGTTCCAGACAGCCTGCGATTATGCGGCTGTGCGCCAGACGTTCCGTGTCCCCCGGCTTTAGCCCCGGAAACACGTCCAGGTAAACGTCGTCCAGCAGGTCGGCGCCCTCTTTAAATTTCGCCACCTCCGCCGGTGTCTTGATCCAGCGCACCTGGTCCATGATCGCGGTGCAATCGACCATATCCATCTTCGGCGCCGCCTCGGCCAGAAGTGCCCAATCGCGCGCACTGACATAGTCCCGCTCGAACCCGACGCGCGCGGCGGCCAGACCTTCATCATGGAGTAGCTCACCCAAGCGCTTGTAGGGCGATTCTACATAGCCTTCGTAGATCACCTGCCGTTCGACCCAGGAATCGCGTGCCGCCAGACCCGCCGCGGTCCCGTTCACGATCAGCACCGGCTCGCCCTTGCGCGGCCACAGCACCATGACCCCACGATCCGAGTCCGGCAGATCGAGCAGCCGCGCCAAGGTGCCGGGATAGGCGAAGCCGCTCAGATAGGTGAAGTTGCGCCCTGAGCGGGCAACAACCGCATCAAGACCGTTCTCGTCCAGGATCCGGTTCAACCGGTCGACATTGATGAAGATATCCCGCTTCGTGTCAGCCATATCGTTCCCCCTTTCCTATGGCGCGCGGGCCCGCTTGCCCCGCCCCGATTGCGCCATCACCCAGGCCGGGAACACGCCCAGCAGCGCGACGACCGCCAGCACCATGAAGGCGTCGTGATAGCCCATCGTGCTGGCCTGCGCGTAAATCATATCGCCCAGATAGTGAAACACGCCAGGCGCGCGTACGGTTTCCGGCACGCCAGCCTCCGCGAACAGTCGCATTAACGCGTCCGACATCTCCTGCCCCGTCTCGCTGGCCCCGGTCTGAGTCGACGTGAAGGCATCGCCATGGAAGGGAATGCGCCACTCCAGAAAGACGATAATGATGTTGGTGCCAAGCGCCGCACCGAGCTTGCGGATGAAGTTAATCGAGCTGGCGCCTTGGTGTACCATTTCCGTCGGCAGCGATTTCAGAGCCACCGTGTTGGTGACCGGCCGTGTGAACGCGGTCCCCGCACGCATCAACAGGGTCAAGCCGACGATGGTCCAGAACGGCGTGTTGACGTCCGACTGCGCCATCAGCGCGTAGGCGGCCGCGAAAAAGATCAGTCCGATATAGATCATATATTGCGGCGAAATCAGATCGGTCAGCCTGCCCGCCAGCGGAAACAGGATCAGCAGCGACAAGCCGGCCGGAATCATCATCAGGCCGGCATCCAGTGCGCTGTAATGTTGTATCTGCTGCACGAAGAGCGGCAGCATGAAGGTCGAGGACAGAAAGGCACAGCCGGTGAAGAAAGCGATCAACGCCGCCGCGCTAAACTGCACGTTCCGGAACAGGGCGAGATTGACCAGCGGGCTCTTGCCGTAGAGCTGCCGCAGGACGAACCCCACGCCGCCAATGATGCCGATTGCGAACAGCCCGATGATATCGCCCGATGACCAGCCGAGGCGCTGGCCGTAGCTGAAACCCAGCAGGAAGCCGAACAATGATGCGCACAGAAACAGGAATCCAAGAAAGTCGAAGCGCGGCAGTTGCTTCGGCAGGTTCCGCGTCGGCAGGAACACGTTGCAGAAGATCAGCGCCAGAAAGGCCGTCGGAAGCGATAGCAGGAACACGGCGCGCCAGCTGAACTCAGCGATTGCCAGACCGCCCATGGTCGGGCCGAGCGACGGTCCCATCACCATGCCAAGGCTGTAGATCCCCATGGAGAGGCCTTTGCTTTCCTGCGGAAATACGCGGAACGTAACGGCCATGCCGAGCGGCTGGATGACGCCGGAAGACACGCCCTGCATCACCCGCCCCAGGACCAGACTGCCGGACTCGTCGGCGAAACCGCTCATCAAACCGCCGAGCAGAAAAGCGATCAGCGCGATCGTGCAGGTGCGGCGTTCGCCGATCACTTCGATCAGCCAAGCGCTCAAAAGCATCCCCGCCGTCTGTGCCGCAAAATACCCTGTCGAGAGAAGCTGCGCCTGATCCCGGCCGATGCCGAAGGCCCCCATGATCTCCGGGAAAGCGACGTTGACCGTCGAACCGGCGAGCGCCACGGTCAGTGTCGCGACCATGCAGGTGCAAGTCACCAGCCATTTGTAGACGGGACCGTAACGCTCGAAGAGGTTGTCTATCGTTTCAGCGTGCGCGATGGGACTCTCGATTGGTTACGGCGGCGCAGCGGAAACTATATCACGGCGCGCACCCCGACCGATGCCAATGAGGCAAACTTCCAGCCGGGCGTTCGGGTCTTATCCGAACACAAACCCTTTATATCCATCCGTTTCGCAGTCGCTCAGATGATCTCGATAGGCGTCGCTGTTCGGATAGTTCAGGAGTTGACGCCGCTTGCCGGGGATGTTCGCAGCCATGTACCAGGAATCGGTCCGACCAAAGAGGGTGGTATCGGCCAACTCGGAGAGATGTGCCGTCCAGGCCGCGCCCATCGCCGGCGTTGTCTCAACCGTGCTGTGACCTTCGGCCCGCATTTGTTTAAGCAGCCGGCCCACCCAATCTCCCTGGAACTCCGCGCAGGTGGGCCCGTTGCAAAATGCCGTGGCACTTTGCGGTCCATAAAGCATCAACATGTTCGGGAACTCAGGAACCGCCATACCAAGATGCGTATCGACGCCATCCGACCAGGCTTCGGCCAGCGAGCGATTGTCCCGACCGCGGATATCGATAGCGGTCAGCCCACCGGTATTGGCATCGAATCCGGTGGCCAGCACCAACACATCCAATTCAAACAACCCGTCACGGGTTCGTACGCCAGCCGGCTCGATCGCTTCGATCGGCGTCGACCGAATATCCACCAAGGCAACGTTGGACCGGTTGAAGCACTCATAGAAGTTTTGCTCTAGAGAGGGACGCTTGGTGCCGAACGGATAGGGCGGCTCCATCGGCGCCAGTATCTCGGCGACAGCTGGATCGTCGATCCGCGCCCGTGTCTTGTCGCGCCAGAAGTCGTAGGCGGTCCGGTTTGCCGCTTCGTCGAGCAGAATATCGTTGAACGTTCCGATCCAGAATCGGAAACCACCCCACTGCCACGCCGACTCGAACACTTCCCCGCGCACCGTTTCGGTCACGTCGAAAGCCCCGATATCCGGCCGCGCGATATCGCAGAAGTTCCCCGGCGGCACATTGCGCTGCGCGAACAATTCCGGATAGTTCGCTTTCGCGACCGCTTGCACCTCTGGATCGAGCGCCCGCTGCTGCATGGGCAGCGCCGTGTTCGGCGTCCGCTGAAATACGGTCAGATGTTCGGCGTGCGGTGCGGCCTCTTGGACAACCTGCACACCGCTGGCACCCGTCCCGATAACGCCAATCCGACGCCCATTGAAACCCACGCCTTCTTCAGGCCAGGTTGCCGTGTGGTGACAAATCCCGGCGAAGGACTCGAGACCCGGCAGATCGGGCGTATACGGTTTTGAGCCGAAGCCCGTGCAGAGCAACAGCATGGAACAGGCGTATTGGCGTCCACCCTCAGCGGTTACCGTCCAGCTTCCATCCGCGTTGAAATGACAGGCTTCGATGCGCGTATCCAAATCGATGTCGCGACTCAAACCGAGCGCTTGGTCGACATGTTCGAAGTAGCGCACCAATTCTTCACGACCGGGAAACCTCTCGGTCCAAACCCAGTCGCGCCAACACGCCTCTATCGAGTACTCATAATTGGGTACATGCGAGTCGACCCGGGCGCCGGGATACCGGTTCGCTTGCCAGACACCGCCGAGGCCGGATTGCGCCTCGATCAACCGAACGGAAAATCCTTCCTTGCGGAGGCTGTGCAGCAGGTAGAGGCCGCTAAACCCCGCACCGACGATCACGACATCGAACGTATCCATGCCTCCGACAACCGTATTAGGCCGCCTGCACGCGGTCATAGCCCGGCACCACCAGCGCATCGGCGAACTCTGCGATACTGTTGGCCTTGCCAAGTCCCTCGACGGCATCGGAGATGCCTTTCGCATCGACCTCTATGGGAGCCAGCAGAGCCTGCGCCTTGCTCTCCACCTCGATCGTGGACATCGGCCGCACCGGCGTACCGAGACTGTCCAGCACCTTTGCCTGGCGCGAACTGCCGCCGCGCAAATTCAATTCGACGCTGGTCGCCATCTTCGCCGGTACCAGGCTGTTGAGTTCCGCATCGGGCTGCGCCTGGACCTGGTCGACGATCGACAAAATCTTCTGATCCTCATGATGATCCGAGCCATAGGCGTCATAGCGGCGCGGCCCATATGCGAGAGTCGCGCCGACGATGTAGGGCATCGAATATTGCGCCGCCATCACCGAGTCGGGCCGGCGCATCATGTGGCTTTCGATTGCCGTGTTCGGCGCCCGCACGGTGATGCCCTCGATCTCCTCAACCGGGATCGAGAACCCGTCGGTCACCTGCTCCAGCGCATCGATCAAGGAATGGAACTTCCGGCAGCAGGAATAGGGCTTCATGCTGATGTCGTGAATCTCGAACGGGGCGTCCGCCGCCTTCGTCAACAGGGACGGATCGGCATCGACACCGAACAGCTTGAAGAAACCGTAATTGCCCTCGAGTGCTTGTACCGGGGCGGCCAGGCCAAGCCGTGCCAATTGCGCAGCGATAACGCCATTATGCGCTGGAATGCCGGCATGCATGCGCTTGACCATCGTCCCCTTGGGCTCGAAGGCAAACTGGCAAGCGCCGCTCGACATGGACAGGGCAATGCCCCAGGCCTGCGCGATACCCGACGCGTCGAGCCCATACATCTTGCCGGCCGCCGCGGCGGCGCCGAACACGCCGAATGTCGCCGTGGGATGAAAGCCGCGGCTGATCACGCCCAGGGAGTTCGCGGCCATGCCGACCCGAGTCATGACCTCATAGCCCATGACAATGGCCGAAAGCAGATCCTTGCCGCTCGACCCCATCTCGGTCCCTGCGGCCAGCGCTGCGGTAATCACAACGGCGCCCGGATGGCTCATCGACTTGTCGTGTGTATCGTCGAGTTCATAGCCATGCGCAGACGTGCCGTTGACCATCGCAGCGGCGTTGGCGCCCGCGCGCTTGCCGCTGCCGATCAACAACACCTTGCCGTCGGCACCATGCGCCCCGGCCCACTCGGTCAGGGTACGGCCCCAAGGCTGCACGGATCCGCATAAGGTTACGGCGGCGTAGTCGATCAGCAGCCTTTTAAGCTGCTCGTGATCTTCCGATGAAAGGCGATCCGCGCCAAAGCCGACGACCTCTTCCGCCAGCGCGAGCGAAATACCTGCGTGATCCGACATGCCCCGTTCCTCCGCGATTGCGTTGCTCCCAGACCTTATGACTCAGCCATATTTCACGACCGGTCGCAACTTGGCGCGGCGAAGCCTGTCTAGGCGGTCACCCCCAACTGCCGCGCCATGTCCGGAAAGCTGTCCGCAACGATGTCGTGAATTGGGTTCGGTTCCGGATCCGGCGGCCCTTCCGGTCCCCATTCGTCCGGCCGCTTTACGAAGGCGGTCGTGTAACCGCACGCTTTCGCTGCATCGAGATCGAAATTGTGACAGGCGACCATGCAGATCTCGCTCGGGTCGAGCTGCAGGAACTTGGCCACCGTGTTGTACGCCTCCGGCAGCACCTTGTACTTGCCGATCGCTTCGCAGGAGAAGACGGCATCCCAGCTCAGCCCATTGGCCTTCGCCGTATCCATGATGATACGGAAGCTGAGGATCGTGAAGGACGCACAGATGCATTTTTCACGCAACTTCGGCAATGTACCCGGGAAGTCGGGCCAGCACTGCAGGTTGTGAGGCGTTTCATACGCGATCATATGCCGTTCTTCTTCCGTGAAGGCGCCGAGATCGTGTTCCTCGATCAGGCTGTCGAGCGCCATGCGGTGGGAGCCGTCGAAATTGTAGGCGGGCGGCTCCGTCTCGCCGAGATTGAGCATCTTGCCCAATGACCGGCGCCGGAATTCGTTGGTGATATGTGTCCAGTCCCGCTCAATACCGTGTTTCTGGCCCATCTTTGTGAGTGCGGCCTTGACCCCCGAATGCCAATCCAGAATGGTCCCGCCCGTATCGAATGTCAGCGCCTTGACGCCTGCAACGCTCATCGCTGCCTCCCTGTGATTTCCGCGGCCGATAGTTTCACCAGACCGCCGGAACTTCAATCAACGGTTTCGTGAGTATCGCTCGATTTGACCCCCCATTCGAGGCGCGCCAAAGTATTGGCACATAAACAGACCCGGTCCTTGCGATGAAGACAAATCTGTTGGCCAATGAATTCGCCATCGAGTTCGACGATCTCGATCTGGCCGCCCTAGACGACGACGCGTTGGGTGAGGTTCGTGACCTGTGGATGCGCTACAAGGTCGCCGTGTTCCGGAACCAGCAACTCACCGACGAGGCGCTGGTAGATTTCACCCGGCGGCTCGGCCCGCTGCATATCCATGTGCGCGATCAGTATCATGACGAACAGCACCCCGAGATCATGTTCGTTTCCAACCTGCAGGAGGATGGCCGCAATCTCGGGTCGCTCGGCAATGGCGACCTGCGCTGGCACACGGACCAGAGCTACACGGCGAAACCCGTGCACGGCACCATGCTTTACGGCGTCGAAGTGCCGGCGGATGGCGGTGCCACCTGGTTCTGCGATCTAGCTGCCGCCTATGCGGACATGCCGGCCGACCTGCGCGCCCTGGTCGATGGAGAAACGGCGAGCTTTTCCGGCCTGAAACCGGATTCGACGCAAAGCGCGCCATTGCGGCCCGACCAAGTCGCCAAAATACCGCCGCAGCGCCATCCGATGGTTCGGACGCATCCCTATCTGAAATACAAAACGCTCTATATCAGCCCGAACCACATCATGCAGATCGGCGAAAGGGATCTGACCGGAACGGAAGAAATTCTCGACCGTTTGGTCGAATGGGCGGAACAGCCGCAATACACCTATCGCCATGAGTGGCGGGTGAACGATCTGGTGCTCTGGGACAATGCAGCGGTTATGCACCGGCGGGATGGGTTCCCATCGGCGCAGAGACGGTTCCTAAAACGGACCGGATTCCATTTCCCAGAGGCGCTGGGAACTCCCGCCTAACCGAATATGCCTGACTTGAAAATCATTCCCCTGACCCAAGAAATCGGGGCCGAAGTCCGCGGGGTCGACCTCTCAAAAGCGCTCGGCGAGACGGTATTCCCTACGCTCTACCAAGCCTGGCTAGACCATCAGGTTTTGCTGTTTCGCGATCAATCCCTA
>CAJWOT010000082.1 GCA_913044215.1 uncultured Rhodospirillaceae bacterium | reverse complement strand
AGCGCCGTCTCGTCATCGTCGAAGGCGATTACCGGCGCGACAGGACCGAAGGTCTCCTCACGATAGATGGTCATCGCTTCGGTGACGCCGGTCAGCACGGTCGGGGCATAGAAATGGCCCTTATCGAGGCCGTCATCCATAAGGCGATGCCCGCCGCACATCACGGTAGCACCCTTTTCCTTGGCGTCCTCGACCTGGCGTTCGACCTTAGCAATCGCCGCCTCGTTGACCAGCGGTCCGATCGAGATGCCGTCCTCCATGCCGTTGCCGCCGCGCATGCGGGTGACCCGCTCGGTCAGCGTCTCGACGAAGGGCTCGACGATGCTCGAATGCACGAACAGACGGTTCGGGCTGATACAAGCCTGGCCCGTATTGAGGAACTTGACCAGCGAAGCGCCCTTTGCCGCATGCACAGGATCGGCATCCTTGAAGACCAGGAACGGCGCATGGCCGCCGAGCTCCATCGACACGCGCTTGAGCTGCGCTGCGGCATCCGCCGCCAGTTTCTTGCCGACGGCCGTCGACCCGGTGAAGGTGATCTTGCGCACCGTCGGATTGCTGGTGAATTCCGCCCCGATAGGCACCGGGTCCGCCGCCGTCACCAGATTGACGACGCCGGCCGGGATCTCCGCTTCCTCGAAGATCTTGAAGGTTTCGACGGCGCAGAGCGGCGTCGCTTCGGCCGGCTTAAGCACGATGGTGCAGCCCGCCGCCAGGGCAGGCGCGATCTTCCGGGTCAGCATCGAAATGGGGTAGTTCCATGGCGTCACCGCCGCCACGACGCCGACCGGCTGATGCGCCACGATGAAGCGCTGATCCCCGCGCGGGGCCGGGATCGTTTCGCCATAGACGCGCTTTGCCTCCTCCGCGTACCACAGCAGGAAATCCGCGGCGTACCCGACCTCATTGCGCGACGCGCGGATCGGCTTACCCTGCTCCAGGGTCATCATACGGGCGAGATCCTCTCGCCGCTCCATCATGATCTTGTGCGCACGGTAGAGATAATCGGAGCGCTGATAGGCGGTCAGGCCGGACCAGGCTGGAAACGCTTTCGCCGCCGCATCGATCGCCCGCGCTGCGTCCTCGCGGCCACCGTCCGGTACGGAGCCGATCACCTCGCCATTGGCAGGGTTCGTGACTTCCAGTACCTTGTCAGCATTTTCCCAGACACCATTAATATACATTATCTTTTCCCCTTCAATCCTGTCATTCTCGGGCTTGGCTCAAGAATTCATCCGGCACGGCGCGCCTTCGTTAGACGTGGCCCCTCAGGTCAAGCCCGAGGGTGACAATTAATCGCCTGTCAGCCCCGCAGCACGCTCTTCCCTGCGTATTGCGCGGCGCTGCCGAGCTGTTCCTCGATGCGGATCAGTTGATTGTATTTTGCCAGCCGGTCCGAACGCGATAGCGAACCCGTTTTGATCTGACCGCTGTTGGTCGCGACCGCCAGATCGGCGATCGTCGCATCCTCGGTCTCGCCCGAGCGGTGCGAGGTCACGCTGGTATAGGCCGCGCGGTGCGCCATCTCGACCGTCTCAAGGGTTTCCGACAGGGTGCCGATCTGGTTGACCTTGACCAGGATCGAGTTGGCAACACCTTCCGCGATGCCGCGGCTCAGCCGCTCCACATTGGTGACGAACAGATCGTCGCCGACGAGCTGCACCTTGCCGCCCAATTCCTTGGTCAGTGCCACCCAACCGCTCCAATCGTCCTCATCCATGCCGTCTTCGATCGACAGGATCGGATAGCGCGACACGAGATTTGCGAGATAGCCGACCATGCCGTCGGAATCGAGCGTCTTGCCCTCGCCCGCCAGCTCATACTTGCCGTCCTTGAAGAACTCGCTGGCGGCGCAGTCGAGCGCCAACATGACATCATCACCGGGCGCATAGCCCGCCGTTTCGATCGCCTTCATAACAAAGCCCAGCGCCTCGTCGGTCGAGCCGACACTGGGTGCAAAGCCGCCCTCGTCGCCGACATTGGTGTTGTGGCCGGCATCCTGCAGCGCCTTCTTCAGCGACTGGAAGATCTCCGCCCCGATCCGCACGCCGTCCGCCAGCGATCCCGCCGCCACCGGCATGACCATGAACTCCTGGATGTCGACCGGATTGTCCGCGTGCGCGCCGCCATTGATGATGTTCATCATCGGAACCGGCAAGGTGCGTGCATAGGCGCCGCCGACATAGCGATAAAGCGGCAGTCCGGCATCCTCCGCAGCCGCCTTGGCCACCGCCAGCGACACGCCGAGCATCGCATTGGCGCCGAGCCGCGCCTTGTTCGGCGTGCCATCGAGATCGATCATCATGCGGTCGATCTTCACCTGATCGTCCGCGTCCATACCGCTCAACAGATCGAAGATCTCGCCATTGACCGCATCGACGGCCAGGCGAACCCCCTTGCCGCCATAGCGGCCATCGCCGTCGCGCAATTCCAGCGCTTCATACTTACCGGTGGATGCGCCCGACGGGACGCCGGCGCGGCCAAAGGCCCCGCTTTCCAAGGTCACATCGACCTCGACGGTCGGGTTACCGCGGCTGTCGAGAACTTCGCGCGCGTGGATATCGAGAATGGCGGTCATGGCTACGTGGCCTCCCCAGGACAGTCAATTTCGCTATGAATTACGGTATTCGGTAGCAGATGGCTACCGGTTGCGGCGATTCGCGCTCAATTCCGACCTTTCGATAGCCGGTCGAAGGCCATCAGGGTCTCAACCAAGCCGCCAAAGTCCTTCAACGGGACCATGTTCGGACCGTCGGACGGCGCATTGTCGGGATCCTGGTGGGTCTCCATGAACACAGCCGCGACGCCGACCGCAACCGCCGCACGCGCCAGGACGGGCACATATTCGCGCTGGCCGCCGGACGTGCCCCCCTGACCGCCCGGCTGTTGCACCGAATGGGTGGCGTCGAAGACGACCGGAAAGCCCGTTGCCGCGAGTTCCGGCAATGCCCGCATGTCGCTGACCAGCGTGTTGTAGCCGAAGCTGGCGCCGCGCTCGCAGACCATCAGATTATCATTGCCCGCCTGCACGCATTTGGCGACGACGTTCTTCATGTCCCATGGCGCCAGGAACTGTCCCTTCTTGATGTTGATCGCCCGGCCGGTTTCCGCCGCCGCCACAAGTAGATCGGTCTGCCGGCAGAGATAGGCGGGAATCTGCAGCACATCGACCGACTGCGCGACGACCGCGCATTGATGCGGCTCGTGCACATCGGTCAGCACGGGGCAGCCGACCGTATCGCGAACCTCGGCGAAGATCTCCATCGCCTTGTGGATGCCGATGCCGCGCTCGCTCGAAATCGACGTCCGGTTGGCCTTGTCGAAAGACGATTTATAGATCAGTCCGAAACCCAGCCTGTCGGCCTCTTGCTTCAGTGCCTGCGCCATCTCCAGCGCGTGGCTGCGGCTTTCCATGGCGCAGGGGCCGGCGATGATAGTCAGCGGCAGCTCGTTACCGATTTCCAGGGCCCCGACTTTGATCGACCCAGCCACCTCAGACGAGCCTCGACTGTTCCATGGCGGCCTTGATGAAGCTGCGGAAAAGCGGGTGCGGTTCGAACGGCTTCGATTTCAATTCGGGGTGGAACTGGACGCCGACGAACCAGGGATGATCCGGAATTTCAACGATTTCCGGCAGTTCACCATCTGGCGACATACCGGAGAAGCGGACCCCATGCTGCTCCAACCGGTCCTTGAAGTTGATATTGACTTCGTAGCGGTGCCGGTGGCGCTCGCCGATATCGAGCTTGTCGCCATAGATGGCGGCCACCCGCGATCCCGGGGTCAGGCTGCATGGATAGGCGCCGAGACGCATCGTGCCGCCGAAATCGTCATTCGCACTCCGGCGCTCGACCACGTTGCCGCGGGTCCACTCAGTCAACAGGCCGACGATCGGTTCGTCGCAGGGACCAAATTCGGTTGATCCGGCGCCCTCGATGCCGGCGAGATTGCGCGCCGCTTCGATCACCGCCATCTGCATCCCGAAACAAATACCGAAATAGGGCACCTGTCGTTCGCGGGCGAAGCGCGCCGCCTTGATCTTGCCTTCGGCGCCGCGATGCCCGAAACCGCCCGGCACAAGAATGCCATGGCAGCCTTCGAGATAGTTGATGGCATCCTCGCGTTCGAAGATTTCCGATTCCAGCCAGTTCAGATTAACGCGCACATTGTTGGCGATGCCGCCATGGTGCAGCGCCTCGCCCAATGATTTATAGGCGTCGAGCAGGTTCGTGTATTTGCCGACGACGGCGATATTGACCTCGCCTTCCGGCGCCCGGATCCGATGCACGACCTCGTTCCAACGCCCGAGATCGATATCGTCTTCGGTATCCTCTTCCATCATACCGAAATACCGCAGCACTTCGGTGTCGAATCCCTGCTCATGGTAGGAGATCGGCACCTGATAGATCGTGTCGACATCCAACGCGGGAATGACCCGGCTGTCCCGGACATTGCAGAACAGAGCGATCTTCTTGCGCGCGTCCGGCGGAATCTCCCGATCGCAGCGGCACAGCAGCATGTCGGCCTGAATACCGATATTGAGCAATTCTTTGGCCGAGTGCTGCGTCGGCTTGGTCTTCAACTCGCCGGCCGAGGGTATGTACGGCACAAGGGTCAGGTGGATGAACAGCGTCCGTTCGGCCCCCAGCTCGTTGCGCAACTGGCGGATCGCTTCCAGAAACGGCAGCCCCTCGATATCGCCGACCGTGCCGCCGATCTCGCACAGCACGAAATCTTCGTTGTCCAGATCGCTGAGGACGAAATCCTTGATCGCGTCGGTAACGTGCGGAATGACCTGTACCGTCCCGCCGAGATAGTCGCCGCGCCGCTCCTTGGCAATCACGTTGGAATAGATCCGGCCAGTCGTCACATTGTCGCTGCGCCGCGCCGGCACGCCGGTATAGCGCTCGTAATGACCGAGATCGAGGTCGGTCTCCGCCCCATCGTCTGTCACGTAGACTTCGCCGTGCTGATACGGGCTCATCGTACCCGGATCGACATTCAGATAGGGGTCGAGCTTGCGCAGGCGGACCTCGTACCCGCGAGCCTGCAACAGCGCACCCAACGCTGCCGATGAAAGACCCTTACCGAGTGAGGAAACCACGCCGCCGGTGATAAAAATGAAACGCGTCATGGACGGGCAGTGTAATCCAATCGAAATGGCCCTGGAACAGAAATACGCCTTACGGGCCGAATTATCGCCCTAGCGCTTGAGCGGATCGGGGTTTGTTGGAGTCGCTTTCAGCCATCCTACAACCGGGTGAATCCGCTCTACACCTTTGACAATAGACCAGATTCACATGTTCGGAGGGGACCGTTAACGGTTCCTTCTAAACATGATCTGATCTAGCGAGACAGCGGAACCTGACCCTCTTTGGGCTCCTGATTCTGCGTTTCCGTGGTGCCTGCCCGGTCTAAAATCGAATCAGAGGTCCCCCGATTCCCCGCCAGGATCGCCAGCGTGATACTTGTCATCATGAAACAGGCGGCCAGAACCGCCGTCGCACGGGTCAGAAAGTTCGCCGTGCCGCGCACGCTCATGAAGCCGCCGATGTTGCCACCGCCGCCGCCACCGCCGCCGATTCCCAACCCGCCGCCTTCGCTGCGCTGCATCAGCACCGCCACGATGAGCAGGATCGCCAGGATGAGATGAACCACCAGAAGAACGGTTTCCATCGATTAGCTTTCAAAATTCGCCGCGAATTGCCGAGTATGTAGTCCCTGGCGCGTGAAAAGACCAGCCTCTCCTAGGGACAATGCGTCGCAATCGCCAAAAAGTCTTCCGCGACGAGACTGGCGCCGCCGACCAGCGCCCCGTCGACATCCGCCAACCCCATAAGCTCCGCGGCATTGCCGGGCTTGACCGATCCGCCATAAAGCAAGCGGACCTGCCCGGCGAAATCACCGCCATGGCTGGCCGCAACCGTTGCCCGCATGTGGCTGTGCATGGCCTGCACGTCCTCTGCCGTCGGTGTGCGGCCGGTGCCAATCGCCCAAACCGGCTCATAGGCGATAACCGTGTTCGCCGCTGTGGCATTTTGCGGCAAAGAACCGCCGATTTGGCCGGCGACGACCGCTTCGGCCTGGCCGGCATCCCGTTCGGCTTCGGTCTCCCCGACGCAGATCACCGCGATGAGCCCGGCGCGATGCGCCGCCTGTGCCTTGGCATGGACCGTTTCGTCCGACTCGCCATGGTCCGCGCGCCGCTCGGAGTGTCCGACGATGACGAAACCACATCCAGCATCCGCCAACATTTCCGCGCTGACATCGCCGGTATGCGCACCGCTTTCCGCGCCATGGCAATCCTGCGCGCCGAGCGAGACGCTCGATCCGGCCAGTGCCGCGCCGACCGTGCCGATCAGGGTTGCCGGCGGACAGACAAGAAGATCGCACCCGGCCTCGGACGACCCCGCCGCAACCAACGCGGCAAGCGCCTTCCCATCAGCGGTAAGTCCGTTCATTTTCCAGTTTCCGGCAATTAGCATCGTTCGTGACATAGCGGCTGCGGCCTCCCTCAAATGACTATCGGCGCCTGTTTATCACGCGCCTTCACGACGGACCACATATGCGTAATTGCGGTTGCGGGCCAGACAGGCGCCTCTTAATATGCCGCGCCACGCCGGAAGGCCGGTAATTTCAATGGTTTCAAGGATAGACCGGTATGCTCGAATTCCTCCGAAATGGCGTTCGAACCTGGTACTTCAAAGCGCTCCTGGGACTCCTCGTCCTCAGTTTTGCGATTTGGGGCGTGGGCGACATCTTCACGCCGGGTCTCAGCGGCAACACCGTTATCAAGGTGGGCAAGATCGAAATCGGCTCACAGCAGTTCTCCTCGGCCTTCCAACGCCAGATGCAGAACCTGTCGCGAACCTTGGGCAGTAATTTCACGGTAGAGCAGGCCCGCGGCTTGCGGGTGCCCGAACGCGTCGTCGAAGGCCTGGTCACCGAAGCGCTGTATGACAGCGAAGCGCGCGAGCTGGGCGTCACTGTCGGCGAGAACGCGCTGGTGCAACGTATCCGCAGCGAACCCGGTTTCCGAAATCAACAAGGGCAGTTCGACCGCGGCGTTTACGAGCAAGCGCTGGCCGTCAACGGCTTCAGCGAAGAGCAATTCGTGTCGCGCCTGCATCAGGAACTGTCCCGGGAGCAAGTCGTCGGAAGTCTCACACGCGACGTCCCCGTGTTCGAGACGCTTGCCAAGCGGCTCTATAGCTGGAACGAAGAAAAACGCGTTGCGTCTTATATCAAAATCCAGAACAACGCTTTCGCCGACGTTGGGACACCGGACGACGCCACGCTGCAAAAATTCTACAAGGAGAACGAGCGGCTCTTCACCGCACCGGAATATCGCAGCGCGGCCTATGTCCATTTGACCAGCAAGGATGTGGAAAGCGATATCGATATTTCCGATGCCGATATTCAGGCGCTGTACGATCAGAACATCGAAGCCTACAAAGTCCCCGAACGGCGAACCGTTCAGCAGATGATTTTTTCGACCGAGGCGGAAGCCAAGGCTGGCGCCGCACAGCTTGCCGAGGGCAAGTCCTTTGCAGCGGTCGCCAAGGCCCTCCTGAAGCAGGACGAAGAGGCGACCAACATACTGGGGGACGTCACCAAGAACCGCCTGCCGGACGCCCTCGCCGAAGCGGTATTCGGATTGAGCAACGACCAGGTCACGCCGCCCCTGCAAGGCCCGTTTGGCTGGTATCTGATGCGCGTGACCGCGATCAAACCGCCGCAGACAACGCCGCTTGCGGAGGTTCGTGACGCGCTGCGGGCGGAGTTGGTCGGCGCCCGATCGGGCGATGCGCTCTACAAATTGTCCAACGATCTGGACGACGCGCTTGGCGGCGGCGCCTCGCTCGAGGACGCAGCCAGCCAGGTCGGTGCTGTTGCCAAGAAGATCGTCGACGTCGATCGCAGCGGGAACGGCCCTGACGAAAAGCCGATCGCCGGCCTGCCGCCGGGCCCGGAATTCTTGACGACGTTGTTCAGCACGCCGGACGGAGAGGAAAGCGAACTCGTCGATTTGGGCGCGAACGGTTATCTCATCCTGCGCAATTCCGGGATCAAAACCGCCCAGGTCAGGCCGCTGGAGGCGGTCCGCAACAGCGCGACCCGGTCATGGCAAACGGAACAGCGGCGCAAGCAAACCGAAGACAAAGCGAAAAAAGCGCTGGATCGTATTAATAACGGCGAAACCGTGGAGGCCGTGGCCAAATCGATCGACGTCGCGGTCGAGACAAGTCCGCCGTTTGACCGCCAGGGTGAAGGGGCGGCAAACAACATCCCGCGCAGCCTCGCCTCCGAACTCTTCGACGTGAAAGTAGGCGGTGCGGCGAGCGCGCCATCCGGCAGCGGCTACACGATCGGCGTGCTGAAGGAAATCAAGGAAGCGAAGGCCGGCGCCGACCAAACAGCGGTAAACGCCTTGGCGGACCAGCTTGCACAACGGATCGCCAGCGACCTGGAAGTCCAGTACAACAACGCCTTACGGCAACACCACACCGTCGAGATCGATCAGCGCGCGCTCGACAATCTGCTTTTACAGTATTAGATCGATTGGAAATCCTGTGACCACGCAGCCGGACTACGCCACCTTCGCCAAAACCTACAATGCGGGCGCGGCGCAAGTGGTCTGGACCAGCGTCATCGCGGATCTGGAAACGCCTGTCTCGGCGATGCTGAAACTCGCCGACGGCCGCGCGAACAGTTTTCTGCTGGAATCGGTGTCCGGAGGCTCAATCCGCGGCCGCTACTCGTTCATCGGACTGAAACCGGACCTGATCTGGCGCTGTCGCGGCAAAGAGGTCGAGATCAACCGCAATGCACGCGCAAATGCCGACCGGTTCGAACCAGCCGGCGAGGACCCGCTGGGCTCGCTGCGGGCCTTGATCGCCGAGTCGGCCATCGACCTGCCGGAGGGCCTGCCCCCCATGGCAGCGGGCCTGTTCGGCTATATGAGCTACGATATGGTCCGGCTCATGGAAATTTTGCCGGACGAAAATCCCGATGTGATGGGTTTGCCGGACGGTATTTTCCTGCGCCCGACGATCATCTGCGTCTTCGACACCATCGAGGATGTCATGACGATCGTCACGCCGGTGCGCCCCCGCGACGGTATCGACGCCAGTGCCGCTTTCGCGCAAGCGGAGGAGCGCCTCTATGACGTGCTGACCGACCTCGACCGGCCGCACCCGCGATCGAACGACGTTGCGCTCACCGACCATGACATGCCGGAGCCGGTGTCCAACATGTCCCGCACCGCGTTTCACGAGATGGTCGAACGCGGCAAGGACTATATCCAAGCCGGCGATGTCTTCCAGGTCGTGCTCAGCCAGCGCTTTGAAGTGCCCTTTAAGCTGCCGCCGTTCTCGCTATACCGCTCGCTGCGGCGCCTCAACCCCTCGCCTTTCCTGTTCTATCTCGATTTCGGCGACTTTTCCGTCGTCGGTTCGAGCCCGGAAATCCTGGTCAGGCTGCGCGACGACACGGTGACGATCCGGCCCGTCGCCGGCACGAGACCGCGCGGCAAGGATGCCGCCGAAGACAAGGCATTGGCCGAGGACCTGTTGTCCGACCCGAAGGAGTGCGCGGAGCATTTGATGCTGCTCGACCTGGGCCGCAACGATGTCGGCCGTGTCTCGAAGATCGGCACGGTTCGGGTAACGGAGCAGTTCACCATCGAGAATTACTCGCACGTGATGCATATCGCCTCCCATGTCGATGGCGAAATCGCGCCGGAACACGATGCGCTCAGCGCGCTGGTGGCCGGGTTCCCGGCCGGCACGGTGTCGGGTGCGCCCAAGGTCCGCGCGATGGAAATCATCGACGAGTTGGAGCCGGAACGCCGCGGCATCTACTCAGGCTGTATCGGTTATTTCGGCGCCGCCGGAGACATGGATACGTGCATTGCGCTGCGCACGTCGATCGTCAAGGACGGCAAAGTCTATGTTCAGGCCGGCGGCGGCATTGTCGCCGACAGCGATCCGGAGATGGAGTGTCAGGAAAGCGAGAACAAGTCGCGCGCCCTGATCCGCGCCGCGCAGGAGGCCGTGCGGCTTGCTGCCGCCCAGGGCCGTAACACCTAAATCCGAGCTTGAACCACGCTAGCGGCGCGGCCGCGTCAGCAGTAGAAAAACCGGTCCGGTCACAACGGCCAACCCCAAGGTGGCGAAGGCCGCCCCCCATGCCGCGCCGCTTTCAACGCCGCCGAACCCATCCAATGCGATGCCGAACACCAGCGGTCCGAAGAACCCGCCGGTAAAGCCAAATATGGAGTGAACCGCGAGGGTCGCGCCCTGGCGGCCGGGCGGCGCCGCCTGCACCGTTCCGGTCGTCAAGGCGGCCGACTCGCCCTGCACCAAAACGATGTACGCCATCGTCAGGAAGATGACCCAGCCATAGGGGAGCGTGCCTGCGAACCCGACGCTGCATCCGCCGACGGCCGATATCAGCATGATCAGCGAGACCACCCGGCGCCGACCGTAGCGGGTCGCCAGTTCACCGCCCGCGATGCTGGCAAATATGGCGAGAACAGCACCGAAGGCCGCCGCGATTGTCGGTGAGATCGATACCGATCCGCCGGCAACGCCGGCGCTGAACGCCAGAAACCCGACGATCCAAGCCCGCAGCCCCAACAATTCCCAGGCATGCACCGCATAGCCCAGCACATAGCCCATCACCGCACGATTGCTGAGAATGGGCCTGAAATCGAAAACCGACACCGTCGTCGAGGGCGGCGGCGGCTTTTTGCCGCGCAGCAAAGCCAAAACGATGACCACCGCAGCCGCGGCAGCCCCTCCGGTCGCCCAAAAAACGGCCTGCCAACCGAAAAGGTCGCTCAGCGTGCCCGCGATGAGATAGGAGTTCGCCACCCCCAGGCTGAAGAAGGCGGTGTAGCACGCAATGGCCCGCGGCTGATTGGGCCCCTCATAGCGGTCAATGAGAACGCGCAGACCCGGCATGTAGGCGCCGGCAAACCCGACCCCGGCAAAAAACCGAAAGACGAGCGCCGTCCAGAAGCCATCAGCGAACAGCGCAAAGCCGAATGAGGACAGAGCGATAATCGCCGCACCGCTCATATATATCGGTCGCGCGTCGATCCGGTCGGTCAAGCTGACCAGGACGGGGACAGCCAGCGTGTACCCGGCGTAGAAAATGCCAGAAATCCAGCCCAATTCCGTCGCGGACAGCGTCCAAAGGGTGCGGAACTGCGGCAGCAGCGACGCAAAGGCGAAAGCGTCCAGGGTCGTCAGGACCTCACAAAGACACATAAGGACGATTAACGCTACCGGCGACCTTACATGCGGCATTATCCGGACACTCCAGTCTGCGAGACGCCCGCGCGTCCGGCGCTCATCCCTCACCCAGACGTCGGCGGACAATCGCGCTCAAGGGAACAATCGCAAATCCGCGGTCAGCTACGTCGGGCAGCCATTTTTGGAGCGCGTTAATGGTGATGTCATGGGGGTGTCCTATCGCAATTGCGTATCCGCGCCGGCGCGCGACACGTTCTGTCTGGGCCAACTGCCGCACCACAGCCTCGGCGTTTCGGTCGTGGTCCAAAAAAACATCCCGACTGGCATAGGCTGTCCCGTGCGCGCGGGCGAGTGCGGGACCGACTGATTTCGTACCAGTGACCGAGTCCAAATACAGCAGACCGCGGCGCTTCAGCGCTTTGACGACGACCTCCATGCCATCCGGCCATTCCGTGAAGCGGCTCCCCATATGATTGTTGATGCCGATATAACCGTCGAACTGCTTAAAGGCCCATAGCAATCGATTGTGGATTTCGATCGGATCCAGCGACGTCAGTAGCGCCTTGGGGCCCGGATCGACATCATGATCCTTCGGCTCCATGTTCATGTGGATGATCAGTTCGTGACCGGCTTCCCGCGTTTCCTTCGCGAGTTTCCTCAAATTGTGACCATAGGGCAGGAATCCCAGCGTGATCGGGGCGGGTAAAGCAATGGTCCGCCGTGCCCGCTTCTGGGACAGGCCGAGATCGTCGATCACAATAGCGATCATGGGCCGTTCGTTTGCCGCCGGCGACGGCGCAGCATTGGCCAGCCATTGGGGTGTTCCGCGCCGCCGCACCTGCGGCAGAGCCGCCGTTTGAGGCGGCGCCTCCTTCCGCGTGGCCGGTTCTAGGTCGGGTTGCGTGACTGGCGCTGCTAAGGTGTGTGGCGTCGATCTCGTTTCGACTTCGGCCACGATGTCAGGCGCGTCGGGCCGTTTCAGCGGTTCGGTTTCAGGTTCTGACTGCCCCCCTGCCAACGTCGGCCTGAAATCCCGCACAGGCGGTCTATAGGCACGGGTTGTGACCTCGTGAGGGGCCTCGCGAGGTTCCAGCGCGACTTGCACCGACGGCAACTCCGTCTTTGCCAGCAAGCTACCTAGTAGCGCACCCAGGCCAATGCCTGCCGCAAAAACAAACGCGACGCCTGCGAGGAGCCGGCGGCGGCGGCCGGGGCGGCGCGGCAGAACAGGAACGTCGCCAGAGGCGCGAGGCTTTCTAGTGTGCTCAGATAACATGCCGGCATCATCGTCGAAACCGGTTAATAATGCTACTCGGTCAGAGCGATAATTAGCGGCGGTCTCCAGCAATACCATCGAGTATTGGGCAATCCGGCCTTTGATCGCCATGGCACTGCTCAGCCAGGTGCTCCAGCGTATCGCGCATCGACCGCAATTCGTCGATTTTGCGGTCAATCTCACCGAGTTGCTCGGTCGCCAGCGTCTTCACAGCGCTGCTAACCCGTGATCTGTCACGCCAGAGATCCAACAACCGGGCCACATCCTTGACCGAGAAACCGAGACTGCGGGCGCGCTGAACAAAGCGCAGCGTATCGATGTCCATTTGCACGAAACTGCGATAGCCCGATTCGCTGCGGCTGGCCCGCGGAATGAGACCGATACTCTCGTAATAGCGAATGGTCTTCGCCGAAACGCCAGAAGCGCGCGCGGCTTCGCCGATTTTCATCTCATTATCTCCCAATCGCCATACTCACAATCTCGTATTGCGCAACCGCAGCGCATTACCAATCACCGAGACCGAACTCAAGCTCATTGCCGCACTAGCAATGATCGGACTAAGCAGAACGCCGAAAAACGGATACAAAATCCCAGCCGCGATCGGGACGCCCAACACATTGTATATGAAGGCAAAAAATAGGTTTTGCCGGATGTTTCGCATGACCGCGCGGCTCAGTTGACGGGCGTTTGCTACGCCCCGCAAATCGCCCTTCATCAAGGTGACACTAGCGCTTTCCATTGCAACGTCGGTCCCCGTGCCCATGGCAATGCCAATATGAGCCTGCGCCAGCGCCGGCGCATCGTTGATCCCGTCACCCGCCATGGCGACGATCCGTCCGCTGTCTTGCAACCGTTTTACAATTGCGCCCTTTTCGTCCGGCAGAACGTCCGCCTCGACCTCGTCAATTTCGAGCCGCTCGGCCACGGCTCGAGCCGTCACGGCGTTGTCACCCGTCAGCATTACGATTCGGACGCCATCCGCCCGCAGCGAACGCACGGCTTCCGGCGTCGACTCTTTGATCGGGTCGGCCACGCCGATCAGCCCGCCAATCTCACCGCCCAAGGCAACGAACATGACAGTCTGTCCATTCCCGCGCAGCGCTTCGGCGCGCTCTGAAAACTCACCTGGATCGATATCGAGCGCTGCCATCAAACGCGCATTCCCGAGAGCGACATCACGGCCATCGAGCTTTCCCGTAACCCCCATGCCGGTTCTTGATTCGAAACCAGTTGCCTTCGCCACTTCGACGTTCCTGTCACCGGCGCCGGCAACGATCGCGGCGGCAAGCGGGTGCTCACTGCCCCGTTCCAGACTAGCGGCAAGCCGCAACAGTTCATCTTCCGCAACCGCAGGTGCCGGCACAACGGACACAAGGCTTGGCTTCCCTTCCGTCAAGGTACCGGTCTTGTCGACGACCAGCGTGTCGATTTTCTCGAAAATTTCCAATGCTTCGGCGTTCTTGATCAACACACCTTCCTGAGCGCCGCGTCCGGTCCCGACCATGATCGACATCGGTGTTGCCAGACCGAGGGCACAAGGGCAGGCGATGATCAACACGGCCACCGCGTTGACCAGCGCAAAGGCCATTGCCGGTGCGGGCCCGAACAGGGACCAGGCGATGAACGTCACCGCCGACGTCACGACGACAATCGGCACAAAATAGCCTGCAACCGTATCGGCGAGACGTTGAATGGGTGCGCGACTGCGCTGCGCGTCGGCGACCATTTGCACGATACGCTGCAGCATCGTATCCGCGCCGACCCTTTCCGCACGCATCAGGAAGCCGCCCGTGCCGTTGATGGTCGCGCCCATCACCGCATCGCCGACGGTCTTTTCGACCGGCACCGGCTCGCCCGTCATCATCGATTCGTCGACCGCGCTCGTCCCTTCCAGGACAACGCCGTCGACCGGCACCTTCTCGCCCGGACGCACACGCAGCGTGTTGCCGGCAAGGACATCTTCGAGCGGAATGTCCTCTTCGGAACCATCGGCGCCCACGATCCGGGCAACCTCCGGGGCCAGCTCTAGCAGCGCGCGGATAGCCTGGTTCGCTTGGCTGCGCGCGCGTAGTTCCATCACCTGGCCGAGCAGAACCAAGGTGACGATGACCGCCGATGCCTCGAAATAAACATCGACGACACCGGACGCGGTGCGAAACGCGTCGGGGAACAGGCCCGGGAACAGTGCCGCCGCCACGCTGTAGAGATATGCGACACCCACACCGATACCGATCAAGGTGAACATGTTGAGGCGCCAGGTGACGAGCGACTTCCAACCGCGCACAAGGAATGGCCAGCCGCCCCACAACACTACCGGAGTCGCCAGCACCATTTCCGCCCAATCGGCGGCGCGCGCACCGATCAGGGTATCGAAGCTGATACCCGGAACATGTTCGCCCATCGCCAGGATCACGACCGGAATGGACAGGATGAGGCTGATCCAGAAGCGCCGCGTCATGTCGATCAGCTCCGGATTGGCCGCCTCCTCGACGGCAACCGTCATCGGTTCCAGCGCCATGCCGCAATCCGGACAGTCACCTGGGCTGTCTTCGATCACCTCCGGATGCATCGGACAGGTGTACTGCGCCCCGGCGACTATGGGCGACGGCGTGTCACTCGCGGCTCGGTCCAAAGCGCCCTGCGGATTTGCTTGGAACTTCTGCTCGCACGCCTCGCAACAGAAATAATATGTCTCTTCCTGCCAGGCATACCGGTGCGGGGCAGTGTCCGGATCGACGGCTATACCGCAGACCGGATCCTTTACTTGGGTCAAAGTCATTCCCAGCATATGGACCTTCTACTCACTGGAAGGTCAAGGGCAACCTATTCCAGCGATTGAACGAAGTGCTTCTCGATAGGCAATTCCCTTCGCGCGGTAGGAAGATTCTTTCGGCGACAAACTGACGGAACATCTCCGGTGCCCGCCCGA
>CAJWOT010000081.1 GCA_913044215.1 uncultured Rhodospirillaceae bacterium | reverse complement strand
GAACCGTATCGAGGAAGGCACATACGGGGATTGTGCGACCTGCGGCGAACCGGTTGGCGAAAAGCGCCTGGAAGTGATCCCGTACGCCGCACAATGCATTTCCTGCGCTTCGAAAACGGCGTAAAGTCTCTCGCTTATATCCACTCTTAGAGGCGGCAGCGGCACCAACGCGCCGCAGTTCAATGACTATTGAAATCGATCGGGTCGGGAGTTTTCATCTTCCCGGCCGCGAAGCCACCGTTAGCGGCATTCCCCCACGCGAGGACGTCCTGACCCCGGGCGGACCGGTTCGCGTCATCGACCAGAACGGTACCTATGAGGTCGAACAGATCTACGTTCAATATGTTCGGCTCGCCGCACCACGCGCGCGATACCCCTTGCTGATGTGGCATGGCGGCGGCATGACCGGCGTTACCTGGGAAGACACGCCGGATGGCCGGCCCGGCTGGCAGATGGCGTTCCTCGAATTCGGCCACGATGTCTATGTATCCGACGCCGTGGAGCGCGGCCGGGCCTCCTTCTCCCCGCTGCCGGGTGTCTATGGCGGCGAACCCTTCGTGCGGACCAAACAGGAATGCTGGGAAGGATTCCGGGTGGGTCCCGTCGGCTCCTGGCACGAGGATCGGGACAAATGCCGCGCCTATGACGGGCAACGCTTTCCCGTCGACGCGTTCGACGGATTCGTGCGGCAGACGGTGCCGCGCTGGACGGTCAACGATGCGGCCACGCAAGCCGCCTACGACACCCTAATCCAGGAAGTCGGCCCCGCCGTGGTGATGTCGCACAGCCAGTCCGGCAATTTCGGGTTCACGGCGGCGCTGCATGCCCCGGACAAGGTCCGCGCGGTCATCGGCATCGAACCTTCGGGCACACCGCTGCCCGATCAGGTCGACGTGTCGACAGTGCGCGATATTCCGCATCTGGTGGTCTGGGGCGATTTCATCGAAGAGGGCACGCGCTGGCCCGGTTACCAGCAACGGATCAAGGCCTACCGCGACGCCCTGCGCGCGGCGGGCGGCAGCCTGGACATCATCGATCTGCCGGCGCGCGGCATTCACGGCAACTCGCATTTTCCCATGATGGATGACAACTCGGACGCGGTCGCGGCGTTGGTCCAGGACTGGATCGAATCGAAGGGGCTGATGAAATGACCGCCCCTCAATACATCAATCCCCGCACCGGCAAGACCTGGCCGACGGACAAGGCACTCTGGAAAGCCCCGGACGATGGCGGCTACGTCAACCTCACGCCGGGCACCGGAATTACGCCGGAAGATATCGACCGCGATGAAAACTCGCTGTGGCGCTACCGTCCGGCTGTGCGCCTGCCGAAGACCCCGGAGGCAACATTGGGCGCCGGTTGGACGCCACTCCTTGCCGCGGATTGGAACGGGTTTCCGGTTCACATGAAGGCGGACTATCTGATGGTGTCCGGTTCGTTCAAGGACCGCGGCACCGCGGTCATGTTCAACTACCTGAAACAGGTCGGCGTGACCGCGATCCTGGAGGATTCGTCCGGCAATGCCGGCGCGTCGGCGGCGACCTATGCCGCGGCGCTCGGCCTCGATTGCCGCATCATGGTGCCGGCCGCGGCGCCGGCCGCCAAGAAGGTTCAAATGGCGGCCATGGGCGCCGACGTCGTCGCCATCGAGGGCACGCGGGACGATGTCGCGGACGCGGCGCTCGCCGAATCCGAAACGACCTTCTATGCGAGCCACAACCATCAACCCTACTTCCTGGAGGGGACCAAGACCTTGGCCTTCGAACTGTGGGAACAGCTCGGCTTCCGTGCACCGGATTGCGTCGTGGCGCCCCTCGGCCAGGGCAGCAACATCATGGGCAGCCATCTCGGCTTTGCGGAGCTGCTGGCGGCGGGACAGATCGACCGGCTGCCGCGCATCTATGCAGTCCAGGCCGCGCACTGCGCGCCCTACCACGCCGCGTTCGAATCCGGCGACGAGACCATAAGACCGTTCCCAGCCCAGCCCTCCATCGCCGACGGGATCGCGTCGGCGACACCGGTGCGGTTGCGCGAGGTGCTCGCCGCGGTGCGCGAGAGCGGCGGGTCCATCATCACGGTCTCCGAAGAAGAGATCGTCCAGGGCTTCACGCAACTGGCCCGCCAGGGGTTTTTCGTCGAACCGACGACCGGTGCCGTCGGTGCTGGCCTGACCAAACTGATCGCGCAGAGCGCCATCCGCCCGGGCGAAAGCGTGGCCGCGGTCCTGACGGGATCAGGCCTGAAAGCGGTCGAGAAAATCGGTTCGTCCCTCGGCCTGGGTTAGAGCGGCCGGCCCCGTGTCGACCGTCCGCATCATCGCCATCGTCTGCACCGCGCAGGTCTTCGCGCAGATTGGCGCCTTCGCGGTGCCCGCCCTGCTGCCCACCTTCATCGACCGTTGGGATCTCAGCGGCACGGAAGCGGGCTGGATCATCGGCGCCTTCTATCTCAGCTACACAGCGACGGTCCCGGTCCTGGTCTCCCTGACCGACCGCATCGACCCGAAACGGATCTATCTCGGCGCGGTCCTGTTGACCGCCGTCGCAGCGCTCGGATACGCGACCTTGGCGGACGGTTTCTGGTCGGCCTTCGTCTTCCGCCTGATCGCCGGGGTCGGCTGGGCCGGGACCTATATGCCGGGCCTGAAAGCGCTCAGCGATTTCGTCGAAGGCCCGCAGCAATCGCGCGGCGTCGCCTTCCATGCCGGCAGCGTCGGTGTCAGCGGCGCGGCCTCGTTCATCGTCGCCAGCACGATCGCGAGCTGGTTCGGCTGGCGCTGGGGTATCGCATTCGGCGGCGTTTGCGCGCTTCTCGCCTTCCTGATCATGGCGTTCCTTCTGCCGAGCCGGGAACCGAAGCCGGCCGGCGACGCCGGTCAAGCGGGTCTGCTTGATTTCAGGCCCGTGCTGCGCAACCGCTCGGCCCTCGCCTACTCGCTGGGATACTGCTTCCACACCTGGGAGATGAACGCGCTCCGGGCCTGGGTCGTCACCTTCCTGACCTTCGCCCTGGCGACGAGCGGCGGCGGGACGACGTTGCTGGCGCCTGCGGCCATCGCGACGGTGCTGAGCCTGGCCGGGGTCTGGGCCAGTGTCTCCGGCAACGAGGTGGCGCGCCGGATCGGGCGCCGGCGTTTCATCATCTGCGTCATGCTGAGCTCTATGGCGGTGGCTTGTGTCATCGGTTTCACCTCCGGCATCTCCTACGAGCTGGCGGCCGGCCTGTGCGTCGTCTACGGCATTCTGATCTGGGCGGATTCCTCCTCGCTGACCGCCGGCACGGTCGGCAGCGCCCTGCCCGGACAGCGCGGCGCGACCATGGCGGTGCATTCCACGCTGGGCTATGCCGGCGGTTTCGTCGGTCCCTTGGTGATGGGCGCGATCCTCGACCTGGCGGGCGGCGAAAGCGCCTTCGCCTGGGGCATCGCCTTCGCGCATGTCGGCGCGATCATGGCGCTCGGTCTGCTGGCGATGGTGGTTTTGCGGCCGAAGGATTTGGCGGGCGACCGCGACAATTGACAAGCGCCTTAAACCGGCTTTCTGATACGGCTTGACCGAACGGGCGGAACACATGATGACCGAAAAAGACAGCACTCTGCTCTTGAGTGGCGGCAAAATCCTCACCCTCGACGCGCAAGGGACCGTCGCCGAGGCGATCGCGGTTTCCGGCGATCGCATCCTGGCGGTGGGAGACACTGCGGCGGCGGCAGCGGCGGCAGGGCCGGACGCGGCGCGCATCGATCTCGCCGGCCGCACGGCTATCCCCGGCCTGATCGACGGGCACGCCCATATGGACCGCGAAGGACTGAAGCTGCAGTTGCCGTCGCTCGCGGGTGCCACCTGTATCGACGACATTCTGGAGCGGATCGCGGCCCTGGTGCGCGACGCGGAACCGGGCGAATGGATCGTCACCATGCCGATCGGCGACCCACCCTTCTACACCGGCGTACCCGGCAATTTGCACGAGGGACGGGTGCCGAACCGGCACGAGCTCGACCGGGTGGCGCCCGACAATCCGGTCTATATCCGCGCGATTTGGGGCCATTGGCGCAACACATTGCCGCTCGTCTCCATCGCCAATACCAAGGCGCTGGAGATCGCCGGCATCACGCGCGACACCATCCCGCCGGCGGCGACCATTCAGATCGACAAGGATCACGCGACAGGCGAGCCGACAGGCGTGCTGCACGAATTCAACTACAAGCCGCTGGTCGAACACACCCTGATGTCGGTCATCCCGCGCTTCACCCTGGAGGACCGGATCGCGGGCCTACGCGACTCGATGCGCATCTACAATTCGATGGGCACGACCAGCGTGTTCGAAGGACATGGCATCGCCGCCGAGGTGCTGGCCGCCTATCAGGCGCTGCGCGACGAAGGCCCGACACCGGTCCGCGCACACCTCATGTTCAGCCCGTCCTGGCCGGCACCGGACAGCGACGTCGTCGGCGAATTGCTCGAGTCCTGGGGCGCTTGGCTGTCGGGCCGAGGACTGGGCGACGACTATCTGCGCGCCGGCGGTCTCTATACCGAATCCGATTATTCGGAGGAGAATTTACTACGCGCCGCCACCGCGCCCTATTCCGGTTGGGCCGGCTTCAACTACGACGCCGCCCTGCCGGAAGACGTCATGGTCGACATGATGACCGATGCCGCGCGGCACAACATCCGCATCGGCAGCTTCACCCCCAACATTCTGGATCTGTACGAGAAGGTAGACCGGCAGGTACCGATCGGCGACAAGCGCTGGGTGATCGAGCATGTCGGTGTCCTGTCGCCGGACGAGATCGCCCGTATTCGCGATCTCGGCATCGTGCTGACGGTCTATTCCGGCCGCTACATCTATCAGGAGGGCGCCATGCTGGCACGGGAACTGGGCGCGAATGCAGGCCATATCGCGCCGATCCGGTCGCTGCTGGATGCGGGGGTCCGAGTCTCGCTGGCGACAGACAATGTCCCGCCCTCGCTGTTCCACTCCGTCTGGCACGCGACCGCGCGGATCGCGGAGGAAACCGGCGCGCCGATATCACCGGAAGAGTGCGTCACGCGAGAAGAAGCGCTGGCCTGCGCCAGCCGCGAAGGCGCTTACCTGACCTTCGAGGAAGATGTGAAAGGTACGTTGGAGCCGGGCAAGTTCGCCGATATCGCCGTGCTGTCCGACGACCCGATGACGATCGACGAAGCGAAAATTCCGGACATCACCGCCAACCTTGTCCTGACCGGCGGGCGTGTCGTCTACGACGCGGCGGACGCCTCGAATCCCTTGTCGTAAACCACCGGGAACACCTCGTCGATCAGGCGCTGGGTCTGCGACATCATCTCATCGTCGTTGTTCGCGATGGGACGCATGACGAACTTGAAGGCGCCGGCGGCGACGAATTCGCGCAGCTTTGCGATCACGTCCTCGGTGTCGCCGATGGCGAAATAATGGTTGGGGTCGCGGTCCTTGAGACCGGGCCGCTTGCGGAAGGCCTCGATCTGACGCTTTGTCGCATCGTCGGTCCCATCGCCGAAGCGGAAGGGAAAACTGGCGCCGAAATGATCGGCGTCGATCGGCCGGCCCGCTTCCTTCGCCGCTTCCTTGATCCCGGCAATCACCGGCGCGACCCGCTGCGGCGTTTCCAGACCGGCGAGCCAGCCTGTGCCGTAGCGCGCCGTCCGCCGGATCGCTGCGTCGCTCGACCCGCCGAGCCATAGGGGAATTTTCTTCTGTACCGGTTTCGGTGAGATGCAGGCCTCGTGGTACTGATAGAACTCGCCTTCGAAAGTGACGCTGTCTTCCTTCCACAGCCGGGTAATCAGCTCCAACGCCTCGTTGGTGCGGATGCCGCGCCGCTTGGTCGGCCGGCCGGTCGCCTTCCAGACCGGCGCCGCGTTATTGCCGATGCCGAAGGCCGGCAGCAGGCGCCCCTCGCTCAGAAAATCGATCGTCGCGCATTCCTTTGCCAGCAGGAGCGGATCGCGCAAACCGACGGATGCCACGTTCATGCCGAATTTGAGCTTCTTGGTCGCGCCGGCCAGCGCCGCCATCGAGCTCATGCATTCCAGGAACGGTTCGCGCGAGACCATCCGGTCGATCTGCCAGAACGAATCGACGCCGCCCTCTTCGCAGAGCTCGATCCATTCCCAAAACTTTCGCGCAGAGGAAAACGGAAATTCCGCAATGCCCAAACCGACGCCGACACCCATGACCCAACCTCAAAAATTTGCGACGAGGCCAGACTCTAAGGCCGCGCGGCCCGGCGTCAATCTTTGTCGGTATCGAGGGCGTAGCCGAAGCCGCGAACGGTGCGAATAATGTCGGGCGCACCGCCTTTGTTCAGCGCCTGCCGAAGGCGGCGGATATGGACGTCGACGGTTCGGGTTTCAAGATAGATGTCGCGGCCCCAGGCCCTGTCGAGCAGCTGTTCGCGGCTAAAGACATGACCCGGCCGTTCCATCAGAACCCGCAGCAAGCGGAACTCCGTCGGACCCAAATGGATGCCCCTTTCGCCCCGTGTGACCTTGTGCGAGCCGATATCCATCCGGATACCGCCATACTCGATGGTCTCGTCTTCGCGCGCGGTCACGGATCGTCTCATCACCGCCCGCACGCGGGCCAACAGCTCGTTGGGCGAGAACGGTTTGACGAGATAATCATCGGCGCCGCTGTCGAGACCGCGAATACGGTCCGATTCCACGCCGCGCGCCGTGAGCATGATGATCGGCAGCTTGGCGCTAGTGTTTTGCCGGCGCAAGCGGCGGCAAACTTCAATGCCGGACAAGAGCGGCAGCATCCAGTCGAGAATGACGAGGTCGGGGGCTTCTTCCTCGGCGAGCAGGAGCGCCTCTTCGCCGTCACCCGCGAGCGCGGTGCGGAACCCGTCGCGCTCGAGGTTGTATTTCAGCAGTTCGGCCTGCGGCGGTTCATCTTCGACGATAAGAACAAGCGGTTTCAATTTCTAACTCACGATGATTTGGGTTCGACGACCGTGTAACTGGATAGGTCCTCGTTCACGCGGGCGGTTTCCGGTTCCTCCCCCCGAACCATGAAATGGATGTGTTCTGCGATATTCGTCGTGTGGTCTCCGATACGCTCCACATTCTTGGCGATGAACAGCAAATGCGTGCAGGCCGTGATGTTGCGGGGATCTTCCATCATGTATGTCAGCAGTTCCCGGAAAAGGCTGGTGTGGACCTGGTCAACCTCTTCATCCCGCAGCCGCACATCCTCCGCGCGCTGCCAATCGCGCGAGACATAGGCGTCGAGCACATTCTTGATCATGCCCTGAACCATCGTGCCCATGCGGGAGATACTGTTGGCCGCGCTGCCGACAGGTTCCGTCTTTGCCAGAGTGATCGTGCGCTTGGCCACGTTCTTCGCGTAGTCGCCGATTCGCTCCAGCTCCCCGGCCGACTTCAAAGCGGCGACCGTGATCCGCAGATCCGACGCCTGCGGCTGGCGCAGGGCCAGCACGCGCACGGTGAAGCTGTTGATCTCCTCCTCCAGCGCGTCGATGCGCTTGTCCCACTCGACGATCTCCGCCGCCTTTTCCGCGTCGCGGCGCACCAGCGCGTCGATGGCCGCAGCCAGTTGCGCTTCCGCCAGGCCGCCCATTTCCGCGATCGTGTTGTCCAGCCAGTTCAGCTCGTCATCGAAAGATTTGACGATGTGCTGGCCGATTATGGGGGTTTGATCCGTCATCAGCCTATCCGTCCCGTAATGTATGCCTGCGTGCGGTCATCCCGCGGGTTGGTGAACATCTGCTCGGTGGTGCCCTCCTCGACCAAAATGCCGAGATGGAAGAAGGCAGTCTTCTGCGACACCCGTGCCGCCTGCTGCATCGAGTGGGTCACGATGACGATCGTGAAGTTCTGCCGCAGTTCATCCATCAATTCTTCGATCCGCGCTGTCGCGATCGGATCGAGTGCGGAGCACGGTTCGTCCATCAGGATGATCTCAGGCTGCACGGCGATGGCGCGGGCGATGCACAAGCGCTGCTGTTGTCCGCCGGACAGTTCGGTTCCCATCTGGTCCGTCCGGTCCTTGACCTCGTCCCAAAGTCCTGCGCTCTGCAGGCTGGTTTCGACGATGTGATCGAGTTCCGCTTTGTTCGCGGCAAGCCCGTGGATGCGCGGGCCATAGGCGACATTGTCGTAAATCGATTTCGGGAACGGGTTCGGTTTCTGGAACACCATCCCGACACGAGCGCGCAGATGCACCACATCGACGTCTTTTCCGTAGATATCCTGATCGTCGATCCTGATCGATCCTTCGACCCGGCAGATGTCGATCGTATCGTTCATCCGGTTGAGGCATCGCAGGTAGGTCGACTTGCCGCAGCCCGACGGCCCGATCAGCGCGGTGACCTGGTTCTGATGAACGTCCAACCCGACATCGAACAAGGCCTGTTTGTCGCCGTAATAGACATTCACGCCGCGGGCGCTCACCTTCGGTGGCGCGGCTTCGACCGCAGGTGCTTCAGTTCTCTCCGGGGAGACAAGTTCGGTTAACGACATCGCTTTACCACTTCCGTTCAAACTTGTTGCGCAACACCACCGCGAGCGCGTTCATGGCGATCAGGAAAACGAGAAGAATGGCGATCGCCGCCGAGGTCCGTTCCATGAAGGCCCGCTCCGGCGCATCAGACCAGAGGTAGATCTGCACCGGCATCACTGTCGCCGGGTCCGTCACGCCGCCGGGGATATCGACGATGAAAGCGACCATGCCTATCATCAGCAGCGGTGCGGTTTCGCCGACGGCCCGCGCCATGCCGATGATCGCCCCGGTCAGAATGCCGGGCATCGCCAGCGGCAGCACGTGATGCATCGTCACCTGCAAGGGCGAGGCGCCGAGACCGCGCGCCGCATCGCGGATCGAAGGGGGCACGGATTTAAGCGCCGCGCGGCCGGCGATAATGATCGTCGGCAGGGTCATCAAGGCGAGGACCATGCCGCCGACCAGCGGTGCTGAACGCGGCAAGCCAAAAAAATTGAGAAACACCGCCAAACCTAGCAGGCCGAAGACGATAGACGGCACGGCCGCCAGATTGTTGATGTTGATTTCGATCAGCTGCGTCCATTTATTCTTCGGCGCAAACTCTTCGAGATAGACCGCGCTGGCCACCGCCACCGGAAAAGACAGCAACAGCGTGATCAGCATGGTGAAGAACGATCCGACCAGCGCGCCCCAAATGCCCGCCAATTCCGGCTCGCGGGAATCGCCCGCCGTGAAGAGGGTCGTATTGAACACCGTCTCAACCAAGCCGCGTTCCTTCAGCGATTGAAACCATTCAATCTGTTTCTTGCTGACCCGGCCGCTGCCGTCGGCGGCCGCGGTATCGATGACGCCCTTGTTGAGCTGATCGATATCGTCCGACATCGGCATCATCAATGTCACACGCTGGCCGATGAGGCTTGGGTCGGCCAGAACCGTCTCGCGAAGCTTGAAGGCCGCCCCGGGGCTCAACAGGGCGGCAAGCTTTCGCTTGTCGCGTCGGCTTTTCACTTCCGGAAAATGCCCGCGAAGCGCGTTGCGGGTATATTTGCGGAAGTTCGCGTTCGAAATGACCTCGGGATCCTTCGTCCCTTGCGGATCGATCTCCTCGGCCGGCAGCTCAATCTCCAACCGCAGCATCGTCTGGGTGAAGGCCGGTATCGCGTTCGAACCGATCGTATAGAAGAGCAACAGGATGAACCCCAGACCGATCGCCGTGCCGATCAAACCGTATAGGCGGAACCGGCGTTCGGCGGCGTAACGCTTTTTGAGTCCGGCGCGCACGAGTTCGCTCTTGTTGCGAATCCTCTCGCGCTGAAGCGCCGCGTCATCCATGAGCGATTCGCTAGTCATATTGTTCCCGATACTTATTCACCACGGTCAACGCGATGATGTTCAATACCAACGTCACACAGAACAGCATCAGGCCGAGCGCGAAGGCGGCCAGTGTCTTGGCGCTGTCGAATTCCTGATCACCGACGAGCAGCGTCACGATCTGCACGGTCACCGTCGTCACGGCTTCGAACGGATTGGCGGACAGCTTAGCCGCCAGACCTGCGGCCATGACGACGATCATGGTCTCGCCGATGGCCCGCGACACGGCGAGCAGCAGGCTGCCGACGATCCCCGGCAAAGCCGCGGGGATCACGACCCGTTTGATCGTTTCCGACTGCGTGGCGCCGAGCCCGTAGGATCCTTCACGCAAGGCCTGCGGCACGGCGCTGATAACATCGTCCGACAAGGAGGAGACGAAGGGAATGATCATGATCCCCATGACGCCTCCGGCTGCGAGGGCGCTTTCCGACGAAATCTCCAACCCGAAATCGGCGCCGGTGCCGCGCAGGAACGGCGCAACGGTCAACGCAGCGAAGAAGCCGTAAACGACGGTCGGTATGCCGGCCAACACCTCCAAGGACGGCTTGACCCAGGCGCGCACCTTGGGCGCGGCGTATTCCGACATATAGATCGCGGCCAACAGGCCGATCGGGGCTGCCACGCACATCGCGATGAAGGATATGAGGACCGTGCCCGCCAACAGCGGCACCGCACCGAACAAACCGGTGGCGCCAACTTGATCCTTGCGCAAGGCGGTTTGCGGGCTCCACTCCAGACCGAACAGGAAGTCGATCGGCGACACCTTCTGGAAGAACCGGATCGATTCGAAAAGCAACGACAGGACGATGCCGATCGTCGTGAGAATCGCGATCGTGGAACAAACGACCAGCACCAGCATCATCACCTTTTCGACGAAGTTGCGCGCCCGCAAATCCGGGGATATCAACCGTCGCGCAATGGTGATGCCAGCTACGCCAAGCGACGCGACCACAGCCAGAAGGGCGAGCTTGCTGGTTTGCAGCAACCCGTTGTAATGCGCCGCCGCTTGGGTGAGTTCCGGACCTACTTCGCGGCTGGCGATCCCGCCGGCTGCAATATTGCGGATGTCGTTGAGCAGCAGACCAAGTTGCGCCTCGTCGAGCTGACGCTGGTCCGCCGGCAGACTTTCGATGAGCAGCCCGGTCACGACGCTCGGCTCCACCATCATCCACAGGCCGAAGACAATGGCGGCGGGAACGCCGCACCAAATGGCAAGGTAGTAGCCATAGTAATGTGGGCGAGAGTGAAGCCGCTGAGGTTTGCCGCCAACGCTGGCCAACGACCGCGACCGGCCCAGATAGAAGCCAATCACCGTGAGGATCGCGAGCGTGCCGAGGATGAGGGAAAGAGACATTTTATCTTTCGAAACCGGATCGTCGGCAGGGTATCGCGTTGATCAATGTGTCGCCGGTGTATACGGCAGAAAATTCGCTAAACAAGTCTTTTACTCAAATCGCCCCCGGGAGCGCCGGCCCCCGGGGGTAACACTGTTTGACTGATCCTCTTACAGCGCAATATTGCTGGCGAGGCCTTTGCCGTCCTTGCGGAACTGTTCCCGCTCTTCTTCCGGCATCGGGATAAGCCCCTTATCTGTCAGGTAGCCATCGTCTCCGAAAGCTTTTTCGCTGGTGAATTCGGAGATGAATTCAGCGATGCCCGGGATCTTGTTGACGTGTGCCTGCTTCACATAGAAGTACAGCGACCGCGACACCGGATAGTTGCCATCGGCGATGTTGTCGAATGTCGGATCCTGGCCATCCACCAGACTGCCCTGGATCTTGTCGGCGTTCTGATCGAGGAAGCTGAAGCCGAAGACGCCGAACGCGTTCGGGTTGGCTTCGAGCTTGCGAACGATCAGAACGTCGTTCTCGCCAGCCTCCACATAGGCGCCGTCTTCACGGACCGAGTGGCAGATCGCCTTGTACTTCTTCTTGTCCTTTTTCTTCATCGCCTTGATCCAGCCGATCTTCTTGCACCCGCCTTCGAGCGCGAGTTCGGCAAAGGCGTCACGGGTGCCGGAGGTCGGCGGCGGGCCCAGGACTTCGATCTTGGTGTCCGGCAGGGAGGGATCGACGTCCTTCCAGGTTTTGTGCGGGTTGGGGATCAGCTTGCCTTCGCCGGCCGGAATGTCCTTCGCCAACGCGAGGAAAATCTGCTTGCGGGTGACCTGCAGGCGGGGCGCCGTCTTCGAGTTGGCCATGACGATGCCGTCATAGCCGATCTTGACCTCGGTGACGCCGGTGACGCCGTTCTTGGCGCAAAGCTCGACCTCGGATTTTTTGATCCGGCGCGACGCGTTTGTCATGTCCGGATGCTGCGTGCCGATACCGGAGCAGAACAGTTTCAGACCGCCGCCGGAGCCCGTGCTCTCGACAACCGGGGTCTTGAACTTGGTGGTCTTGCCAAAGGTCTCGGCAACCGCCGTGGAGAAGGGGTAGACCGTCGAGGACCCGACAATGCGGATCTGGTCGCGGGCCTCAGCAACACCAGCGGCCGCAAACAGACCAATCGCGCCGAGAAGAAGAGGTTTTTTCAACATGGAAGTCACATCCCTGAAAAACAAATATGTCGGCAGGCCATCCTACCGATGGCGGGAATCTAGGTATGATGCGACTCAGTTTTATGACGGTTATATTACAGTTTAATGACAGGTCCTTTCACGAGGCTTTCTGTGTAGTTTCGGGCTCCGAAACCGGCAAATAAACGATGAATTGGCTGCCTTCGCCGACCTCGCTGCGGATAACCAGCCGACCCCGATGGCGGTTCACGATATGCTTGACGATCGCGAGCCCCAGCCCTGTTCCGCCCATGCTGCGGGACCGCCCCTTATCGACACGGTAGAACCGTTCGGTGAGCCGCGGAATAACCTCCGCTGCGACACCCTCTCCCTGGTCCATGATCTCGACCGACAGCCCACGCCCACCAACCTCTGGAATACGCTCGACAGACGAAACCGCAATCCGGACCGGCGTCTCCTCGCGCCCATACTTCACCGCGTTGACGATCAAATTCTGAAAGACTTCGATCAGCTCGTCACGGTCGCCGACCACTGGAAGCAGCGGCCCCGGTTCGATCAGTTCGATTGCCATACTCTTGGCCTGCGCCTGAACGGACACGCTGTCGATCACACCTGCCAATAGTTCAGATATGTCGAGCTGACCCTCTGGCCGCACATGCTCATTCGCTTCGACGCGGGACAGAGAGAGAAGATCATCGATCAGCCGCGCCATGCGCTGCGATTCATCGGCCATGATGTTCAGGAACCTGCCACGGGTGGCCGCATCTTCTTGCGCCGCACCCTGCAGGGTTTCAATAAACCCGACCAACGAGGTCAAGGGCGAACGGAGCTCATGGCTGACATTGGCGACAAAATCCGCCCGAATCTGCTCTGCCGTCCGCGATGCCGTGACTTCGTGGAGGACGACGAGGAACCGCGGTTCCGCCGCCGTCGCTTCGGGCAACGGTGCCGCGTGAACAAGGAAAACCCGTTGCACCGGCACACGCATGACGATTTCGGCGCTGTGCTTGGTCCCGCCAGATATGGCTTCATTCGCGGCCTCTAGCGCTTCCGGATGCCTCAAGGACAAGGCGAGGTCACGGCCCTCGAGCGGTTCTTCAAGCAACTCTCGAGCGGCCCGGTTGGCGGCGACAACGTTGCGTTTTTCATCGAGCAGGATGACCGCATCGGAAATGCCATCCAGCACCGCGGCAGGCATCTCGTCCTGCTCGTCCGGTTCGGGTTCCGGGATCGAGCGATCCAAAAACAATGCCGGGCAGGCGATTGCTATAAGCGGCGCAACGACCAGGGCGATGGCAAACGAGACGTATTCCGCAATGACGACGGCGACGAGAAGCGCAACCGCAAGGGCCAGCACGGCAAACCGGTCTTTGTGAGACAAGGTGCGTATGCGAAATATTTTTAGAAGATGGCGCACGCGGATAAGCTAATGTGATCTCTCTGACACTGTGCCCAAATTCCCATACACATGCATACAGCAATAAAGCGCAAGCGATTGACGGCCAGTGAAGCCCCATATCCCGCACGAGGTCAATCGTGACGGGGACCTGGCAGGTCGGCATCGATGTGGGCGGAACCTTTACGGATGTTGTCGCGCTGCGGCCGGATACCGAGGAATTCAGAACCGCTAAGGTGCAGAGCCGCGCCGCGGAACCGGCGGATGGGTTGCATGCCGCCCTGGCCGCCGTCGGACTGAACTGGACCGAAGTCGCGGACCTCATCCATGGCACGACGCTAATCACCAATGCGATCGTCGAAGGACATCTTTCCAAGGTCGCCCTGATCACCACGGCGGGATTTGGCGATTCTCTGGCCATCGGCCGGCAGAACCGGCGCTATCTTTATCGCCTGGACTTGCCGCCGAAAGCGACGCCGCAAGTGCCCGATGAACGGCGGATTGAACTGTCCGAGCGGCTCGATGCCGACGGGTCTATCCTTACCGCGCCCACGGACGAGGCCCTGGCGGACGCCATCGCACAAGCGACGGCCTGCGATACAGAGGCCATCGCCGTGTCCCTGCTGCACGCCTACGCCAATCCGGCGCATGAAGAGTTGGTGGGCGCAGCCCTGCGAAATTCGAAATATCCCGTCGCCCTGTCGCACCGGGTCAACCCCGAGGCTCGGGAATATGAGCGCACGGCGACGACCGTATTGAGCGCCAGCGTCATGCCGCGCGCCGCCACCTATCTCGAACGATTGGAAGCCGCGACGCCGGAAGGCAGCCGCTTGCATCTCTTTCATTCCAGCGGTGGCATGGCCGCACCGGCTGCACTGCGCGAATTGCCCCTGGGCCTCGCCCTGTCCGGACCGGCCGCCGGAGTCGCCGCTGCGAGTAGGATCGCCGCAGATTTGGGAATCGAAAACGCGATCAGCCTGGATATGGGCGGCACCACGACCGATGTCTGCCTCATCACGGCGGGACGCGCCGAAATATCAGTCGACCGCTCCCTTGGCGATCATCCCTTGCGTCAGCCCATGGTCGCGATCGAGTCGATCGGCGCCGGCGGCGGCTCGATCGCACGCCTCAACATGGGTGCCGTCGAAGTCGGGCCGGACAGCGCGGGCGCCGTTCCGGGCCCGGCCTGCTACGGACAGGGCGGTACGGACGCGACGGTCACCGACGCGAATCTGGTGCTGGGTTACCTCGAACCGGGTCAGCAGCTGGGCGAGTCGATCCGTCTCGAGCCGGCGGCGGCGCGGACCGCCCTTCAACCGGTCGCCGAGGCGGCCGGTGTGAGCGTCACCGAAGCCGCATACGGCATCGTTCGTGTCGCCAACGCGACCATGGTACGGGCCCTCAACCGCGTGACGGTGGAACGCGGTATCGACGGCCGGGCCTGCGCCCTGCTGGCCTTCGGCGGCGCCGGGCCGATGCACGCCGTGGCCCTGGCGCGCGCCTTCGGGATCGGGCGCGTGATCGTGCCTGCGGCATCCAGCGTCTTCTCCGCCGTCGGCTGCGTCACGGCGGAAATGCAGTACACCCAACAGCAGACGGTACGCATGGCGAGCGACCGCTGGGACACGATGCGCCTGGCACAGCTTCAAGCGGAGACAACGGCCAGACTGTCGGCACCGCTGCGTGACGCGGGACACCGCGCGGACCAGATCAAGACGGAGTTCGTCG
>CAJWOT010000080.1 GCA_913044215.1 uncultured Rhodospirillaceae bacterium | reverse complement strand
ACGTTGCAGTGCGGCTTGTTACGCTCAAACTTCTCTTTCGCCATGCTTCCGTTCCTCTAATCCAAAACCTTGTCGACTATTCGCCAATAGCCGCTAAGCAAGTTTCGCCTTCACCTCTTCCGCGACGGCCTGTGGCACCTGCTCGTAGCGGTCGAAATGCATCGTGTACTGCGCCCGACCCTGGCTCATCGAACGCAGGGTGTTGATGTAGCCAAACATGTTGGCCAGCGGCACCATCGCCGAGATCACCCGGGCATTACCGCGCTGATCCATGCTGCCGACATGACCGCGGCGGCTGTTCAGATCGCCAATGATGTCGCCCATATACTCTTCCGGGGTGACGACCTCGACACGCATCACCGGCTCGAGCAGACGCGGCCCCGCTTTCGGCACCGCTTCGCGGAAGGCGGCACGGGCCGCAATCTCGAACGCCATGACTGACGAGTCGACATCGTGGCTCGCGCCGTCGATCAACGTCGCCTGGAAGTCGATCACCGGGAAACCGGCGAGCACACCAGAAGCGCGTGCGCCGTCGAGACCCTTTTCGACACCAGGAATGAATTCCTTCGGCACCGCACCGCCGACGATCTTGTTGTCGAAGACGAAACCGGTACCCGGTTCGCCCGGCTCGAACACGATCTTGATGCGCGCGAACTGACCGGAACCGCCGGTCTGTTTCTTATGCGTGTAATCGCACTCGTAGGTCTTCGTGATCGCTTCGCGATAGGCAACCTGAGGCGCGCCGATATTGGCGTCGACTTTGAACTCACGCCGCATCCGGTCGACGATGATGTCGAGATGCAACTCGCCCATGCCCTTGATGATGGTCTGGCCGCTTTCCACATCGCTGGAAACCCGGAAACTCGGATCTTCCTGCGCAAGGCGGGCCAGCGCCGTGCCCATTTTTTCCTGGTCGCCCTTGGTCTTCGGCTCGACCGCGATCTCGATGACCGGATCGGGGAACTCCATACGCTCCAGAACGACCGGCTTCGACGCATCGCACAGCGTATCGCCCGTCGTGACGTTCTTGAGGCCGGCCAAGGCGACGATGTCGCCGGCACAGGCGCTTTTCACGTCCTCGCGGTGATTGGCATGCATCAGCAACATGCGGCCGACACGCTCCCGGTTGCCCTTTACCGAATTCAGGATCGAGCTGCCGCTCTCCATGACGCCGGAATAAACCCGCGCAAAGGTCAGCGACCCGACGAACGGATCGGTCATGACCTTGAAGGCCAATGCCGAGAACGGCTCGCTGTCGCTCGGCGCCCGCTCCATGGCCTCTTCGCTATCGACTTCCATGCCCGCGGTCGCACCGATATCGGTTGGCGACGGCATGAAATTGACGACCGCGTCGAGAAGCGGCTGCACGCCCTTGTTCTTGAAAGCGGACCCGGTCAGCACAGGCACGAAGGCGCTTTCCAGCGTACCCTTGCGGATGCAAGCGCGCAGCGTATCGGCATCCGGCTCATTGCCTTCCAAATAGGCCTCAAGCGCGGTCTCGTCCTGCTCGACGGCAAGCTCAACCAGCGTCATGCGGTACTCTTCCGCCTGGTCGGCCATGTCCTCGGGGATATCTTCGATCTCGAAGGACGCACCGAGCGTCTCCTCGACCCAACGGATTGCCTTCATCTCGATCAGATCGACGACGCCGGCAAAATCGGCTTCCGCGCCAAGCGGAAGCTGGGTCACCAACGGAACAGCGCCGAGGCGATCCTTGATCATCTCGACGCAGCGGTAGAAGTCGGCTCCCGTGCGGTCCATCTTGTTGACGAAGCACATGCGCGGAACGCCGTATTTATCGGCCTGGCGCCAGACCGTTTCGGTCTGCGGCTCGACACCGGCGACACTGTCAAAGACCGCGACCGCGCCATCGAGAACCCGCAGGCTACGCTCGACCTCGATCGTGAAATCCACGTGGCCGGGCGTGTCGATAATGTTGATCCGGTGATCTTCCCAGAAGCAAGTCGTCGCCGCGGACGTAATCGTAATTCCGCGCTCCTGTTCCTGCTCCATCCAGTCCATGGTCGCATTGCCGTCATGGACTTCGCCGATCTTATGCGACCGGCCGGTATAATAGAGAATACGCTCCGTCGTGGTCGTCTTGCCGGCGTCGATATGCGCCATGATACCAATATTGCGGTAGCGTTCGATGGGGGTGCTGCGTGACATGGTCGAGTTCCCGGCGACGTCCTAAGTTCTATTACCAGCGATAGTGCGAGAATGCGCGGTTGGCTTCCGCCATCCGGTGCGTGTCTTCGCGTTTCTTGACCGATCCGCCGCGATTGTTCGCGGCGTCCATGAATTCGCCCGAAAGCCGTTCGGTCATCGTGTATTCGGAGCGGCCACGCGCGGTGCCGATCAGCCAGCGGAAGGCCAGCGCCTGCGCCCGATCGGATCGCACCTCAACGGGGATCTGATAGGTTGCACCGCCAACGCGCCGCGAACGCACTTCAATATGCGGGCGGACATTTTCCAACGCGTCGTGGAACAGCTTGACCGGATCGCCGCCGGTCTTGCCTTGAATCTCGTCGAACGCCCCATAGACAATACGCTCGGCGACCGACTTCTTGCCGTCGAGCATGAGGCAGTTGATGAATTTACTGACCACCACGTCGCCGAACTTGGCGTCGGGGATGACCTCGCGTTTTTCAGCTCTGTGGCGTCGCGACATAAACCGTTCCTCTTCTTACTTGGGCCGTTTCGCGCCGTATTTGGACCGCCGTTGACGACGGTCGCTGACACCCTGGGTATCCAGCGTGCCGCGGATAACGTGATACCGAACGCCCGGCAAATCCTTGACGCGGCCACCGCGGATCATGACGACCGAGTGTTCCTGCAGATTGTGCCCCTCGCCCGGGATGTAGCTCGTCACCTCAAACCCGTTGGTGAGGCGGACACGAGCGACTTTACGCAGCGCCGAGTTCGGTTTCTTCGGCGTCGTCGTATAGACACGCGTGCAAACGCCGCGTTTTTGCGGACATCCCTCGAGCGCCGGGACCTTGTTGCGCGTCGGCGGAGATTTCCGCGGCTTACGGATCAACTGGTTAATTGTCGGCATGTGCCGTCCTCGTCATCACTGGTTCGCGCCGTAACTATCAACCGGCTATCGGAGCTGAACGCCCCAAAGTAACCGGACACAACTTATCCCGCAGGCTTCCGGCAGCACGCCGGACGCCTCGCGGGCGTTCCTCTACAAACCGGAAATCCGGCCTTATGGTCTTCCAGGTATTTGGGCACTCCGTCTAGGCGAAAACCGCAGCCTTCTGCGGTTGAGGCCTACAGCCAGCCCCCTGAAAAGTGCGCGCATACTAGGGATGGCCCCTAGGGGCGTCAAGCAAAACATAACCAACTTTTTCAAGGGATTCCGCTGGGTTACGGAGCCCCTTTAAGATTTGGGCCCACCCTCGCACTTTGAAACATTGTTGCGCGAAAGATGGGCCCAAAGACTCTTTGTTATCGATTTAGGCGACTTCGTGTTGTTCTTCTTCCGAAGAGCCATCCTCGACCAGCGCCGCGGCCTGTTCCTCGGCCAACGCCAGTTCCGCATCCCGTTCCGTGGCAACTTGTCGCATCCGGTTCATGAAGCTGCCGGTGCCCGCCGGGATCAGGCGGCCAACGATAACGTTCTCCTTGAGACCGTCGAGGCTGTCCACCTTGCCGCTGACCGAAGCCTCGGTAAGGACGCGGGTGGTTTCCTGGAAGGACGCCGCGGAAATGAACGACTTGGTCTGCAGGGATGCTTTGGTGATGCCCTGCAGAACCGGGTTGCCCTTCGCCGGCTCCTTGCCTTCCTCGATCGCCCGCTGGTTGGTCTCCTCGAACTCATCCCGATCGACCTGTTCGCCGACCAGCATGATCGTATCGCCGGAGTCCGTGATTTCGACCTTCTGCAGCATCTGACGGACGATCACTTCAATATGCTTGTCGTTGATCTTCACGCCCTGCAGCCGGTAGACCTCCTGGATCTCGTAGACGATGTACTCGGCCAGCGCCTCGACGCCCATCACATGCAGGATGTCATGCGGCACCGGGTTGCCGTCGAGCAGGTAATCGCCGCGCTGGACGTAATCGCCCTCCTGCACGGTGATGTGCTTGCCCTTGGGCACGAGGTACTCGGTCGCCTCTTCATCCGCACTATCCGGACGGACGATGATCCGCTGCTTGGTCTTGTAGTCCTTGCCGAATTCGACGCGGCCATCGGTTTCGCTGATGATCGCGAAATCCTTCGGCTTGCGCGCCTCGAACAGCTCGGCCACACGCGGCAGGCCGCCCGTGATGTCGCGGGTTTTCGACGATTCCCGCGGGATCCTGGCCAACACGTCACCGGCATGGACTTCCGCACCGTTCTCGACCGACAGGATGGCGTCGACCGACATGAAGTAACGGGCCTCCATATCGTTGCGCAGCGTGATGACCTCGCCCTTCTTGTCGCGCAAGGTGATACGCGGCCGCAGATCGGCGCTGCGCGGCTGCTGTTTCCAGTCGATGACCACCTTGCTGGCGATACCGGTCGCTTCGTCGACCGCTTCGCGCATGGTCACGCCTTCCTGCAAATCGACATAATTCGCCGTGCCGGCCTTTTCCGTGATGATCGGAATGGTGTACGGGTCCCACTCTGCCAGCCGCTGGCCTTGGGTGACCTCCGCCCCATCATCGACGGTCAAGCGCGTTCCGTACGGCACCCGATGACGCGCACGCTCCCGTCCCTGCGCATCGCGCAGGATGATTTCGGTATTCCGGGCCATGACGACCGGACGGTCGTTCGAGTCCTTCACCACGTTCTGATTGCTGAGGGACAATGTGCCATCGATGCTCGATTCGACCGACGATTGCTCGGCACCACGCTGCGCCGCACCACCAATGTGGAAGGTTCGCATGGTGAGCTGCGTGCCCGGCTCACCGATCGACTGGGCCGCGATAACACCCACCGCTTCACCGATATTGACGTCCGTGCCACGCGCCAGGTCGCGGCCATAGCACGCGGCGCAGGCCCCACCCTTGCTTTCGCACGTGAGCACCGAGCGGATCAGAACGGAATCAATACCCGCCTGATCGATCTCGTCTACCTTGGCCTCGTCGATTAACTCGCCTGCCTTGACGATCTTGTCGCCGGTTTGCGGGTCGAGAACATCGGCTGCAGCCGTACGGCCCAAGATACGTTCCGCCAGCGGATCGATCAGCTCGCCGCCTTCGATGATGGGCCGCATCGTCAAGCCCTTGTCGGTACCGCAGTCGACCTCGACGATAACGCAATCCTGCGCCACATCGACGAGACGCCGGGTGAGATATCCGGAGTTCGCCGTCTTCAGCGCCGTGTCGGCCAGGCCCTTCCGGGCACCGTGCGTCGAGTTGAAATATTCGAGAACGGTCAGACCATCCTTGAAGTTGGAGATGATCGGCGTCTCGATGATCTCGCCGGACGGCTTAGCCATCAGACCGCGCATACCCGCCAGCTGTTTGATCTGCGCCGCGGAACCGCGCGCACCGGAATGCGCCATCATGTAGACGGAGTTCTCCGGCTTATCGACTTCCGTGGTCGAGATTTCGTCCATCATCTCTTCGGCGACCCGGTCGGTGCAGTTCGACCACACATCGACGACCTTGTTGTACTTCTCGCCTTGCGTGATCAGACCGTCGAGATACTGCTGCTCGTACTTCTTGACGCTGGCATGCGCAGACTCGATCAGCGTTTCCTTTGCCTTCGGTACGACCAAATCGTCCTTGCCGAAGGACAGGCCCGCACGGCAGGCCCAGCCGAAGCCGAGCGACATCAGGCGGTCGCAGAAGATGACCGTCTCTTTCTGGCCGCAATGGCGATAGACCACATCGATAACGTTCGATACGTCACGCTTGGTCAGAAGCCGGTTGATCGTCTCGAACGAGATGTTCGGGTTGTAGGGCAGAATCTCGCCCAACAGCATACGTCCCGGCGTCGTCGTGACCCGCTTGACGATTGGATTGCCCGCCTCGTCGAAGGTCCGGCAGTTGGACTTGATCCGCGTGTGCAATGAGATCGTCTTGTTTTCCATCGCATGATGGATTTCGCCGATCGACCCCAGCACCGGGATACGGTGCGCTGTCACCTTACCCGACTTGAGTGCCTTGAAAAGTTTCTTGGCATCGTCGCCCTCGACGATCTCAGAGGGCTTGTCAGCATCGCGCAGTAGCACGTCTTCCCGCTCCAGGGCGGCCGCCAGCGCTTCCTCTGAATCGATACTGATCTGCGGACCGGGCTGATCGTCGCGCGCGATCGACAGGTAATAGAGACCCAGCACGATGTCCTGGCTCGGCACGATGATCGGCTTACCGTTCGCGGGCGACAGGATGTTGTTGGTCGACATCATCAGCACGCGCGCTTCGAGTTGCGCTTCGAGCGACAACGGCACGTGAACCGCCATCTGGTCGCCATCGAAGTCCGCGTTGAACGCCGTACAGACGAGAGGATGAAGCTGAATCGCCTTGCCCTCGATCAATACAGGCTCGAACGCCTGGATGCCGAGACGGTGCAATGTCGGCGCCCGGTTGAGCAGAACCGGATGCTCGCGAATGACCTCTTCCAGGATATCCCAGACTTCCGGACGCTCCTTCTCGACCATGCGCTTGGCCGCCTTGATCGTCGAAGCGAGGCCGTAAAGCTCCAGCTTCGAATAGATGAACGGCTTGAACAGTTCGAGCGCCATTTTCTTCGGCAGGCCGCATTGATGCAGCAATAGCTCGGGACCAACGACGATCACCGAACGGCCGGAATAATCGACGCGCTTGCCCAGCAGGTTCTGCCGGAAACGGCCCTGCTTGCCCTTGAGCATGTCGCTCAGCGATTTCAGCGGGCGCTTGTTGGCGCCGGTGATGACCCGGCCGCGCCGGCCGTTGTCGAACAACGCATCGACCGATTCCTGCAGCATGCGCTTTTCGTTACGGACGATGATGTCCGGCGCGCGCAGCTCGATAAGACGCTTCAGACGATTGTTCCGGTTGATCACCCGGCGATACAAATCGTTCAGATCCGACGTGGCGAACCGACCGCCATCGAGCGGCACCAGCGGGCGCAGTTCCGGCGGGATCACCGGCACGACGTCGAGGATCATCCATTCCGGACGCGTGTCGGAGGCGAGGAACGCCTCGACCAGCTTCAGACGCTTGACCAGTTTCTTGCGCTTGGCTTCAGAACCGGTTTCCGCGAGCTCCTCGCGGAGATCGACCAGATCCTTCTCGAGATCGATGTCCTTCAACATCTCCTGGATGGCCTCGGCGCCGATCTTGGCCGTGAAGCTCTCATTGCCGTATTCGTCTTGGGCGTCGAGAAATTCTTCTTCCGACAGAAGCTGACGTTGCTCAAGCGCTGTCAGACCCGGCTCGGTCACGACATAGTTCTCAAAATATAGAACCCGCTCAAGGTTCTTGAGCGTCATGTCGAGCAGCAGGCCGATGCGGCTCGGCAGCGACTTCATGAACCAGATGTGCGCCACCGGCGAGGCCAGCTCGATATGACCCATGCGCTCGCGGCGCACCTTCGACAAGGTCACCTCGACACCGCACTTCTCGCAGATGATGCCGCGATACTTCATGCGCTTGTACTTGCCGCAAAGGCACTCATAGTCCTTGATCGGACCGAAAATGCGGGCACAGAACAGCCCGTCGCGCTCCGGCTTGAACGTTCGGTAGTTAATGGTCTCCGGCTTCTTGATCTCACCGAAAGACCAGGAGCGGATCCGGTCCGGGCTGGCGATCGAAATCTGGATTTGATCGAAGCTCTGCGGGCCGGAAGGCTGGCCGAAAAAGTTCATCAACTCGTTCATCGAGTCACTCCTGGGTTCGCGCGTTGCGTTACACCGGCGGACGGCGCTTGGCCGCCATCCGCCGCAATTTTAATCAGCTCTGCTTCAATTCAACATTGAGGCCGAGGGACCGAAGCTCCTTCACCAAGACGTTGAAGGATTCCGGGATACCCGCTTCGAAATTGTCGTCGCCCCTTACGATGGCTTCGTACACTTTCGTCCGGCCCGACACGTCGTCCGACTTCACCGTCAGCATCTCCTGCAGCGTATAGGCGGCGCCATACGCTTCGAGGGCCCACACTTCCATCTCGCCGAAGCGTTGGCCACCGAATTGCGCCTTGCCGCCAAGCGGCTGTTGCGTAACGAGACTATACGGACCGATCGAGCGCGCGTGAATCTTGTCATCCACCAAGTGATGCAGCTTGAGCATGTAAATATACCCGACTGTCACCTTGCGATCAAAAGCTTCACCCGTCCGGCCATCGACCAACGTCACCTGTCCCGATACGTCGAGACCGGCCTGCGACAGCATTTCCAGGATATCTTCCTCCCGGGCGCCATCGAAGACGGGCGTCGCGATTGGCACGCCCTTGGTCAAATTGCCCGCCAGATCCAGCACGGCATTGTCTTCAAGGTCCTTAATGTCGCCGCTATAGAGCTTGCCATAGGCCGTGTTCAAATCCTTACGAAGGCCATCGACCTTGCCCCCGCGTTTGACCGCGTCGAGCGATGCCTGGATCTGTCGGCCGAGTCCGGCACAGGCCCATCCGAGGTGGGTCTCCAGAATCTGACCGACATTCATGCGGCTCGGCACGCCGAGCGGGTTGAGCACGATATCGACCGGCGTCCCGTCTTCCAGGCAGGGCATGTCCTCGATCGGCACGATCTTGGAGATGACGCCCTTGTTGCCGTGACGGCCGGCCATCTTGTCACCCGGCTGGATCTTGCGTTTCACGGCGACGAAGATCTTGACCATCTTCATCACGCCCGGCAGCAGGTCATCGCCGCGCTGCAGCTTGTCGACCTTGTCTTCGAAGCGGGCCTGGAACTGATCGACCGCATCGTTGAACTGCTTCTTAACGCGCTCGATCTCGTCGTTGACCTTATCGTTCTTGACGACAATCTGCTGCCATTGACCGGGCGTGTACTCGGTCAGCAGGTTCTCGGTCACCCGGCCACCGACCTTGATGCCCTTCGGCCCGCCGGTCACCGTGTGGTTCAGCAGCAGCGATTTCAGCCGGTCGAAGAACCAGCGCTCGAGAATGGTCTTCTCGTCATCGCGGTCCTTGGCGAGCCGTTCGATCTCCGCCCGCTCGTTCGCCAGCGCCCGTTCGTCCTTGTCGACACCGCGGCGCGAGAACACGCGGACCTCGACAACCGTTCCATTGACGCCTGGCGGCACCCTGAGAGAGGTGTCGCGCACGTCCGAGGCCTTCTCGCCGAAGATCGCCCGCAACAGCTTTTCTTCCGGGGTCATCGGCGACTCGCCCTTCGGCGTTACCTTGCCGACCAGGATGTCGCCGGCCTGGACCTCCGCGCCGATATAGACGATGCCGGCCTCGTCGAGATTTTTGAGTGCCTCTTCGCCGACATTCGGAATATCGCGGGTGATTTCCTCCTGGCCCAGCTTGGTGTCGCGCGCCATCGCCTCGAACTCTTCGATATGGATCGAGGTGAGTTCGTCTTCGCGCACGATCCGCTCGGAAATCAGGATCGAGTCCTCGAAGTTGTAACCATTCCACGGCATGAAGGCGCAGAGCAGATTACGGCCCAGCGCCAGCTCGCCGAGATTGGTCGAGGGCCCGTCGGCGACGATATCGCCGGCCTCCACCTTGTCGCCGACCTTCACCAGCGGATGCTGCGTGATGCAGGTGTTCTGGTTGGAACGCTGGAACTTCAACAGGTTGTAGATATCGACGCCCGGCGTCCCTTCACTCGAGCTGCTGTCCTCCACGGCGCTGACCACGATCCGGGTCGCATCGACTTGGACCACCGTGCCGGCGCGGCGGGCGATAATCGTCACGCCGGAGTCGCGCGCAACGCGCTCTTCCATGCCGGTACCGACCAGCGGCGCGTCACTGCGGATCAGCGGCACCGCCTGACGCTGCATGTTCGAGCCCATCAGCGCCCGGTTGGCGTCGTCATTCTCCAGGAACGGGATCAACGCCGCGGCGACCGAAACGATCTGCTTCGGAGACACGTCCATCATGTCGATATCTTCCGACCGCGAGACGATGTAGTCGCCCCCGGCCCGGCAGCTGATCAGCTCCTCGACGAAGCTGCCCTTGCTGTCGAGTTCCGCGTTGGCCTGCGCGATCGTGTAGCGGCCTTCATCCATCGCCGAGACGTACATGACGTCGTCGGTAACCTTGCCGTCCTCCACCTTGCGGTACGGCGACTCGATGAACCCGTACTTATTGACCCGGGCGAAGGTCGCCAAGCTGTTGATCAGGCCGATATTTGGGCCTTCCGGCGTTTCAATCGGGCAAATCCGGCCATAGTGGGTTGGATGCACGTCGCGCACCTCGAAGCCGGCACGCTCGCGGGTCAAACCGCCCGGGCCAAGCGCCGACAGGCGGCGTTTGTGGGTGATCTCGGCCAGCGGATTGGTCTGATCCATGAATTGCGACAGCTGCGAGGAGCCGAAGAATTCGCGGACCGCGGCGGCCGCCGGTTTCGCGTTGATCAAATCGTGCGGCATGACGGAGTCGATATCGACAGAGCTCATCCGTTCGCGGATCGCCCGCTCCATGCGCAGCAGACCGATACGGTACTGGTTTTCCATCAACTCGCCGACCGACCGGACCCGGCGGTTGCCGAGATGATCGATGTCGTCGATCTCGCCCTTGCCGTCCTTCAGGTCGCACAGGACCTTGACGATGGCAAGAATGTCCTCCTTACGCAGGACACGGATCTTGTCGTCCGTTTCCTGGTCCAGCCGGGAATTCATCTTTACCCGGCCGACCGAAGACAGATCGTAGCGTTCGCTGGCGAAGAACAGGCTGTTGAACATCGCCTCCGCAGTCTCCAACGTCGGCGGTTCGCCCGGGCGCATGACGCGGTAGATGTCGATCAGCGCGTCCTCACGCGAGGTGTTCTTATCGATCGCCAACGTATTGCGGATATACGGCCCGACATTCACATGGTCGATCGCGAGAAGGGTCAACGCGTCGACCTTCTCCTCGGTCAGCAGTTCGAGCGTCTCTTCGGTGATCTCATCGCCGGCCTCGACCAGAACCTCACCGGTCTCCTCATTGATGATGTCGCTGCCGATATAACGGCCGATCAATTCCTCGTTCGTGACGCGGATATCCTTGACCTTCGCTTCATCCAGGGTGCGCAGCAGGCGCGGCGTTACTTTGGCTCCAGCTTCCGCGACGACCTTGCCGTTCGACGCGTTGACGAGGTCAAAGTTCAGCTTCGATCCACGAATGCGCTCACCATCGAATGCCGTCTTCCAGCCATCCTTGTTACGGCTGTACTCGATGACATCGTAGAAAAATTTAAGGATATCTTCCGGCGACATGCCGGTGGCCTCTTCCGGTGCCAGAACGGCCCCTTCGCGCGCCAACTCCTCGCGCCGCGCTTGCGTGGCATCGCTGTCCAGCGCCAGCAGCAACGTTGTCGCCGGCAGCTTGCGCCGGCGGTCGATACGGACATAGGCCAGATCCTTGGCATCGAACTCGAAGTCGAGCCAGGAGCCACGATAGGGGATCACCCGCGCGGCGTGCAGGAACTTGCCGGACGAATGGGTCTTGCCCTTGTCATGGTCGAAGAAAACGCCCGGTGAGCGGTGCATCTGGCTAACGATGACCCGCTCCGTGCCGTTGACGATGAATGTCCCATTCGGCGTCATGAGCGGCATGTCGCCCATATAGACGTCCTGTTCCTTGATATCCCGGATCGATTTGGCGCCGGTCTCTTCGTCCACGTCCCAAACGACGAGCCGCAGGGTCACCTTCAGCGGTGCCCCGTAGGTCATGCCGCGCTGTTGGCATTCCTCGACGTCGTATTTCGGGTCTTCCAACTCGTAGCGCACGAACTCTAACTGCGACCGCTCGGAAAAATCCCGAATCGGGAAGACCGACTTGAAGACTTCCTCAAGCCGCGAGCTTTCGTCTTCGCGCTGCAATAGAAACGTATCGTAAGACGCTTTCTGCACCTCGATCAGGTTCGGCAGAGGCGCGACCTCCGCGATCCGACCAAAGCTTTTCCGAATACGTTTCCGAGCCGTGAACGACTTCGCCATAATCTATCCTCGTCTTAACTGACATAAGCACCTGACAACCGCGCGCCTCGGGCGCCCGGTGCCAGCACGGCGAGGGGCAACGCCAAACGGCGCGCCCCTCGCCACTCTAATAGGCTTTTTGGTGCTACTTGAGTTCAACCGTAGCGCCTGCTTCCTCGAGCTTTTTCTTCAGTTCTTCCGCTTCGTCCTTAGTAACGCCTTCCTTAACCGGCTTCGGCGCGCCTTCAACCAAGTCCTTGGCTTCCTTCAGGCCGAGCCCGGTGATGCCGCGAACTTCCTTAATGACGTTGATTTTCTTTTCGCCGAACGAGGCCAGGACGACGTCGAATTCGGTCTGCTCTTCAGACGCGTCGCCGCCGCCATCGGCCGCACCCGGGGCCGCGGCAACCGCGACCGGTGCCGCAGCCGAAACGCCCCATTTCTCTTCGAGCATCTTCGACAGATCTGCAGCTTCGAGGACTGTCAGGGCCGACAGATCCTCAGCAAGTTTTTCTAAATCAGGCATTTTTAACTCCTAGGCTTGAATGTCTCGGTTTCGTTTCGCGTCTTTGCATCATTCCGAACTGCCGTAAGCACTGAAGACACGGGCAAGTTGACCCGCCGGCGCGTTCATCACGCCCACGATCTTGCCGGCCGGTGCCTGAAGCAGTCCCACGATCTTGCCGCGCAGTTCATCGAGCGACGGAAGTTTCGCCAGGGCCTTGACGTCATTGACGTCCAGGACCTTCTCGCCCAACGCACCGCCGACAATCGTCAGCTTGTCGTTCTTGTTGGCGAACTCGACGGCCACCTTGGCGGCAGCCACCGGATCCTCCGACACGGCGATCGCCGTCGGACCCGTGAAGGTGTCCGTCAGCGGCTCGAACTTCGTCCCTTGCAACGCGATTTTGGCCAACCGGTTTTTGGTTACCCGGAAACTGGCGCCTTCCTCGCGCATTTCACTGCGAAGCGCGGTCACTTCCTGAACCGTCAGCCCGGATTGCTGGGTGACGACGACCAGGTTCGTGTCCTCGAAGGTCTGATGCAATTCAGCAACGAGCGCTTCTTTACGTGATCGGTCCACTCTTTCGTCTCCGATCTATTGGCTGCCCCCTTGCGGAGCGCAGCCGTTTCAGGATGAGCACGGTCTCACAAACCACCGCACCCGACTCTCCTGTCCGAGAGGTTCAAGCCAAGCCGGCTGTACCGGTGTGACTCTCGACCTCCTGTCTCTTGCAGGCCGGTTTCCCAATTAAACCGCCGGTGAAGGCGGCGCCTGCAGTCTCGGACAGTTCACGTTGTGCCAAACTTCAGCACCCCGTGATAACGCGGACGGCGAACCGGCCGCGTATTCGCATTACGCAGCGTCCGTCGCGCTGCCAATCTCCAACGACATGCCAGGCCCCATGGTGGAAGAAACGGACACCTTCTTGATATAGGTACCCTTCGCACCGCTGGGCTTGGCGTTCGAAATCGCCTTCACGAAGGCGCGCACATTGTCGGCCAACTGCTCTTCCGAAAAGCTCGCCTTGCCGATCCCCGCATGCACGACACCGGCTTTCTCAGCCCGGAAGGTCACTTCGCCGCCCTTTGCCGCCTTGACCGCCGTCTCGACATCCGGCGTCACCGTACCCAGCTTCGGGTTCGGCATCAGACCGCGCGGGCCCAGCACCTTACCGAGCCGCCCGACGATCGCCATCATGTCCGGCGTCGCGACGCAGCGGTCGAAATTCATCTCGCCGCCCTGGATGCGTTCGGCCAAATCTTCCGCCCCGACGATATCCGCACCGGCCGCCTTGGCCTCATCCGCCTTGTCGCCCTTGGCGAAGACCGCCACGCGGACCGTCTTGCCCGTGCCGTGCGGCAATTGCACGACGCCGCGGACCTGCTGATCGGAATGGCGCGGATCGATGCCCAGGTTCATCGAGATCTCGACCGTCTCGTCGAACTTGGCGCTGGCGCATTCCTTGAGCGCCTTGACGGCGTCCTCAACCGCGACCTCCGTCGACCGGTCGATCTTATCCATCATGCCTTTACGGCGTTTCGTATTCTTCGCTGCCATATCCCTTACCCCGACACTTCCAGGCCCATCGAACGGGCCGAACCCGCGATGATCTTCATCGCCGCTTCGATATCATTGGCGTTCAGATCCACCATCTTCGCCTCGGCGATCTCGCGAAGCTGCGCCTGGGTCACGCTGCCGACCACTTCACGGCCGGGATCGTTCGCACCCTTCTGCAGCCCCGCCGCCTTGCGCAGGAAATAGGACGCCGGCGGAGTCTTCGTGATGAAGGAGAAGGACCGGTCGCCATAGGCGGTGATGACCACCGGGATCGGCGTCCCCTGCTCCATGTTCTGCGTGTGCGCGTTGAACGCCTTGCAGAACTCCATGATATTCAGACCGGCCTGACCAAGCGCCGGACCGACCGGCGGCGAGGGGTTGGCTTGTCCGGCTGGAATTTCCAGCTTGATATAGCCGCTAATCTTCTTAGCCATGTTCTACCTTTCAATTCGGCCGCGCGGTACGGTGCTGGCTCACCTCCCGCACGATTTTCCTAAAGTTTTTCGACCTGGGCGTATTCCAGATCGACGGGCGTCGCCCGCCCGAAGATCGAGACCGAAACTTTGAGCCTCGCCTTGTCTTCGTCCACTTCCTCGACGTAACCGTTGAACGATTGGAACGGACCGTCGCTGACCCGTACCTGTTCGCCGATATCGAAGGTGACGGAGGGCTTCGGCCGCTCCACACCTTCCTTGACCTGATGCAGGATGCGCTGTGCCTCCGCATCGGAAATCGGAGACGGCTTGCCGCCGCCGCCGAGGAACCCTGTCACCTTCGAGGTATTCATGATGAGGTGCCAAGATTCGTCCGTCATATCCATGTTGACGAGGATATAACCTGGGAAGAACTTGCGTTCGCTGCTCACCTTGGAACCGCGGCGCATCTCCACGACCTCTTCGGTCGGCACCAAGACCTCGTCGACGAGATCTTCCATGCCCTTGATCTGCGCCTGCTCCTCGATCGACTGCGCGACCTTCTTCTCGAAGCCGGAATAGACGTGCACGACATACCAACGTTTCGCCATGTCTAGCCTCCGAGTCCGAGAATCTGTTGAACGCCGAACGAGATGATCTGGTCGACGATCAAGAAGAAGATCGCCGCCAAAGTCACCATCACGAACACCATGACCGTGGTAATACCGGTCTCCTTGCGAGTCGGCCAGGTAACCTTGCTGACCTCCTGGCGGACCTGTCGCATGAACACTGCGGGATTCGTCTTCGCCATTTCGCTTACGTCCGTGTTCCAGATTGCTGCAAAGCAAGCTCGTGAATTTTGGCAGGGGCACTAGGGTTCGAACCCAGGACCTTCGGTTTTGGAGACCGACGCTCTACCAACTGAGCTATACCCCTAAAGTTGACCAAATTGTGACGCCGGCCCTTATTCGACGATGCTGGCGACGACGCCGGCGCCGACGGTGCGGCCGCCTTCGC
>CAJWOT010000079.1 GCA_913044215.1 uncultured Rhodospirillaceae bacterium | reverse complement strand
CGCCAAACAGCTCCCGTTCTGTCGCGAACGCGACAACGAGAATATCGGTCGCTTTCACTGTATCGGAGATGGCGGTGCAATCCCGGGCGAATCGGCGGCTGTAGCGCAGAAAACTGTCGATTTGATCCGTGACCGGATCGGCGATCGTACGGGCGCCCGGGACGAAGGAGAACAGCGGTGTCGCCCCGCATTCCTCGACGATATCGGGGTCCGCCTATGCATGGGCATAGACCTTGAAGTCCAGCTGCCGCCGACCCAGCGCAACGACCCAACCCAACGTTTCACCGTAAAAGTGCGTATGCCGATCTTTCAGCCCGTGTTGTAAGAGGAATATCCGCAAAACGTTTCGTTTCGACTATGATGACGCGTCAGGAGACAAGAAAAGACCAGGGCGGGGATTGCAAGCATGAGTTACGACTACATCATCGTCGGCGGCGGTTCGGCAGGTTCGGTGATGGCCAACCGCCTCTCCGCAAAGAGCGCAAACAAGGTCCTGCTGCTGGAAGCCGGAATCGACACGCCGCATGGTGACGTGCCGGCCGAGATCCTCGACAGCTATCCCGGCACCGCCTATTTCAACCCGCGGTTCATTTGGAACGACCTCAAGGTTCACCTGCAGCCCGTTTCGCACAACAACCCCGACGAATCACGGCCGCCCCTGAGGAAGTACGAACAAGCCCGGGTACTTGGGGGCGGGTCCAGTATCAATGGACAGCTCGCCAATCGCGGCGCGCCGCACGACTATGACGATTGGGATGCGATGGGGGCCACCGGCTGGAACTGGAACTCCGTGCTGCCCTATTTCCGCAAGCTCGAACGCGACATGGATTTCGAAGGCGAGTTCCACGGCAACGAAGGCCGCATCCCGATCCGCCGCATTTTTCAGGACCTCTGGTCGGACTTTGCGCACGCTTCCGCCGAAGGATTCAAATCGGTCGGATTCGATTATATCGAGGATCAGAACGGAGCCTTCCGCGACGGCTATTTTCCGCTCACGATTTCCAATGTCTACGACCGTCGGGTTTCCGCTGCGATCGGCTACCTCGACCCGGGCACCAGGCTGCGCGAAAACCTGGAACTGCGCACCGAAACGCGGGTCAAGGAGATCCTCTTCGACGGCACAAAAGCGACCGGAGTGGTCACCGAGAGCAAAGGCCGCGAAATGACGGTGCATGCGAAAGAAATTATTCTCTGTTCCGGCGCACTGCACTCGCCGGCGATGCTGCTGCGTGCCGGTATCGGTCCGGTCGGCCATTTGAAGGATAAGGGCATCGACGTCCGGGTGGCGCGCGAGGGTGTCGGCCAGAACCTCATGGAACACCCGGCAATCGCCGTGTCGGCCTATCTGCATCCCTTTGCGCGTCTCGATCCGAAGACGCGCCGGCATATCCATGTCGGATTGCGGTATTCCTCCGGGCTTGGCGACTGTCCGGCGGGCGACATGTTCGCCGTCTGCGTCACAAAGTCCGCCTGGCACGCGGTCGGCGACCGGCTCGGATCCTTCCTGGCCTGGGTCAACAAATCCTATTCGACCGGCCAGGTGCAGCTGAACACCGCCGACTGGCGCGAAGAACCGACCGTCGAGTTCAACATGCTGTCCGACCGCCGCGATCTCGACCGGTTGATGGCCTGCTTCCATATGCTGGTACAGGTCTACGCCAATCCGCTGATGCAACAGGCCACCAGCGACACATTCCCATCGAGTTACAGCGAACGGGTGCGCAAGGTCGGCGTGGTGACGACGCGCAATAAGGTCATCACCAATATCGTGGGCCGTCTGCTCGACGGGCCCGCCTGGCTGCGTTCGAATCTGATCCAGTCGGTGCTAACGGAAGGCGACGATCTGGAGACCCTGCTCTCCGACGAAGACGCACTCGAGGCCTATATCCGGCGCACGGTCACCGGCACCTGGCACGCCTCCTGCACCTGCAAGATGGGCCGCGAAGACGATCCCATGGCAGTCACCGACCCGGCCGGCCGGGTGCGCGGTATCGACGGGCTTCGGGTCTGCGATGCCTCAGTGATGCCGCGCGTTCCGTGCGCCAACACCAACATTCCGACGATCATGACGTCGGAGAAAATCGCCGACGCGGTCCTCGCCGGCCAATAAACACAGACGATGACCCAGAGATGAGCCCGGGCCGCGATGGGAGGTCGCGACCCGGTGGGAGGGAGGAAAGGAAAGACCGGTGTGCTCGGTCTTGGTAGCCTCTTTGTACCGTTTGCACCGGCCCATTTCAGTGACCCCGGTCACAGGGAATTAACCTTTTTCCCACGAAAATTCCGATTAAATTTTATCTAAATTTGAAATAAACATTTTTACAAGCATTTATAGTTTAAATAAAAATAATTTATATTTACTTTAATATAATATTAAAGAAATAATTATTTGACACTACGAAAATTTTTATTTATCATGGTCAAAGTAATTAAGTGTCCGGGGCAAAACACCGACAATGCGCCACGCACACGAATCCATCACCTGGGAGTATGACGATATGGATGCCGCGCGCCGCCTTTGGCCGCGGGTCAAAACGCTCATCGAAAATCAAGTGGCCTAAGGCGACCCAGCGCTTTCATTGCGTGACCAGCGGCGCGTTATCTCGGCGGTCGTTAGAGACCTGCTGGAGCAGGAGAAGCGCGAAGCACAAGCCAAGTGGTGCGCGCCCAAATCAATCGGAAAACTGTTGCGCCGCTTCCGCAAATCCGGCGCCCCGGCCCCTCACGGTTCTTCGCTCGGGTCTTTAGCCGAAAATTTCCCGCGCGCCCGCGATCAATTTGCGTCCCTCGCCGGACCGCTGGGAGAATCCTCGTTTATCGAAGAACTCGAGCAACTGGATAGCCAAGTTTCGCCCCAGACCTGAACGCTTATTATAGGCACCTGCTGAAAAGCTTCCGTCCGGCGCCGTTTTAACCATCTCTTCGGCGATTAACGCCAATTCCAGTAGGGTTTCCGGCAGAAAGAACCGGTTATCGGCGACCCGTGCGACCATCCCAGCGCGCGCCATGCGGGCTAGAAACCGTTCGGTCGCGCGCCCATCAAGTCCTACTTCCTCAGCGATTTCCAGTACGCGGGGCGGCCGCAGCCCGTGCTCGCTCAACATCGGTTCAACCTTCTCCCAGAGCGCCGAATCCGCATCAGAGAAGACCGCACGATGCCCCGGTAATGTCAGATACACCCCGTCACGCGCGATCCGTTTCTCGCTCAACAGATCGAGTAACGCCGCACTGAAAACGGCCGGCGCGGTCGCTCGCGGCAAGGTCCGGCGCAACCGCTCTTCCTCAGGACCCGGTTGGTCCGGCCGCGCCTGATGCCAGGCGCGCAGCGCTTCAACGATCGAGTCGCGCAACCCATCCCAGGCTGACCGTTCGATACCGACCGCGTCCCGCGCGCCGCCAAGCCGCACCATATCGACCGATTCCCACAATGCCTCAGCTTCGTCCGGTGCCAGATTGCGGGCTTGAGCAAATCGATTCAGGTCGACCCCGCCGGGCGTCTGCGCCAGAACCGCGTCCAACGCTTTCGCCGGTTCCGGCTGCGCCATAGCATTCACAAGTGCCAAGCGCTGCGGCCGGGCCCGGCCCCGTGCCGGCGAAAACGGATCAATGATCCGCCCCCCGCCAATGGTCCGTCGCGCCGACTGGTCGCGCAGGATGAACCGGTCGCCCGCTAGGGCGCCAATCGGCTCGTCCAAGACCAGCTGAACCAGCCCCGTCTCACCCGGCGGAATGGACCCGCCCTCCAGGATCGCGACCCGACCCGTCGCCGCCGCCGCCGCCAGATGCAGATGTACCGGTGTCCAGTGCCGGAACGATCGGGGCTCCGAATTCAAAATGCGGATCATTGCATCGGCCCGCTTAGTCGGCGCATGCGCATTTTCTGCCAGCACCCAGTCACCGCGATGCACTGTTTCTTTGTCGATCTCCGCCCCGGTGATATTGAGGGCACAGCGCTCCCCCGCCTGCCCGGCTTCCGATTGCCGGTCTTGCGCATGTATTCCGCGCACCCGTACGGGCAATCCGGCGGGCGACAGCACCAGCCGGTCGCCGACCGAAACCTGACCCGCATAGACCGTGCCCGTCACGACAAGCCCGGCGCCCGCGATCGTGAAGGTCCGGTCCACGGCGAGACGGAAATTACCCGCATCTGACCGTGCCGCAATCGCCTGCGCCTGGTTTTCCAGATGCGCGCGCAAATCCGGAATACCTTCGCCGGTGATACTGGAAACCGGGAATACCGGCGCGGCCTCCAAGGTGGTGCCATCGACCAGCAGTTCGATCTCCTCCATCGCTTCCAGCGCCCGCTCAGGGGCGACCCGGTCAATCTTGGTCAGCGCCACGGCACCGACCGACACGCCTAACAGATCGAGGATAGCGAGATGCTCCTCGGTTTGCGGCATCGGTCCATCATCGGCGGCGACGATTAACAGCGCGAAATCGATACCACCGACCCCTGCCAGCATGTTCCGCACAAATTTCTCGTGCCCTGGCACATCGACGAACCCGAGCACTGAATCGTCGGCGAAATGGCGATAGGCGAATCCAAGATCGATGGTCAGCCCACGTTGCTTTTCCTCCGGCAGCCGGTCCGCGTCGACCCCGGTCAGCGCCTTCACCAGCAAGGTCTTGCCGTGGTCGATATGGCCAGCGGTCGCAACGATCATGAGAGATCGATCTTCCCAAGCTGGGCCGTGAATGCCGCCTCGTCCTCCAGGCAACGCAAATCGAGCAGGAAGGCGCCATCTTGCACGCGGCCGATCACCGGCGCTGGCAGGGCGCGAAAGGCCTCGGCGATCTTGGTCACAACACCACCGGCACCGCGCCCTTCCTTGAGCGGGCGGATCGAAAGGGCTGTGCTCTCAAGCAGATCGACTGGCAAGGACCCGCTGCCGATCTGACTGCGGCACGATACCGTTTCTGTCCACGCGATCCCTTCCAACGCGCGCGCGACGGCCGGCAACACCCGTTGCGCAACCGCAGCGATTTCCGCAGCCGGCCGCGCCAGCAACCCGATCGTGGGCAGCCGTTCCGGCAGTTTGTCCGGGTCGGCATAAAGACGGAAAATCGCTTCTAAGGCCGCGATGGTGACCTTGTCGAGACGCATAGCGCGCTTCATCGGGTTCTTGCGGATCTTATCGATCAAATCCTTGCGGCCCACGATCAACCCCGCCTGCGGGCCGCCCAGCAGCTTGTCGCCGCTGAAGGTGACGACATCCGCCCCGTCGGCCAGGGTTTCGGCTGGCGTCCGCTCGTGTGGCAAACCGTACTCGGCGAGATCGGCCAGCGCCCCGCTGCCTAGATCGACGACGAAAGGCAGATCATTTTCATGCGCCAGTTTGGCCAGATCGGCTTCTGCCGGAGCTGCCGTGAAGCCCTGGATCTCGTAGTTGCTAGCATGCACCTTCATCAGCAGCGCCGTGTCCTCGCCAATACCGCCGGCGAAATCTCTGAGATGCGTGCGGTTGGTCGTACCCACTTCGTGCAGACGGCATCCAGCGCGGGCCATGATGTCGGGAATACGGAAAGCGCCACCGATCTCGATCAACTCGCCGCGCGATACCAGAACGGAGCGGTCTTGTGCCAGGGCATTGAGCACCAACAGCACGGCCGCCGCGTTGTTGTTCACAACGGTGACCGCCTCCGCACCGGTCAGCCTCTGCAACAGAGGTTCGAGATGGGAATCGCGGTCGCCCCGCGCGCCCTTGTCCAAATCGTATTCCAGATTGCAGGCGCCAGCTGCCGCGACCATCGCCTGGATCGCCGCCTGCGGCAGCGGCGCACGCCCCAGATTGGTGTGCAGCACCGTGCCCGTCAGGTTGAATACACGAACCAGCGATGGCTGCGCCAACGCCGCCAGCACCGCGGAGATCCGCGCCGCAATGGCCGCATCCTCGGTTTCGACAGGCTCGCCTGCCATCAACCCGCGCCGCAGCGACGCCAGAACGGTCCGCACCGCGTCGGTCACCGCCGGCCGGCCGTGCGCCTCCAACGCGTCCGCCAATAACGGAGCGCGCAGCATCTTGTCAACCGACGGTATCGCCGCCTGCGGGTTTGTCGCCTCTTGGATCATGAGGCGGAAGCTAAGGATAGTGCGGGGGGGCGTCAATGGATCGTGCTGCCCTCAGCGCAAGAGCAAATCCGGCGCAGCGATGCGGATTCAGGTCCATCGAGGTTGTTCTTTAACCGACTATGCGACCATGGAAAGACACCATCAGTTCTTAATGTGCCCGCCCGGCGGTTTCCATGGCGCTTTTTTTGCCGCGCGTGCCCCTCCCACGGGAAGAGGGAAAGGTGAGAGGACGATCGGCCGACCATAAATTTCCGTGTTCGAATAAATTCGGTGAACCGTGCGCTTCTCTATGCGGCAACGCGTTTCACACTGGTGGCAACGGGTCTCCGAGATTCCCAGGCCTTGGCCACAGCACAGGAAACAGCCGGCAGTCGATCGGTCCGCCCGGCGCGATATCCGGGTCGTACAGCATGCGCTGGATATCCGGCCGCGGGTAATAGGTGACGTCGTCGCCACACCAGCGGGAGACGTAACCGCGCCGGCGCCTGTCCGGCGTCCCGTTCCCCAACGCTCCATGCACCAGCAAGCCGTGATGGATCACGCAATCGCCCGGCTCCAGTTCGAAATGCACGATGTTGTGCTTGTCGCGCTCGGCGCCGATATCTGGCACCTCCGGCAAATCCTCCTTGTAGCGGCCATCACCAACGAAGGCCTTGGCCTTGAAGCGCTGGCCCCAGCGATGCGATCCCTTCACATATTCCACCGCCCCGTTTGCGGCCGTCACCGGATCGAGCGCCAGCCACATTGTGCAGATCTGGTCGCCCAGCACCGGCCAGTAGGTCGCGTCGTGATGCCACATGGTCTCCGTACTGGTCGCCGGTTCCTTGGACAGGATCTGATCGAACAGCAGATTGACTTTGTCCGACCCCATGATGGCGGCGGTGGCCTGCGGCGCTGGCGAGTCGGTCATGAATTTCCGGAAGGAGGGAATATTGGCCCAAACGAAAGTATCGCTGCGGAACGATCCCGACCCGTCGCGGGTGATGTCGTTGTGCAACGCGCCGGGTGCGGCCAAGTCCGCTTCGACCGCATCGCGCAGATAAGCGAGCCATTCCATGTCGACCAACTGCCGCAGGCACACGACTCCGTCTGCGGCATAGGTTGCAACGTCTTCATCAGTAATGGGCCGGATCGGATCCCGGTTCATCTCAAATTCCCCTCGTTTACATCTTCGCAACCATACCACCACGACGGCATGTCATTGCGAGAGATTTGCCGCTTCGAGTACCGTAAGCAACACGCGGGGGAAAAGAGATGGTTTGCCCCGCAGCAGCGCGGAATTCTTGGCTAGTTTCGTCAATGGTCGCGCGCTGTGCCTCAAGGGCGACGGACCTCATCAGCCCGTGCCTGGGTGAGATAACAACGCTCATACCGGTCGGAGGTAGGGAGGGCTTATGGAAAATCTAGAGGTCGCGGAACTTTCCGTCGCGCCCGGCACCCGCCGGCGGCACAAGATCGAACTGGTCGAGCTGGCGGACGGCACCACGGTGCGCATCCCGCTCGACATCATCCATGGCGGCCAACCGGGCCCGAAACTCTATCTCGGCGCGGCGATCCATGGCGATGAGGTGGACGGCGTCGCGATCCTGTTCCGCGCCCTGGCCGATATCGATCCCGCGGCGCTGCGCGGCAGCATCGTCTGCGTGCCCGTCCAACACCCGCTCTCCTTCCACGCCGACCACCGGCTGCCGATCTCGCAATTCATGAAGTCGCCGCTCGACCAGGCGCCGGCCGACGCCTGGGCCTGCTTCCCCGGCGATGCGGACGGCAATCTGGCGCAGATACTCGCCGCGACGCTGTTCGACATGATCAAAGAGTGCGACTGGGCGGTCGATATCCACACGCCGACGCGCGGCGGCCGCTACGTGCCGATCGCGATCCTGCCGCATCCCAATCTGGGCGAGACCCACGCCAAAGCCGAGGAAATGGCGCACGCCTTCGGCAGCGGCTGGATCATGCGCACCGACAGCGGCTTCTACGTCGCCGACGGCATCCTCTGCGTCGAGGCGACACGTGCGGGTGTCCCCGCCTTCACCTTCGAGACCGGTGAGGGCGGCCGGCTCGAAGAGGACGTGATCGACGATGGTGCGACCTATATCCGCAACGTCATGAAATGGCTCGGCATGATTGACGGCGACCCGATGCCGGCGGCCCGGACCTATGTCATGCGCGAGTTCCTCGGCCTGCGGGCGCAGCGCGGCGGTCTGCTGCTGAACCGCAAGAAACTGGGCGATCTGGTGAAGGCCGGCGACACGCTGTGCTCCATCGTCGATATCTATGGCGATGAGGTGGAAACCATCGTCGCGCCGGAGGACGGCGTGTTCGTGCGCACCACCACCCTCTCGACCGTATCGCGGGGTGAGCGGGCCGCGACCCTGGGATTGCTGTGAGCAGCCTGCGAGAGGCGCTCCTCGCCCGCGTCGAGACGCTGCAAGACGACATCGTCGAGTTCTGCGCCGAGCTCGTTCGGACCGACAGCCAGAACCCGCCAGGCGATACGGAACCGTTGGCCGAACTGATCGAGTATCGCCTCTCGGCCCTGTCGGGTGTCGAGATCCGGCGCGTCGTCGCCAAGGACCCCGCGGTCAATTTGGTCGCGGTTCTGAAAGGCGGGAAACCGGGCCGCCGCCTCGTCTTCAACGGCCATCTCGACACCTTCCCCATCGGCGACCCGACGCCCTGGACCACCAATCCGCTCGGCGGCGATGTCAGGGAAGGCAAGATCTACGGCCGCGGCGCCTGCGACATGAAGGCGGGGATTGCCGCTTCGGTCATGGCTTTCGAACTGCTCGCCGGGTGCCGCAACGCTTGGAGCGGTGAAGCGGTACTAGCCCTGGTCGGCGACGAGGAAACCGGCGGGGTTTGGGGCACGCAATATCTGCTGGCTAATGTGGAAGAAGCCGTTGGCGACGCCATGATCAACGGTGACGCCGGCTCGCCCCTAGTCGCACGGATCGGCGAGAAGGGGAACCTCTGGGTTCGGGTGACGGCGGCAGGTGTGCCCAATCACGGCGCGCATATCCATCTCGGCAAGAACGCGATCGAGATCCTCCTCGCAGCGCTGCAACCGGTACTCGCCCTGCGTGAGATGCCCTGCCCACTGCCGGACGGCATCGCGGGCACGATCGAGGATGCAAAGCCGATCTCAGAACCGCTTTCCGGCGTGGGCGAGTCCGATACCTTGCGAAACATCACCGTCAATCTCGGCCAGATAAGAGGCGGCTTGAAAATCAACACGATTCCGGATTCAGCAGAAGCTCTGCTCGACATTCGCCTGCCCCCAGGCGTTACAATCCCCGACGTCAAGGCACGAGTCGCACAGGCACTCGACCCTTTAACGGACATCGACTGGGAGGTGCTTTCGGAATGCGAACCGAACTGGACCGAGCCGGATCATGAACTGGTCCGCCTGATCCACGCAAATGCCGCAGCGGCGACGGGCGGCGAGGTTGCCGTCAATCTCCGCCCGGGTTTTTCGGACGCCCGATTCTACCGCCTGCGCGGGGTCCCCTCCGTCGTCTACGGCGTCGCTGCAAACAATATGGGCGGCGCGGACGAATACGCCTCAATCGACGACCTGCGCGCCATCTTCGCCGTACATACCCTGACCGCCTTCGACTACCTCTCCACCTGATTGCACCGCGGGCGGCCACGCCGCATAATCCGCGCCCCGATTTCAGCAAAAAGCGAGGCAGTCATGGCGCGCGGTATCATTACGGCACCCCAACCCGAGGCGGTCGAGGCCGGCGCAGTCGTCATGCAGCGCGGCGGCAACGCCGTCGATGCGGCGATCACCTGCGCGCTGGTACAGACCGTCGTCGACCCGCAGATGTGCGGTCTCGCCGGCTTCGGCTCGATGCATCTCTATCTGCCGAAGAAAGGCTTCCACGGCTTCATCGACTTCCATACCCGCGCGCCGGCCGCCGTGACAGACGATATGTGGGAAGACCAGATCGTCGGCGAATCCCGCGACGGGTTCGGTTTCTTCCTGAAGGAGCGCCAGAACGAGGTCGGCTACCAGTCGATCATGATCCCCGGCAGCCTGAAGGCCTATTACGAAGCCGTCCAGGAACACGGCACGATGGACTGGAAGGATGTCTGCGCCCCAGCCATCGAATATGCCGAGAACGGCTTCGTCATTCGCCCGCATGTCTACGAGTTCTGGACCAAGAAACACGACAATGGCCGCCTGCCGACCGTCGAGAAGATGCGCTGCACAGAAGCCGGCCGCAGCATTTATTTCGACGAAAACGACGACCCGAAGAAGGTCGGCACGGTTCTGAAAAATCCGGACATGGCGCGCAGCCTGCGCCGCATCGCCGAAGGCGGCGCCGACGTCTTCTATTCCGGTGACATGGCGGAGGAGATCGCCGCCGACATGCAAGCGAATGACGGCCTGCTCTCGCTCGATGATCTCAAGAACTACGAGACCGTACGGTCGGAACCGCTTTGGTCCGACTATCGCGACTACCGCATCTCCACCAACCAGCCGCCGGGCGGCGGCGTCATGGTGCTGGAGATGCTGAACATCCTGGAAAATTTCGATCTGGCAGCGATGGGGCACAACTCGCCGGAATATATCCGCGTGGTCAGCGAGGCGATGAAATACGCCACCATCGACAAGGACACGCGGGTCGGCGATCCGCGCTATGTGGAAGTGCCCTTCGACGAGCTGCTCGACAAGGGCTACGCCGCGTCTCTGGCGGCCCAGATCACGGCCGGCGAAATCTCCCATGTGGAGCGGTTGAACGAGGTGCCGGAGTCGCAGGACACGACCCATGTCTGCACCCTGGATGCGGACGGTAACGCGGTCACCATGACCCATTCGCTGGGGATGCCGTCCGGCGTCGTCACGAAGGGTCTGGGCTTCATGTACAATGGCTGCATGAGCGTTTTCGACCCGCGTCCCGGCCGCGCCGGATCGCTGGCGCCGGGCAAGGGGCGCTTCACCGCCATGTCGCCGACCATCGTCTTCAAGGGCGACGACCCGCATGTGGTCATCGGCGCGCCCGGCGGCACCTTCATTACTATGGGCGTGCTGCAGGGTCTGTTGAACACGCTGGATTTCGGCATGTCGATCAGCGACGCGATCGCAGCGCCCCGCTTCTCCACCAACAGCGACACAATCGACGTCACCAATCGCATCCCCCGCTTCGTCACCGACGAGTTGGAGAAACTCGGCTATCCGGTGGCGCGCAGCTACCTCAGCTATCACTTCGCCGGCGTACACGCGATCCGTATCGATGACGGCGTCTGGACCGGCGCCGCCGATCCGGGCCGCGACGGCATGGCGCTGATCGTCTGATGACCAGGGGCGTTATTTCCGCACCGCAGCCGGAGGCGGTCGAAGCCGGCGCGCTGGCCTTGAAGCGCGGCGGCAACGCGGTCGACGCGGCGATCACCTGCGCGCTGGTGCAGGGGGTGGTCGACCCGCTGATGTGCAGCATTGCTGGGGTCGGCACGTTGCAAGTCTATCTGCCGGACAAGGGCGTCCATGAATGCCTGAACTTCACCGGCAAGGCGCCCGCCGCCGCCCGGCCGGACATGTGGGAAGACCTCATCGAGGGCGAGACCACGGACGGGTTCGGCTTCCGGCTACGCGGCCGGGTGAACGAGATGGGCTATCAGTCTGTCGCCGTGCCCGGCAGTCTGAAGGCCTATTTCGAGGCGGGAACGCGATACGGCATCATGGAATGGTCCGACATCGTGCAGCCGGCCATCGACCATGCCGAGCAGGGCTGGACCATCCGCCCGCATGTCTACAAATACATTGCGATGCAGGAAGGCGGCTTCGGCCGCGTCGACAATCTGACGAAGATCCGCGCCTTCGAGTCGTCCCGCGCGTTGCTGCTCGCCGACGACGGCACACCGCAGGGCCCCGGCACCAAGATCGTTAACCGCAACTACGCGCAGACGCTGCGCACGATCGCGGCGGACGGCGCGGACGCGTTCTATTCAGGGCCCATCGCCGAGGAGATCGCCGCCGAGATGGCGCGCCATGGCGGGCTGATCACCCTGGAAGACCTCAAAGCCGTCGCACCGGCCCGGACCGAACCGCTCTGGGGCACCTATCGGGGCCAAAAGCTGTCCACCAACCCACCGCCGGGCGCCGGCATGGTACTGCTCGAGATGCTGAACATCCTGGAACATTTCGACTTACGGTCCATGGGCCACAACGCGCCCGACTATATTCGGGTGATCGCCGAGGCGATCAAGTACGGGATCATCGACAAGGCGGCCCATATGGGCGACCCGGCCTTTGTCGATATTCCGATTGAGCGGCTAATCGGCAAGGACCACGCCGCGCCGCTCGCCGCCAAGATCGAGGCCGGCGAAAAAGCCCATGTGGAACGTATGCCGCTATCGAAAGAATCGAAAGATACGACGCAGGTTTCCGTCCTCGACGAACACGGCAACGCGATCACCATGACCCACACCTTGGGTATGCCGTCCGGCGTGGTCAGCGAGAATCTCGGCTTCATGTACAATGGCAGCATGGGTATCTTCGATCCCCGACCGGGCCGGGCCGGATCGATCGCGCCCCTCAAGGGCTATACCAGCTCGATGACCCCGACCATCGTGTTCAAGGATGACACCCCCCATATCGTCATCGGTGCACCCGGTGCTACGCATATCACGCTCGGCATCATGCAAGTGCTGTTGAACATCCTGGAGTTCGGCATGCCGATCTCCGACGCCATTGCAGCCCCGCGTTTCTCGGTCACCAGTAACGCTATTGATGTCAGTAACCGCATCCCCCGCTATCTGACCGACAAGATCGCCAGCCATGGCTATGAGATCCGCCGCAGTTCGGAAAGCTATGGCTTTGCCGGTGTGCATGGCGTGATGAATACGGACGGCGTACTGTCCGGCGCTGCCGACCCGGGCCGCGACGGCATGGCGCTGGTGGTCTAGGATTAACCGAGGATCACCGTGTTCGAGCGGTTCTGGATGGCGTTGACGATGCTCAGCGCCGTGCAGGCCGACGTCTTCGGGTTGTCCGCCGCGGCATGCCCGCTCAGTTCGGCCGACAACCGCCCATAACGCCCTTCTGCTTCGATGCGGCCGATATTATCGGTCACCCCCGGATTAGCGACCAGCTCGATATCCGTCTCGTCCAGGCCAAGCCCCGCCAACGCCACGATCGCCGCGATGTTGGCGTTCTTGGGGTAGAGCCGGGCCGCATCGCGCGCGGTTCCGGTGAAGATCGTTGTCCTTTCGGCAATGGATTCCAGATCGAACGGCCCATCCGCCGGTGTCCCCTTCCAGGCAATCGGGGGTTTGATTGAAATGTAGCGCACCCGGTCGAGCTCACCCAAGCACAGCGCCGCCAAGCCGTCGACCCCAGCGATGGCCCCTGCGGGAAGCGTCAGGCGCGCGCCCGTCCCTTCCGCGGCTTCGGTAAGCCGCACTCGCAGCGCGTCGTCCGCCAACGCGCCAACCGCGATCACCATGAAGTCGCAGCCGGCAGCCAATATTGCCTCACCATAATCGGCAACTGCCCCTTGACCCGCACATTCGACGATGAGATCCGGATCAAGCCTGAGCGCATCGACAACGTCGGTAAGCACGGCGACGTCCTCAGGCAAATCCGCTAGCGCTTCACGCAACCGCGAGGGCCGGAACAGCACACCGCATACCGTCGCCGGACCGCCTGCCGTCGCCAATTCGTTGACGACCATACGCCCGATCGCGCCGAAACCGATCACAATGATTTTGATAGCCGTTCTCCCCTCGCCTCTGCCGCATCCTGTGAATTTATCATAAGGTAGCGCCTAAATTTGTGGCAGGAACGAGAGCATGGCGAAATCAGAAGAAGTTCGGCTTTATCTGGTGCGCGAAGTGGAACGCGAGGCAGGCTGGTGGTCGCGCGAATTCATGCGCGTGCTGTTCACCAAAACGGACGGCAAGTGGACACATCACGTTGCCAATACCGAATGGCAATCGCGCGGCCGCACCTTACCCTGGCGGGACGACAGTCTTGAAGCTGCGAAACAGCGCTTGATCGACATGCAAAAAGGGCCTGCCTATTTCGAAAAACCGGGGGAATTCCTGCCGGTATAGCGTGAAACCGAGATGGTTCGACGATTGACTTCGAAGCTATCGAGCAGGCAAGATTCCCGCACTGAGAAACGAGCGATAGAGGCCATGCCCGCACAAAATCAGAGCAGCGAACCCTGCCAGGACACTGTCCTAATCAATGACTGGCACGTGGTTGCCCGCTCCCGCGACCTGCCGGAAGGCAAGATCCTTAAGGTCCGGGTGCTCGGCGAGGATCTTATCGTCTGGCGGCATGGCGGCGAGGTCATGGCGTGGAAGGATCTCTGCATCCATCGCGGTTCCCGTCTATCGCTCGGCTGGATCGAGGACGGCCAGATCGTCTGCCCCTATCATGGCTGGCATTACGACAGCAGCGGCGCGTGCACCCTGATGCCAGCGCAACCAAACACAACGCCGCCGGCCAAGGCACGCGCCTTTACCCACCGGGCGAAAGAGCAATATGACTGGATTTGGGTGTCGCTCGGCGATCCGACGCACGATATCCCGCCCTTCTTTCAGTGGGACGACCCGAATTTCCGCAAATTTCAGGCGGGACCGTACTATTACCGGGCCAACGGGTTCCGGACGATAGAGAACTTCGTCGATCCCTCGCACTTCCCCTTCGTCCATGCCGGGATCAATGGCGTCGCAAGCGATGCGGACATCATCGACCGCTATGAAGTGCACCGCGACGAACACGGGCTGCGCACTGACGAAATCTGGGTCTACCAGCCCTATGGTGACCATCGCGCGGTGCCGGTTGATGCCGGCTACGTCTATCGCTGCTTCCGGCCACTGACCGCCTATTTCGACAAGCATGTCATCGTGAAGGACGGTACAGGCGGTAACGACGACCGCTTCTGCATGATGACCACGGTGCTCCCGGTCGAAGAGGATATGAGTGTCGTCTGGCTTGGCGTGGCAATCAATTACGGGCCTCATCTGACCGAAAAAGACATAACCGACCGGCAGGACCAGGTGTTCGAGCAGGACCGGGAAATCGTCGAGGGCCAGCGGCCGGAGAGGATTCCACTCGACCTGCGCGAAGAACTGCATATGCGGTGCGACAAGCTCGCGGTCGAATACCGGAAATGGCTGAAGGAACTCGGGGTGACCTTCGGCACCGCCTGATTACCGACAGGCGTGCCTTCAGAACGAAAAAGACCCGGGACCGATCGATAGACCGGACCCGGGCCGAGGGGCCGGACCCGCAACGGCACTGGCCCGACGCAGCAGTATTCGACGTTGGGTTGGTCGATCACATTCACGCGGCTGTTGGGTCATGACCCAACAGCCGCGATCTGATCTTTAGAACTGCGCGGTTTCCGTTGACCCGGCCATGGCTGTCGTCGAGGACTGGCCGCCGGCGGCCGTGTCGGCGACCGCATCGAAGTAGCTGGTGCCGACCTCGCGCTGGTGGCGCGTCGCCGTATAGCCCTCTGATTCCACGGCGAATTCGGCCTGCTGCAGTTCCGAATAGCCAGCCATCCCATGTTGGCGATAGGCCTTGGCCAGCTTGAAGGTCGCCAAGTTGAGGCTGTGGAAGCCGGCCA
>CAJWOT010000078.1 GCA_913044215.1 uncultured Rhodospirillaceae bacterium | reverse complement strand
TGTCGTTGGAGAGAGACTGCGCCGTAACGGTTTCCAATTCGAGTGGCTGGTCTGCCAGGTCGAAGCGGGAGAGGCCCAACAAATCCTCGACGATCGACAGCAGGTGCTGGGCGCTGCCCAAAATGTCAGACGCATAATCGCGATATGTCTTGCCGCCCAACGGGCCGAAGGCCTCCTTGGACATGAGTTCGGAGAACCCGATGATCGCGTTCAAGGGGGTCCGAAGCTCCTGGCTCATTGTGGCGAGGAATCGGTCCATAACGGTCTTCGCTGTTATTGCGAGATCTCGTTCGCGTTCCAGCGCGCGCTTGCAGTTCTGCCTTGACTGTGGTGGAAACATTTCTGGCAACACCGCGATAGCCGATAAACTTTCCGGATTCTGTAAAGATCGGGTCGCCGGATATGGCGCTGTAGCGAATCTCACCATTCTCAGACCTGACGGCATACTGCAAATCGCGGAACGGCCGGTGAGCGGCAAGGTCTTCGGCATGTCGGTCCCATTTTTCCCGCGTCTCGGTCGAGTCAGGGTCTGCGCCAATTTTCGCGATGGCTTCGTGGCGCGTGAGACCCAATATCTTTCGAAACGTTGTCGCGAAGTGCTTTTGCACGCTTGCGGAAAAATAGCTGAAGCGGTGCCGCTCGTCGGTCTCCCAAAGCCAGTCGGAGCCAGCCTCGGCGAAGGCGCAAAAGCGCGCCTCGGCTTGGGCCAGCTGTCCCCGGGCGTCACGCAGATTTTCCGTTTGATCTTGTTTACATCGTCCACCGGCGACTGACTCGATTGGCGCGATGATGTGCCCCATCAATCCTGTTCGCCCACCGGATAGGGGAACCCCGCTGGCCCGGCAAAGCGCTTTTTGGGCTTCACCCTTCGGGTAGAAGGTCCAATATGATTCGATGGTTTCCCCGTTCTGAATCCGGTCGGCGTGGTCCGCCAGACGCGCTTCCGCGACATCTGGATTCGACGAGAAATCGCGCGCCTGTAGTTCTTGAAGACTGCCGGCGTTCCAAAAGGAGAGGGCTGCTGGATTGGCCCAGACGATACGGTTGTAATCGACATCGAAAACCCAAACCGGATCCGCAATATATTGCCAGGCGGCCGGGTCGAAGCCGAGCGCCGGCGCCTGATCCGGCAGACTTTGATCTGCCTGTCCGCCAGTCCTTTGGTTATCCCCCCGAACTGTGTTCGGATGGCTATGGGTTTCGAGCATCGCTTCGTTGATTACTTGGCGGGAATGGATGTCGAGTCGGCGCATCGCTCCGCGTTCAACTCTTGGCGCCACTGTCGCGAAACTCGGTGTAGATTTCGTTAACTATAATGACGGGCGCAAAATGCGCGCTTTGCAGGGAGTATTCCTTAAAGCTTTAAGGGTGGCTGCGGTTTCCGGCCCGAGGGCATATGGGCCCGGCGCATATTGGCGATAATCCAGTCCTGAACCTGGCGCCTTAGAAAGTCGCGCTTTTCGCCGTAGTCCGGATCTGTCCACAAGTTCCGGGTTTCGTCGGGATCGGCGTTGAGGTCGTATAGTTCCCCGTCCGGTTCTCCTTGGTAGTAGACCAGCTTCCAATCCCGGTCCCGGCGCATCACGATATATTCGGCGCCGCTTTGGATGTGATCGCGGCCGAGTTCGGAATACACCACCTCGTCCGGCGATATTTCGCCGTCGAGTTTCGGCCGTAAATTTGTCGCTTCGAAATCAGCCGGGACCGGGACGCCGGCAAAACTTAGGATGGTCGGCGCGATATCGGTGAGTTGCACCAGGCTGTCGCTCTTCTCGCCTGCGCGGACACGGCCTGGTGCCCAAAAGATCAAAGGCACGGTTGCGACGGTATCGTACATGGTCCATTTCTGGATATGGCCGTGATCGCCCAACGCGTCGGCATGGTCGGAGGTGAAGATGACGATCGCATCGTCCAGATAGCCTTTCGCCCGGAGCATCTCCATGATCTGGCCGACCTTTTCGTCGGTCATGGTGACATTGGCGCCATAGTGCCGGCGGATACGCAGGATCTCGTCGGTGGTGACGTCGTGTCGCCAGGCGACCGAATCGAAATTGTTATCGATCAGGTTCTGCCGGTAGACGCCGTGTGCCCGGGGCTGGCGCGCGATCTCGTCCTCAGTGACTGTCGGCACCGGGATATCCGCCTTGTCGTAGAGGTCGAGATAGCGCGGGATGGGGTCGTAGGGCGGATGCGGTCCCGGGAAGCCGATCTGCAGGAAGAGCGGGCTGTCGGCCTTGCGGTCCTCCAGCCACCACAGCGCCGTGTCGCCGATGAACATGTCGGAATGCATGTCTTCGTCGAGCTCCCACGGGAAACAGCCGACCGCTTCCCGGTAGCCCTCGGGGTCTTCGGCGATGCGCAGATACCGGCTCGGTTTGGTCAGCCGGCGTACTTTCAACGCCTTGTCCCATTCGTCGTAGAACGCCCGGTCATGCTCGTCCAGGAACAAGGGCCGGTCCTTGTTCTCGACCGGAAACCGTTGGTGGAAGCCGCCCAGCCGATCATAGGGGTTGATATGCATCTTGCCGATGCTGGCGCAATGATAGCCAACTTCGGCCAGACTCGTGACCCAGGTCGGCTCCCAGGGCTGGAAGTTGGTGAAAATGCCGGTGCCGTGGGGAAACTTGCCCATGAACAGGCTCGAGCGGGCGCCAACGCACACCGGAGAGTTGACGAAGCACTTGCTGAACGCCGTGCCTTCGCGAACCAGGCGGTCCAGATTCGGGGTTTTCATCCAAGGCGCGCCCATCGCGTTGATGGAGTCCGCGCGCTGCTGATCGGTCATGATCAGTATGATATTCGGCCGATCGGCCATGGCCGTTCTCGCTGTTTCGTTACGCTATCGCGTGGTCCTAGAACTGGAGCGGCACCAGTGTAGTACAATCGGTTCGCGCGGGAAGAATTACACTTTGGCGGGGCGCAACGCAGCCCCACTTGACCTTGCCGAGGTAGAGTGGATAATCCGCGACCGCCGCGGCAGGAAGAATCAAGGCGTAGCAAACGCTTAACCCACGGTTTAATTGGGAATTGTTGGCGCCAATCCTGCCGAACGATTTTCCGATAATTGGTCACGCGGCCTGTAGAACGATGCGGAAGTGCATGCGATGATGTGGATATTGGAAAGTTATGCCTCCTGATCTACATTTCTTTTCTGTAATAAGCGGGCAGCCGGGATAAATCTGAATGTCTAACGATTCAACGAACAATAACGGATCCTCCCAGATCGATCCGAAAACGGAAGCAGTTCTCGCTCGCTACCGGTCGTACCTTTTGGACGATGTCGATCCGCGCGAATGGCCTTACGCCTGGCGCACCGAGATTAACCGCGGCGGCTTCCGCGCGGTGGATTTTCTCATGGACGAGATCGTGGATACGGGCAAATGCATCGGTTGTGCCTCTTGCCTCACGATCTGTCCGGCCGACGTGTTCGATTACGCGGACGAAAAACCGGTCAATGCGCGGCCAGAGGCCTGCGTCTTCTGCGTGTTGTGCGTCGAGGTCTGTCCGGTTTTGCGTCCGGTCGACGACAATGAGCGCACGCGGGCGCGTTTCCGGGCCCCGGCGAAGGATGATGGCTACGGATTCTACAGTTACGGCGTTTACGCACGCGCCACAGATCCGGAACTGGTGAAACGCGGCCAAGATGGCGGCATGACGTCGGCACTCTTGATCCACGGTTTGGAAACCGGCCGCCTTGGCGGCGCCGTGCTCGGCGATGTTTTGCCCGAGGCGAAACAGATCGGCCGCCACCGGCTGGCCATGAACCGTCAGGACGTTCTGGAATGCGCTGCGTCGCGCTACACCTATTCGCCGAATACGCTGGCCCTTCAGGAGGCCATGCGCCGGGACGTCAAACCGCTGGCTGTTGTCGGCGTGCCGTGCCAGATCGACGGGGTTTGGCTGCAGCAGACCTCGAGTATCCAGCTTGAGATGAGCCAGTGGTATCGCGAGAACATCGCCCTTACGGTCGGCCTATTCTGCTCGGAAAGTTTTACCCATGAAAGCATCGAAAAGCTGGCCGAGATCGTAGAAGTCGAACCGCACCGTATCGAAAACATCAACATCAAGGGTAAGGTTGTCGTTCGTCTGGACGACGGGGAGATCATCAACACCTCGTTGCGCAAATACCGCGAATGGGCGCGTCCCGCTTGCCTTTATTGCCTCGACTATGGCGCGGAAAATGCCGATATCGGTGCCGGAGGCATTGGGATGGATGACTGGACCATGACCGTGATCCGCACCGATGCGGGACATGAAGCCTTCCAGGCGGCCATTGACGACGGCAAGATCGAAACCCGTCCCTTGGAAGACGAACCGAAGGGCGAATTCCTGGCCAACAAATTGTCGTTGGACAAGCGCAAGAACCGGCCTTTGCCGGCGAAGATGCCCACCTATCAGGAACGGTTGGCGTTGGACTATCTCGATCCCAAGACCTTCTACACGAAGGGGCCAGGGGCGCCGCCCAAGGAAGACGAGCCGCAGAAAGGCGAGAGCTCATGAACGTCACGACGAAACCGGGTGCCGACGGCGGCGACGCCGCGTCCGTCTCCAAGCGCCACCTCTCCGATATCAGCGTCATGGTCGCGGGGCAGGGCGGCGATGGCTCGCTGACGATCGCATCGCTGCTGTCGCAGTTCTTCGCGTCGCACGGATTTCATCTGTACTCGACCAGCAATATCGCATCGCGCATCAAGGGCGGTCACGCCGCGGCGTTCCTGCGTGCCTCGGTCGAGCAGACCGGATGCATGGGGGACCATATCGATCTGCTGGTCGCGTTCGACGACGAAGCGGTTGTGAACGCTGCACCGTCGATGGCCGCGGACGGGATCGTCGTGTTCGATGGCTCGAAGGGCCCGCCGCCGGAAGGAGTGCTGGCTGAGTCGGTTCAGGTATTCTCCGTGCCGTTCGGACGTTTGGCGGTCCGCGACCTGGGGCGTGACCTGCTGAAAAACTGCCTTGGCTTCGGAATCGTGTCACGGGTTCTCGGGATCAAGGACGATGACGCGGAAGGCAGCTTGCGCAAGCGGTTCCAGCGATTGCCGGCTGCGGTTGTCGAGACAAACGTGGAAGCCTTCCGGATTGGCCTTCAGAGCGCCGAAGAGGCGGGATTGGAATTGGGCAACAGCCCATGGACCGTCGACTCGGGCGAACGCGAAGAGCATTTGATGATCGGTGGCAATGATGCGCTGTCATTTGGCTTCCTCGCCGCCGGGGGCCGGTTCTATGCCGGGTATCCGATTACGCCCGCCAGTGAGATCCTGGCTTGGCTGGAGCGGCGTCTTCCGGCATTTGGCGGTGTCGCCATGCAGGCGGAGGATGAACTGTCTGCGATCAATCTGGCGATCGGTGCGGCCTTGACGGGCACGCGCTCGATGGCCGCGTCCTCCGGGCCGGGTTTCGTCCTGATGCAGGAAGGCGTCAGCCAGTTGGGGTCGGCGGAGATTCCGCTCGTGGTGATCGACTGTCAGCGTGCGGGGCCGTCGACGGGTATGCCGACGAAGGTCGAGCAGAGCGACATCGGCACGATGATCAATGGCGGCCACGGCGACTATCCGAAGGTCGTGCTCGCACCGACGGATCAGGGCGATGCGTTTGAAATCGGCGCCTACGCGACCAATTTGGCGCAGCGCATTCAAGGCCCGGTCATTATCGCCATGGACCGCGCTTTGTCGCAGGATTCGACGACGGTAAAACCATTCGACCTGGAAGCCGTAAAGATCGACGATGCCAAGCTTCTGTCGCGCGAAGAGGTTCAGAAACTTGACGAGTACCGGCGCTATCTGATCACCGATGACGGGCTGTCGCCCTGGGCGGTGCCGGGTACGCCGGGCGGCCAGAATCTGGTGACCGGCAACGAGCGCAACGAGTGGGGATTGGTTTCGGCGGAACCCAAGAACCGCAAGAAGATGATCGACAAGCGCGAGCGTAAGATCGAGTCTGTGCGCGACGATCTGCCCAAGGGTGCCCGTTGGGGCGACCGGAAGGCGAAGATCGGCCTGTTGGGCTTTGGTTCCGCGGGGCCGATTTTGGTGCGGGCAGGGATACGCCTTGCGGATGCCGGGACCGATGTCCAGGTCCTGCGGCCGCGAACCATCTGGCCGGTTCTCGACGAAACGCTGGCGTTTATCGAAGAGTGCGACCGCGTCTATGTCATCGAATACAACAATGCGGGCCAGTTCGCGCACGTCGTCAGCGGCGCAGGCGCCGACAAGGGCAAGATGGTAAGCATGCTGAAGTATGACGGCGTCCCGTTCCGGGCCGTCGACATTGCGAATTTCGTTCTCGAACGGGAGGCCGAAGGCCAATGACCAAGACATACAAACCTGCCGAGCCGATTTGGTGCGCCGGTTGCGGCGATTTCGGTGTTCAAGGGGCACTCGAGCGCGCGTTGATCGATCTCAACATCGCCAAGCACGATGTCATGATTCTGGCTGGGATCGGTTGTTCGGGAACCCTGCAGAATAATGTCGGGACATATGGCTATCACGCGCTGCACGGCCGAGTTCTGCCGACGGCGCAAGGTGTCGCCTTTGCCAATCCCGACCTGACAGTCGTCGCGGTCGGCGGTGATGGCGACGGGTTCGCCATTGGTGCCGGTCATTTTGTGCATACGGTAAAGCGCAACCCGAATCTCGTTTACATCGTCATGAACAACAGCGTTTACGGCCTTACCAAGGGCCAGGACTCGCCGACCATGGATTCCGAAGGGGCGGCCTACGGGCTGGATGCCACGCGCCTGGCCCTGTCCATTCCTGGCGCTAGCTTCATTGCGCGTGGGTATTCGCGATGGTCGCATCAGCTGCATGAACTTACGGTGGCAGCGTTCGAACATGCGCGCGCCAAGCGCGGCTTCGCGTTTCTCGAGGTGTTGTCGCCCTGTGTGACTTACAACGACACCTATGCCAGTTGGGATTCGATGCTCGACAATGTCGATGATGATCCGAATTACGATCCGACGAATATGTCAATGGCATTTACGCGCGGGGTTGAGCTTGATGAAGTCGGGCGTATGCCCGCCGGTATCATCTACAGAAACGACAATGCCGTGGGCCGCGAAGTGCCGCCGGCGATGTCCAAACAAAACCTTGATCCGGCGCAGCATCTCGACAGCTACGGCAAGATCATGGCGTCCTACGCGGTCTAACGCGTCTTTGTAAGGTCCACGCCCGTGAGCGCACGGCGACTGACCCTTAGCACGATTGACGGCATCCCCCTAGTGAAGCCGGGCGACGACGTGACCTCGTTGTTGCTCGACGGGCTGCTGTCTTCAGGCGATAGTTTAGAAGACGGCGACATCCTTGTGCTTGCGCAGAAAATATTTTCCAAAGCGCAAAATCGGTACGTCTCGATTGCCGATGTCACCCCGTCGCCGGAAGCTGAGCGACTGGCGGTCGAGGTGGACAAAGACCCCCGCATCGTAGAGCTGATCCTGTCGGAATCGAATGAGGTGGTGCGGCACCGCCCGGGCGTGCTGATCGTCGCCCATCGGCTGGGTTACGTCATGGCGAATGCGGGCATCGACGCGTCCAATGTCGCGGAGGGCGGCGAAGAGGATGAGAGGGTCTTGTTGCTGCCGGTTGATCCAGACGGTGATTGCGCGCAGGTGCGCGATGAGATCAAGGCGCGCACCGGCGTCGACGTCGCGGTCATCATGAATGACAGTGTGGGTCGCGCCTGGCGCAGCGGGACGGCGGGTATCGCCATCGGTGTAGCCGGGATGCCTGCGATCCTGGACTTGCGCGGTGACGACGATCTGTTCGGCCGTCCGCTCAAGGTGTCGATCGTGGGTATTGCGGACGAACTGGCCGCAGCCGCCTCCATATTGCAAGGCCAGGCTGCTGAAGGCGCTCCAGCCGTTGTCATCCGCGGCTACTCGGTTGCCGGGGAGCATTCCACGGGACAGGCGTTGATCCGCGACAAGGACGAGGACCTGTTCCGGTGAACCGGGTGAGCTGCGTGGCGCTGTCTGGCGGTGTCGGCGGCGCAAAATTGGCGCTGGGCCTTTACAAGGCGATGACGGACCCGTCCGAACTGCTGATCGTCGCCAATACCGGAGACGATTTTGAGCATCTTGGTCTGCGGATCTGTCCGGATATCGATACCGTGACCTACACGCTGAGCGGCCTATCCAATCTGGAACTTGGCTGGGGCCGTCAGGATGAAAGCTGGTCATTCATGGAAACGCTGGGGACGCTGGGTGGGGAGACCTGGTTCAACCTTGGCGACCGGGATCTGGCCCTGCATGTGGAGCGAACCCGCCGTTTGCAATCGGGCAATTCGCTGAGCGATGTGACCGCCGATATAGCGCAACGGTTTGCGATCAAGGCTGCAGTCGCGCCCATGGCCGACCATGACGTTCGTACGATCGTCGAAACGCCGGAGGGGCCATTGGCCTTTCAGCACTATTTCGTGCGCGACCGGTGCGAGCCGACAGTAACTGGCTTTCGTTTCGACGGGGCCGCCAGTGCCGCACCGAGTCCGGCTTTGGCGGCTGCGCTGTCCGGTGCCGGGCCGAATTTTGTGGTGATTTGTCCGTCCAATCCGTTCATCAGCATCGATCCGATCCTGGCGGTGCCGGGTATCCGCAAGATGCTTGTGAAATCCGCAGCGCCCGTCATCGCCGTTTCACCTATCGTGGGAGGGCAGGCGATCAAGGGCCCGACGGCAAAAATGATGGCCGAACTGGGTATGGACGCGACAGCCCAGGGCGTCGCGCGGCACTATGCGGGCCTGATCGATGGATTCGTCCTCGACACAGTGGACGCAGCGGCCGCCGATGCGATAATGGCGAACGGGCCGGATGTACTTGTGACGAATACTGTGATGAAATCCCTGGAAGATCGTGTATCGTTGGCCCGCGAAATCATCGCGTTCTCCGAACAGTTGAAGCAACGTTGACCAGAAACATGTGGGCCGTATTGCCAGCTAAAGATTTCAATGACGCCAAGCAGCGGCTCGCGAGCGTGCTCGACGCCGAAGCGCGGCGCGGATTGTTCCAGGCGATGTTTGAGGATGTTCTCTCGACGCTCTGCTCGGTCGATGATCTGCAGGGTGTCCTTGTGGTGACCCGGGACGACACTGCTGCGGCATTGGCCGAAAAGCACGGTGCCCAGGTTTTGCGCGAGGAGGAGAACCGCGGACAGACCGCTGCGGTAGAAGCGGGTGCGCGTTGGCTCGTCGCAAAAGGTGTGGACGGAATGATCGCGTTGCCTGGCGATGTGCCTTTGGTGCCATCTTCGGAAATTTCGGAAGTCCTGGCCGTGCACGAGCGGAGCAAGGGGATGACCATCGTTCCCGCGCAGGATGAGCGGGGTTCGAACTGCATCGCGGTCTCGCCGCCGGACCTAATCTCGTTTCATTTCGGTAATGACAGTTTCAAACCGCACTTGCGGGCTGCTGAAGACGCCGGCGTGACGCCCAAAATCGTTCGGTTGGCAGGAATCGGATTGGATATCGACCGTCCGGACGACCTTGCTGCGCTGATCGAGGCGGAAGGCAATAGCCGCGCCCAGAATTGGCTGCGCGAAACCGGCATCGCAGAACGGTTGGCGGTGGCATGAGCGAGTATCTGGATCACACCGCGGCCCTCGCGCTCGCCGAGGAGACGGATTTCCGCGGCTTAATGGCGCGCGCCGCGGCGCTGCGCGACGCGGGCCACGGCAACCTATTCACCTATTCGCGCAAGGTCTTCATCCCGCTGACGCAGCTTTGCCGCGACGTGTGCCATTACTGCACTTTTGCGCATCCGCCGCGCAAGGGGCAGCGCGCCTTCATGACCCGGGATGAAGTCTTGGACGTGGCGCGCGCCGGGGCCGCGGCAGGGTGCAAGGAAGCCCTCTTCACGCTGGGGGACAAGCCGGAACTGCGCTACCGCGTCGCCCGCGAAGAATTGGCCGAGCTGGGCCATGAGACGACGCTGTCCTATCTGACGGAGATGGCCGGCGTCGTTCTGAAGGAAACCGGGCTGCTGCCGCACATCAATGCGGGCGTGATGACGGAAGCTGAAATCGCCGCGCTACGCGAAGTCTCGGTCAGCCAGGGCCTGATGCTGGAATCCGCCTCGATGCGGCTGTTGGAGAAGGGTGGCCCGCATTACGGCTCGCCCGACAAACAGCCGGAGGTGCGCCTCGAGACAATGCGCGAGGCGGGCCGCCAGGCAGTGCCGTACACCACCGGAATCTTGATCGGAATCGGCGAGACGCGGCGCGAGCGAATTGAATCGCTGCTGGCGATCCGCGACGTGCACGAGGAATTCGGACACATCCAGGAGATCATCGTTCAGAATTTCCGCGCCAAGCCGGACACCAAGATGGCCGACGCGCCGGAGCCGTCTACCGAGGAGCTGCTCTGGACCATCGCGGTTGCACGGCTGATCTTCGGACCGGAGATGACGATTCAGGCGCCGCCGAATCTCAGCCCTGGCAAGCTGCCGGAACTGGTGGCCGCCGGGCTGGACGATTGGGGCGGCGTGTCGCCGGTGACCCCCGACCACGTCAATCCGGAAGCGCCCTGGCCGCATCTCGACGCGCTGGCGAAGGCAACGGCGGAATGCGGCAAGACCTTGATAGAGCGGATGGCGATCTATCCGGCATACGCGTTGGACGGTGATCGCTGGCTCGGCAAGAAACTGCGTACTCCGGTCCTGCGGATGATCGACGCAGACGGGCTACCGCGCACGGATAGCTGGATGACGGGGACGCCGACTGCGCCGCCCGCGCTCAGCAGCAGCCCCTCGGCGCCGGTGAGCGACTCCGTGACGGCGATCCTCGACAGGGCGCAGGGCGGGGAAGATCTGTCCGAGGCGGATGTTAGCCGACTGTTCCAGGCGCGCGGAACGGAGGTCGCGGCGATTTGCAACTCGGCCGATGCGCTTCGCCGCACCGTGAACGGCGACGCCGTCAGCTATGTCGTCACCCGCAACATCAATTACACCAATGTCTGTTACTTCAAATGCCAATTCTGTGCCTTCTCGAAAGGTAAGCTGAGCGAAAATCTGCGCGGCCGGCCCTATGATCTCGATATCGATGAAATCAAGCGGCGTGCCGAAGAGGCATGGGCGCGCGGCGCTGTGGAAGTCTGCATGCAAGGCGGGATCCATCCGGATTACACCGGGGAAACCTACCTGACGATCCTAAAGGCGGTGAAGGACGTGACGCCTGACATGCATGTGCACGCCTTCTCGCCACTGGAGGTCTGGCAAGGCGCCAAGACGCTGAAATTGGAGCTGAGCGACTATCTCGCACTGCTGCGCGAGGCCGGACTCGGCTCCTTGCCGGGTACGGCGGCGGAAGTGCTCGATGATGAGGTGCGCGCAATCCTCTGCCCGGACAAGGTGAACACGGCACAATGGTTCCAGGTGATGGAGGCGGCGCATGAGGCCGGTATCCGCACCACCTCCACAATCATGTACGGCCATGTCGAGCGGCCGGTCCATTGGGCTCGCCACCTGTTACGGCTGCGCGACCAGCAGAAGCGCACGGGCGGATTCACAGAGTTCGTGCCGCTGCCTTTCGTCGCCGAGGAAGCGCCGATCTACCTCAAGGGCCGCGCGCGCCGTGGGCCGACCTTCCGCGAAGCGGTGCTGATGCACGCGGTGGCGCGCCTGGCGCTGCACCCGCATATCCCGAACATCCAGACCAGTTGGGTCAAGATGGGGCCGGAAGGGGTGCAGGCGTGCCTCAATGCGGGGGCGAACGATCTTGGCGGGACCCTGATGAATGAGACGATTACCCGCGCCGCCGGCGCCGCGCATGGCGAGGAGATGCCACCGCAGGCCATGGAACGGCTGATCCGTGATATTGGTAGGAAACCCCGGCAACGCACCACACTCTACGCCGACGCCTCCAAAGAACGCTACACTGCCTCCTTCGAAGCCGACGCGCTGGGCGATGTGATCAACACGCCGGCGCGCAAATACGAACGCAGCGGCGAGCCCCGCGAACTCCACCGCCCCGGCCTGGACGCCGCGGACTAAGAGAAATCAAAAGGAAGATTTCTCCTCACCCTTGCTCTCCCTGCGGAGAGGGTAGGGTGAAGGTGTAAACCCTGCTTCGGCATGACCTCGTCTTCCCATTCATGGTAAGAGGGCAGGAGGAGACGGCATGACCGAATACATCGATTACAGTACAGCGCCCTATCCGGTGCGGGACAACCTCGTCCTGGCGCATCGCGATGCCTGGATGCGGCTGGCGAAACCGGGGACCTGGTGGGACGGTGCGACTCGTGTTGCGATCGCAGCGGAAACCCGGGCGGCGCGCGATTGCGCTCTGTGCAAGGCGCGCAAGGAGACCCTGTCACCCAACGCCGTGCAAGGGATCCATGATACGGTCAGCGATTTGCCCGTCGTCTTGATCGAGGTGATCCATCGGGTGGCGACCGACCAGAGCCGGCTGACCCGCGCATTCTTCGAAGATGCGTTGTCGAACGGGTTGTCTGATGGCGAATATGTCGAGACGGTTGGTGTCATCGCGACAGTGCTTGCCGTCGATGGGTTCACGCGGGCACTCGGCATGCCCTGTTTCGAATTGCCCGAACCCGTCGCCGGCGCGGCGCATCGCACCCGGCCGCCAGGGGCTCGTATCGATCGCGCCTGGGTGCCGACCGTGGCACCGGAGGATGTTACCGCAACCGAGGCCGGTCTTTATGACGGTCTGGGCGGCGCCAACATCCATCGTGCGCTGAGCCTGGTGCCCGACGAGGTGATCGGATTCTTCCACTATATCGACGCAGCCCAATATTTACCGGATGCGGCGCTGCGCGATTTCGGTACGGAGTATCGCGACCTCACACATGCACAAATCGAGTTTCTTGCCGCGCGAGTGTCGGCCATAAACCAGTGTGTTTATTGAACCACCAGTCATGCGGTACTGCTCCGTGCGAGCGGCGAACACACTGGAGACGATTACGATCTCACGGGAATCCTCGGTGCCGGGGATGACCAGATTCCACACGCAATACAATTGATCGCGTTCGCCGATGCATTCTACGCGGATAAACCTACGGCATTGGAGGAAGCGCGCACGGCGTTACGCGCAGTCGTCGGCGACGGCGCGCTGGTCGATGCGGCGGGCATCGTCGGTGTCTATGACGCGGTGGTCCGGATAGCCGATGCTACGGGCACGCCTCTGGAGGATTACAAAGTCGAGCTTTCCGCCAGTCTACGCGACGAACTTGGAATCAACGACTTCCCATCGGCCCGCGCATAACCACCAACAGCATTGTCGGGATGCCATGCGCATTGCTGCCCTAGGATGAATTTCTGGAGGGCGGCGAGATGCGGTACCGGTTCCTTGTTGCGACCGTAGTTATTCTATTTGCGTCGGGATGCCAGGCGTCCTTTACCGGTGCTGGCAGCGGTCCACTGCATATGTCGCGCAGTGTGGAAGAGCACTACCAAAGCTATCTGGCCAATCCGAACGGCGAGTATTTTGCCGTGTCGACGAACGGCAAGCATTATGGATACAGCGTCTGCCATGAAGGCCGGTTCAATTGTACCGAATCAAGCGGCACGGTTGCGCTTCGGTCCTGTCACAGCCGGAGCGGCGGCGTGCCCTGCAAGATTTTGGCCGTTGGCGAAAAACTCGTTTGGCAGGGGATTCGGGTGGGCGTTTCGGTTCCGAAAAAGGTCAAAACCGTAATTGGTCACGGGCCGATCAGCTTGTCGGCGCGGGCCAAGCGACAGTTCCGGAGATATCTTGAAGAGCCCTATCCGGAATATTTCGCCGTTTCGTTCGATGGCAGTTATGGCGCCTACAGTGTTTGTTACCGCGAGAACTGCGACAGTCCCGGCCTTAAGTCGCTTGCCGTTTCCGTTTGCATGCGGGATAGCGGCGGCTTGGACTGCAAACTTTACGCCCATCGCGGCGACGTTATCTGGAAGTAAGCCGGTTTAGCGCAAGGCCCGGTACACAGCGTCAGCCGCATCAAGAAAGCGATCGTCCTGGCCGGAATGCCCAATGACCTGTAACCCGATCGGCAGGTTTTGTGGGCCGGTATAGAGCGGCAAGTTGATCGCCGGGCCGTACAGGCCAGTCCAGATGCGGTTGAAGGGTGGTTCTCCGATCGTCGTGACGTCCGCAGGCGCTTCGCCGGGTGCGCTTGGCGTGATCAGCACATCCCAGTCTTCCAACGACGCGGCGTAACGGCGACGGTAGTCGCCGAGCGCTGCCAGGCCCGCCTGATACTCCGTCGGTGAGACTTTCAGCCCGTTCGGCACGCGGTTCAGCCGCATATTGTCGCTTAGCTGGTCTGGATAGTTGAACCATTCATAGGCGAGTGTTCGGGAGATTTCGTACCCGGAAACCGCGTCGAAGCCTTCCATGGCGGCCTCGAATCCTTCGGGCAGATCGAAATCCTCCACCGTAGCGCCTGCGGTGGACAGGTCTTTAGCTGCCTTCAGGAGACACTCTTTGGTCGGTTCATCAGCCAGGTGCCAATTCGGTGTGCGGCAAACGCCGATGCGGAGATCGCCGATCGTGGCCGTTTCGATGGGCCGATAGGGCTGGTGCGTCAGGACGGCGCGCAGCAGTGCCTGATCTTCCATCGTTCGGCTCATCATGCCGAGCGTGTCGACAGAGCGAGTGTTGTCGTGGACACCGAGCGGGTTGTAGTCGCCATAGGTCGGTTTGTAACCGATACAGCCGCAGAACGCGCCGGGCCGCACGATCGAGCCGCCGGTTTGCGTACCGAAGGCGACCGGCACCATGTAATCCGCGACTGCGGCGGCCGAACCGCTGGAAGATCCGGCCGGGGAGTGATTGGGATTGTGCGGGTTCTTCGTTTTACCGGCTCTTTGGGCGGCGAATTCCGAAGTGACCGTCTTGCCCAAGGCCAGCGCACCGGCGCCGCGCACCAGCGCGACGCAGGGCGCGTCTGTGCAGGTTTGGTTCTGCTTATGGATGGGAGATCCGTGCGTAGTGGGCATGTCATGCGTATCGATGATGTCCTTCACCCCGATGGGCACGCCATGGATCAACCCTTTCGAGGGACTGGCATCCAACGCTTTCGCGGCTGCCAACGCCGCATCGGGATCAAGGTATTCCCATGCATCCACCATCGGTTCGCGCGCCCTAATCTGGTCGAGAAGGGCACAGGTGACGGCCTCGCAGGTGGTGTCTCCAGCCTCGATGGCCGCCGCGATCTCGGTCGCGGATAATTTTGTCAGATCCATCGTATTTCCCAACTTCAATCGCCGAAATAGACGCCGTCTTTGAACACGACCGGCACGGTTCGGTTCGCCTTAGTGTCGCCGACCAGCGGCTTGCCATCGGCGCCTATGCGGTCGTCCTTGGCTTGGCCCTGGAAGTTCGGGGTGCCGACGCGCAGCATGACAAGGCACTCGTCGGTGCTGGTCGCGTGAAAGCGATAGAGCATGCCTTTCGGCATCATGAAGCCCTGATTGGCGAGCACGTCCTGGGTTTCGCCATCAGGGCCGTAGAAGCGCGCGCTGCCTTGCAGGATGACGAAGACATGGTCTTCGTCCGGATGCGCGTGCAGTTCGTTCTCACCGCCCGAAGCGTAGACCTTAAGCCGTACCGACAAGTCTTCCGTTGCCGCCAGCACCGTATCCGTACGACCCTGCTCCAGCATCTGAGCCTTCATGCTGAACAGGGTAGGTTTTGAGGTTTCCGTCGCGGCAATCTGGTCGTCGATAATCGATTTTGACGA
>CAJWOT010000077.1 GCA_913044215.1 uncultured Rhodospirillaceae bacterium | reverse complement strand
CCAATCGGGATTCCAAAAAAACCGGAAAACCCCACACCGCACCATTTTAGAACGAATTACGCAGCCCGATGTATTTTACCGGCTTAAGAAGCTCGACCTAAATCAAACCAAATCCAGCCCGCGGAAACTCTATTCTGCCGCTGCCGCTGGCGGTTCGCCGAAGACGCCTTCCGACTTGAGCTCCGCAACCGCCGCGTCATTGAGGCCCAGCCATTCGCTCACCACCTCTTCGGTGTGCTGCCCCAGCATCGGTGACGATTCGAGGCGTGCCGCAGCGCCGTCGACGCGGACCGGCCAGGTCGGCATCTTGAAGTCGCGGTGCACCGGGTGGGTCATGGTCTGCATGATACCCCGGTCCACGAAGGTCTCGTCGTTCTGCAGTTCCATCGTGTCCATCACGGCGCCGGCGGGAATGCCCGCCTCGCCGACCAACCGCATCGCGTCGAGTTTGGTCTGTGTGCGAGTCCAGGTGGCGATGATCTCGTCCACCTCCGCCTCGTTCGCCACACGATCGTCCGGCGTCCCGAGGCGCTCATCGCCAATCAAATCCTCGCGGCCGACCAGTTTCAGCAACCGGTCCCAATGCTCCGGATTGGCGCGGCTGGTCATGATGTAGACGTAATCGTTCGGGCCGCCGGGGGCGCAAGGGAAGAGGCCCATGGGCGCGTTGATGACGCCGGGAATCTTGCTGCCGCCGCGTTCCGCCGGCTTGCCAGTCAGCCCCTGGGTCGAGAACGGAATGCGCATGTAGTGCATGATCGCATCCTGCATGGCGACCTGCAGCCGGTGGCCCTCGCCCGTCTCACGGCGCTTGAACAGCGCCCCCAAAATGGTGATCGCCATGACCATGCCGGTTCCGGTGTCGCCGATGGAGATGCCTGGCCGCGTCGGCGGGCCGTCCGCATCGCCGGTGACGCTGAAGGTGCCGCCGCAGGCCTGCGCGATCATGTCGAAGGACAGGTTCTTCTCGAACGGGCTGCCCTCGCCGAAGCCCTTGACCTGGGCGTAGATGAGGCCCGGATTGATCTTCTTCATCTCGTCATAGCCGAGGCCCAGGCGGTCGATCGCGCCCGGCGCGAAATTCTCGATCATGACGTCGGCTTTGCGGATCAGGTCCTTGACCAGATCGAGCCCCGCCGGTGCCTTCAGATTGACGGTCGCCGACTTCTTGTTGGCGTTGAGGATGTGAAAATAGTAGGGGTCATTGTCCGGTTTTCCGGGGCGCAGCCGGCGTCCGGGGTCGCCGCGGTTCGGGTTCTCGATCTTGACGACTTCCGCACCGAGCCAGGCGAGGGCCTCCGTGCAGGTCGGGCCGGCCTCGAACTGGGTGAAGTCGACGACCTTGACGCCTTTCAAGAATCCGAAATCGGCGATGTTTACGGACATGAGCGTGTCTCCTCAAACCAATCGTATGGGTTGCGCAAAGATTGGCACAGACGGGCGCACAACGCCAACCGCTATCGAATTCGCGCCATCGCTTGGTATAGTTCCCGGTGAGGAGTGCCCCATGACCGAACCGAGTGCCCTGTCGCAAGAAGCCCACGCCGAAGGCCTTGCAGCCTATCGCACAGCCGGCCAGCAACGGGCGCGGGATTTCGGCAACCGGGGGCCGCTGCGTCTGACCGATGCGGATGGACTGCACCCGGAGATTCTCGGTGCCTACCGCGAACACGGCTACTACGTCTTCACCGGGATTCTGGATGACCGGGAGGTCGCCGAGTTGCGGCACGACGTGGCGGAGATGCTGGCGCGCGCGCCCGTCCGCGAAGGCGCGGAGACGGATGCGCAGGGCCGTCCGGCGCTCGGTATCGACTACGCCCGATCGCCCTATGTCTTCGCGAAACCTCTGTCCGATCCCTGGGGCGGCACGGAAATTTTCGGCGGCCGGCATCAGGTGCAGATGGCGCAACCCGCGGCGGACGCGGACGCGCCAGCCGAAATCGTCTTTACCATGATCGCCATGTGCCAGGCCCTGCCCGCCGGCCTGCGCCTCTACGGCCATCCGGGCCTGCTGGCCATCGCCGCGTCCATCAATGGCGAGGACTTCGTGCCCTTCAACGATTCGATCTTCGTCAAGGAACCTGGGCTTGGCGGCGCCGTCGCCTGGCACCAGGACGGGGTGACACATTGGGAATCGCCTAACTGGGATCCGGAAATCCACGGCTTCAATTTCCAGGCGCAACTCTATGACGCGACCCTGGGTAACTGTCTGTGGGTACTACCGGGCTCGCACAAGCGGGGCAAGATCGACATCAAGGCGTTGGTGCGCGAGAACGGCGGCAGCGAGCAACTGCCGGACGCGGTGCCGCTGGAATGCGCAGCGGGGGATGTGCTGATCATCAACCGCCAAATCCTGCACGGCTCCTTTGCCAACACCTCGCCGGACCGGCGCACCTCACTGACCTTCGGGTTCCATCGCCGCGCCTCGGTACTCGGCGTAAAGATGGCCGGCGGTCTGTCGCAAAAGAACCCGGGCCAGCGCTGCGACGCGCAGCGCATCTTCGACCGGTCCGCTGTGATCCAGCTCGCCATCGACGCCCGACATCAGGCGCGGCCCGGAGAGCCGCGCTTCGCCTATAAGCCTTTCGCCGGCCTGGAGGACGATTTCCGCTTCAACGACGATACGTCGGAACGGTTCCTCAGGGACTACTACGTCAAGGATCTCGCGATCTGACTACTCCGCCGCCGCGGCCATCACCGCGGGGGCGTTGGTCGCCAGGAAGCCGCGGATATGGCGCACCGCGAGTTCGATCTTGCGGTCGTTTTCCTTCCACGGGTACAGGCTGACCTGCGAATTCGGCGCCAGCAGCGCCGTTTCCATCGCCGTCATGTAGGGGTGGGCCGGAATGTCGTCCGGCAGCACCAGCACCGGGGTCTGGCAGTTGCGTACGAAGTCGCGGTCGACGGTAAACACGAAATCCGCCCGCTTGGTGTACATGTTGTTCAGGAACTCCGAGGTCATCTCCATCGTGTATTCGGGCCGGCGCTTGACGAAGTCGGGCGCCCAACCGTTGATATTGTTCTGATAGAAGATGTCCGGGTGGCTCGAAATATAGCCGCTGGGATGCACCAGGGTGGCCGCAACGACCCGGTCTCCCGCGCGTTTCAGCAGGTTCCAGATCATCGGCCCGCCGATGCAGAAGCCCATCACCATGAACCGGTCGATGCCGAGATGGTCCATGAGGCCGAGCTGATCGTCCGTGAAGCCGTCCCAGGTCCTCTCGATTTCCAGCGGGCCCTCGCCCTGGCCGCCATTGGCGTTGCGCAGATCCAAAGCGATGACGCGGTAGCGGTCGCTGAAGGCCTCCAGCGGATTGAAGGCGTGGTTGGCGAGGCCCGCGATGGTCGCGTTCAACCCGCCGCCAGGAATGACGAGCAAGGGAAAGCCACTACCGGCCTCCTCGTAGTGGATTTTGACGGGTCCGTTCTCGTAAATCGGCATGGTTCAATCTCCCTAATGGCATGCGGCGATTGAACCGGGGTGCTGGTCGGCTGTCAAACGCAAGCTCGTAAATCAAAAAGACCCGGGTTACGCCTATTCTGGCAGGTGAAAGGAAATCTTATGCGCCGCCTTACGCTCGCCCTGTTGATCGCTTCACTTCCCTTTACGGCCCTGGCTCAGGACAAGTCGCGCTATGGCGCCTGGCAAAGTGGCCAAGACCAGGTGCAGACCCTGTCCGAGGAGTTGCGCCGCCTGGTCGACGAGGCGGCCCGCGCCCGTGCCGCCGACCCGCGCTTCCTGGACGATTTGCGCGCCTTAGCGGACAAATACGGCAACCCATGGCCCCATTTGCTGGTGCAGGAGGATTTCGCCAACCGCGACTTTACGGCCAATCCGGCCTGGACCGTCGCGTCGGGCCAGTTCGACATGGACTGGCAGGGCGGGCTGTACGGCAAGGTGGAAGCGCCGGCCGCGACGGAACCGCAGACCGCGCAGCCGGAACCTCAGCGCAAGTGGCGTGGCGAGGACATCGCGCTACAATTGCTGGGACAGATACTGAATCAGGGCCAGGGCAACCGCCGGCAGGAAGCCAGCCCGCGGCCTGCCGAGTCAGCCGCACCGCCGCCGGCGATCCCAGCGGAAGCGTATCTGCAGCAACCGATTTCGAACGCCTTCTCGCTGGATGCCAAACTAGCGATGGAGAACACCGCGGACCCCGCGACCCTGGCAGTCTTTCAGGGCCAACAGCGCACAGCCGGCTATTTCCTGACCTATGATCCAATCGCGGGCCTAGAACTGCAGCGGCGCGGCGCCAGCGGCGCCTTCACCCTGGCGACCAGTACGGGGACGCTGGCCGATAGCGCGGATCACACGCTCAACTGGACACGATCCGCAAATAGGAAAATGGTGGTATCTATCGATGACACGGAGGTCCTGCGCGCGACCGATACCGGCTTTCGCGATGACTGGGCCGGCGTCACATGGGTCAACGGCGGCGGCGCGATGACCTTGCGCGCACTCAGCGTGTCCGGGACGCGCTAAACGCTAGAAGTGCCGGTTGAAACGGTTGCGCCTCAGATAGGGCAACATGCAGGCCGCGCTGTGCCGTAACGCGTGTTTCGACTGTAACTGCTGCACGTAATTGACCGGTAATGGCGCCGGCAGCCGGTCCTTGCGGCGCTTTTCAGCGATCGAGCAGGCGACGAAGAGCATGCCGAACAGGGCGATCGGGATGATGATCAGCACCGTCGTCGATGACACGCCGACCGCGATATTGAACAGGGTCAGGATCAGCAACAGTGGCATGACCTGCATGATCAGGGCGAATACCACGATTACGATCCAAATACTTGCCTCAGCAATCGCCGCAGCGCTGTGATTCATCTTTTCACATCCCGATTTTTGGCGGTTGGCCGCCACGAACCCCTATTTTGACGCAAACCGGTTTGAATTTGAAGCCTTTAGGCAACGGCCCGTGAACACGATGCCGCGAGGCCGCAGCATCTCCTCCGTGTCATCCCTGACTCGACCAGGGACCCAGGCTGCGCCAACTGCGGACCCCGGGGTTTGACGGCTAGGCCCTGGCTCTGCGGCCGGGGCGTCAGGTTTGCTGGAACAGCCAACGCAAATTCCATTTGCCCGGACCGGTGCGGCGCGCGAAGCTGCGGGAAATCGATACGAATATGGAGCTTCGACCATGAGCCTGCCCCTGGGTGAGACCTATCACTATGGCCTGATGACGCGTTTCCCCAACCTGGCGGCGACGCGGGCGATCACGGCAAAGCTCGACGAATTCGAATTCGACACGGTATGGGTCGGCGACCATATCGCCTTCACCACGCCGATCCTCGACCCGTTCCTGCAGCTGGCGCAGATCGCCGCCTGCAGCGATCGGCTGACCGTCGCGACGGGAGTCTATCTGCTGCCGTTGCGCCATCCGACACCGGTCGCGAAACAAACCGCGACCCTGGACCATTTGACCGACGGCCGTTTCATCTTCGGCGTCGGGGTCGGCGGCGAGTTCAAGCGCGAGTTCGAGGCCTGCGGCATACCGCATAACGAACGCGGCGCGCGGCTGGAGGAAGGCGTCGAAGTCGTCCGCAAGCTGTGGCGCGGCGAGCCGGTAGCTCATGAGGGCCGATTTTTCTCTTTCCCGGAAACCCATATGCAGCCGGGCACCCTCACCCCCGAAGGCCCGCCGATCTGGTTCGGCGGCCGCTCCGACAAGGCGCTGGAGCGCGTCGGCCGGATCGGCGATGGCTGGGTCTCCTATGTGGTGACACCCGAGATGTACAAGGCCGGCCTCGACAAGATCGCGCCGGCCTTCGAAAAGGCGGACCGTGATCTGGCCACTTTCGGCACCGGCCACCTGCTGTTCGCGCAAATCAACAACAGCTACGAGGCAGCCTATGAGCGCGCCGTCGAACTCCTAAGCGTGCGCTACGCGATGGATTTCAGCGCGCCGGCCAAGAAATACGCCGCGCTCGGCCGTCCGGAAGACGTCGCCGAAGCGATATCGAAGTTCCACGAGGCCGGCGTCCGCCACATCAATCTCGACTTCCTCGGCCCGCCAGAGGAACGCGACGCCCAGTTGGAATGGTTTGCAAAGGAGGTACGACCGCTGCTGGGGAAAGGGTAGCCGACAAATTGTTCAGCCGCTGACCGCCCGCGGCACGGCGAAGTATTCCGGGTCCATATAAACCGTGGTGCGCTTGGCGAGGCGCGGGATGCCGGGGTCGAAGGCTTCTCGCCGGTGCAACAGGCGGGCGTTGTCCCACATCAGCACGTCGCCATTGCGCCAGGCGTGGGTGTAGATATTCGACGGCTGCACAGCATGATCGAACAGCGCGTCGAACAGCGCCGCGCCTTCCTCGTCATCCAGCCCTTCAATGGCGGCGGTGTGGTTCGGTGACAAATAGATCGAGCGCTGGCCCGTCGCCTGGTTCTCCAGTATCATTTCATGCGTCGCCTGCGGCGTGCGTCGGTCAATCTCTTCGATCTCGGCGGCCGAGGTCGCTTCGCGGCGGAAATTCTTGTCGACATTGGCGCGCATGAATCCGGATAGCGGCTGCTCCGTGCCGTATTTGCAGACCGACCGCTTGCCCTCCACCTGACTACGCAAGTCATCCGGCAAGGTGTCGTAGGCACGCGCCATATTGCAGAACGACGTCTTGCCCGTGTCGCTCGGCATCTCGATACCGTAGAAAATCGAACCGCTGGCGGGCCGCTGGCGGAAGATCTGGTCGGTGTGCCAGACGACCTCGTCATTGCTCAGCCCACCGACCTTGCGGCCATCGGCGAAGTGCAAGTTGGAAACGAAGAATAGCTCGGGCACCCGGTCGTCGAGCACGTCCTCGCTGGTGTTGATGTCGCGGATCACCTCCAGATCGAGGTTCCCGAAGCGCCGACTGAAGGCGATCAGCTCCGCTTCCGTCAGACTCTGCCGCCGGAACAACACAACCGGGTCGCGCTGCCACGCCGCCCGAATCTCGTCGAATGCATCGTCATCCACGCATGCGAGATCGATATCGAGGATCTCGGTACCGAAATTTTCCTGAAGCTGCTTTGTCTTGAGCGCCATCGTCTGCCACTTCCTCACTATGCCGCGTCTTTATTCCCAAATTCAGCGCCTATAATGCACCGGTATCAGCCTATGAGGATAGCGATGACCGTTGAACCCGCCCATCCCGGCGTCCGCAAAATCAAGGCCTATATGACCGAGGCGGAGGATGACGGGCTGCCGGCGCCGGACCTGTTGCTCAACTCGAACGAAAGCGTATTTGGGCCGAGCCCGCAGGCGATCGCGGCGGCGCGCGACGCGGCAGCGAAGATGGAGCGATACAGCGAGAATGTCGACGCTATCCTCGCGCCCGAGATTGCTGCGTTCTTCGGCCTCGATGCCTCGAAAATCACAGTGGGCAACGGGTCGGACGATCTGCTGGCACGGCTGGCGCGGATCTATCTCGGCCCCGGCACCGAGATGCTGCGCAGCGAGAACGGCTACCCCAAAGCGCCGAACTACGCCTTCGCCAACGATGCGGAGGTCCATTCGGCACCGGACCAGGGGTTCCGCCCCTCCGTGCCGCACCTTATCGACGGCATCACCGACCGCACGCGGATGATCTATCTCGCCAACCCGGAGAACCCGGCCGGCACCTATCTCGGCAGCGATGAGCTGCAGGCGTTGCACGCCGCCATGCCGGCCAACGCCCTGCTGGTCCTGGACAGCGCCTATGACGAATATATCGACGACCCGGGACGCACGCCGATCAACGCGCTGGTCGACGGGGCACGGAACATCGTCATGACCCGGACCTTTTCTAAGATATTCGGGCTGGCCGGTGCCCGGGTCGGCTGGCTGTACGGACCGGACGAGATCGTCGCCGATGTGCGCCGCGTAGCGACGACCTTCCCGCTCTCCGGCGTCTCGCTTGCTGCCGCACGCGCGGCGCTCACCGACCGCGATCATTTCAATATGGTCTACGAGGCCAACCGGGACGGCCGCGCCTGGCTGTCCGAACAGCTGTCAGCGCTCGGGCTCGAAATTGTGCCAAGCCAGACGAATTTCGTCCTTGCGGGATTTGCCGACCCGGACAAGAGCGCGGAGGCGGCCGACCGGCATCTGCGCGCCGCGGGCATCGCGGTCCGCCGCTTCCCATCGCCGGCGTTTCGCAATTATCTGCGCATCACGCTGGGCCGCCGGGCAGAACTCGCGCGCGTTGTGGATGTGTTGAAAGCGTTCCTCGGCGCAGTCTCGAATTAAGACGCCGCTCCGACCACGCCACGATCGATGAAGGCCGCGACCTCGGTGTTTTCAAATCCCAACTCTGTCAGAATTTCCCGCGAATGCTGGCCAAGCCCCGGCGCCGGGCGCGGGCGGCGCGACGGGGTGTCGCCGAACAGCGCCGCCGGCCGCGCCTGCCGCATCCGGCCCACCCCGGGCTGATCCATCTCGACGACGATCTCATTGGCGATGACCTGCGGGTCGTCCAGCGCCTCGCGCCGTGTCTTCACCTTCATGCAGGGCACATCGTTCGCTTCCAGCCGCGCGATGATCTCGTCGCTGGAAAAGCCGGCAATCGCAGCCTCCACCGTCTCCATGCGCACCTGACGGTTGGCGGAACGCTGCGCCCCGGTGGCGAAACGTTCGTCGGCGATCAGCTCCGGCCGCTTCAGCGCCTTGCAGAGCCCGGCCCACTCCTTGTCCGAGACCGTACCGAAAGTGACGTAGCCGTCCGACGTCTCGAAAATCATATCGTGCGGCGTGTTGGGCGCATCCCGCCGGTCCTCCGCGACGACCGCGAAAGGCGCCATGCCTTCCGGCCACAGGAACGACATCATCACGTCCAGCATGGAGACCTGCAGATGCTGGCCTCTACCGGTGCGGGTCCGGGCGAACAGCGCCGCCGTTACCGCCTGGGCGGCATAGATCGCCGTCGTCTTATCGGCGACCAGGGTGCGCACCATCTTTGGCCGCCGGGTGATCGGATCGGCCTGGATGTCCGTGAAACCGGTCAGCGACTGGATAGTCGGATCGTAGACGCGCTTCTTGGCGTAGGGTCCGACCGGGCCGACGCCGCTGATGGAAAGAAACACGATGCCGGGATTGCGCGCCGCGACCGTTTCGTAGCCGAATCCCAGACGGTCCATGACACCGGGGCGATAGTTCTGGGCGACGACGTCGGCGCGTTCCAGCAGCCGCCAGAGGATTGCCTGGCCGTCCGCATTTTTCAGGTCGAGCGCGATCGACCGCTTGCCGCGGTTGCAGGCGACGAAGCCCGGCGCGAATTCCGGCGATTCCGGCCGGGCGCCGCGCGTGACGTCGCCGGTGAGGCCTTCCACCTTGATCACATCGGCGCCCTGATCGGCCAGGGTCGCCATCGCCACGGGTCCAGAGACGACGCTACACAGGTCGACGACCTTTATACCTTCGAGCGCCGCGGTCATGGCGGCGTGTTGGCGCGATGGGCAAGCGCGGTCGACGGTTCCTCATCGATGCGCGTCCGATAGGCCGCGAAAGCGTCAGGCAGATCGAAACCGTAATTTACCGCCCAATCCAGCACCGTCGTCATCAGGATATCGACGCCGAAAAAGTCATCGCCCAGCAGATAGCGCCGGCCGTCCTCCAGCCGCACGGTCGCCGCGGTGATCATGCGCTCGAAGTAGGCGCGCGCCGCCACGCAGGCCTCCGGCGCCGGGCTGTAAATCTCGGGCAGACCCTCATGCCGCCGCAGGACGTAGAGCGACGTCGCGTCGAGCTCCATCGAGATGAAGGACATCCATTCGAAATAGAGCGCGCGCTGGTCGAGCGCTTCGGGGATGAGCCGCCGTTCCGGTGTGCTGTAGCGCTCCGCCAGATAGGCAACGATGGCCGGGCTTTCGGTCAAGGTCAGGTCGCCGTCGATCAAGGTCGGGATCTTGCCGCGCGGATTGACGGCGCGATATTCCGGCGTTTCCATTGCCGGCGTCCGCGTCAGGATCGGCCGTGTCTCATAATCAAGGCCGAGAAAGACCAACGCCCAATGGGCGCGGAGCGCACGGCTGGAGCCGACGCCCCACAGGACACGTTTCGTCATCGCAATTGTTCTCCTTGAGGGCTACTCACATCCAAGAGTCGCGCGAACTATGGCGAGAGCGCCACGCGCTTGGCAAGCGGTGCGGTTAATCGGGCTGGCCCTTGCGGCCAACGCCGACGGCGATGTTGTCGTAGACACCGACGCCCTGAACGATGAGAAACTTGAACGGGCCGTCATCGAGACCGTGAACATAATGCGCCACCTTAGGTGGCACTTCGCAGCGTTCGCCCGGCCCCAGCACATACTCGGCGCGCGGCGCGCGGGTTTCGATCACCATCGGACCTTCCAGGCAAACGAAGGAATCGGTGATCTCGCTGTGATAATGCCAGGGGATGCACTGGCCCTCATCCAGAGTCAGCACCCGGACCCGCATGTCTTCGCCTTCCATCACCGTCTCGCGATTGCGGATTTCCGTCGCCTCGTAGGGAATCGCCTTCATCGTTGCTTCCTTGTCTCAATCTAAAAAGTTCCGCCGCCCCCGGCGCCACCATCGAAACCACCGCCGAAGTCGCCGCCGCCATGGCCGCCATCGTGGTAATGCACGCTGTCACCCGCCTGCGCCGCTGACCGTCAGGCCGTTCCACATGGCGTACAGGAATGTTTCGTCACGGCGTCGAACGCGGTCCGCCTCATCATCCTCCGACTCTCGGGAGATCAGCAACCGGCGGCCATTATGCGCCGCGTCGCGGAGCTTGCCGCCACCAGCAGCACGATTACCACCCCGACAGCTATCGCGAGGTACAAATGCAGCCACCAGAACGCAGCGGCGGCAATGCGAAGCATGATCCCGATCTGCAGCATCGTTTACGCCTCCAATTGAAGGTTCGGAAACCTACAGGAACGTCGCCTTCGAGCCGACGGCCGTCACGGTGATGTGACCCAAGGTCGTGTCCGTCTTGGCACCGTGCCAGTGTTTCTCCCCAGCCTTGATATGCACCACGTCGCCGACTCCAATTTCCACTTCCTCTTCCTCGGTCGCGACGATGCCTGAGCCGGAAGTGACGACCAGGATTTGGTCGCAATCATGGACATGCCAGCCTGTCGTCGACCCGTTGGTGAAGTTGACCACGCTGCAATTGTAGTTACCGGACTCGCCGGCTGGGATGATCGTCTGGCGCGACCGGGTCACTGAGCCGCCGCTCCAGCCGGCGATCGGCGTCGCCTCGCCCAGATCCTCATGCGGAATATCGTCCAAGGTCACCACGCGCATCTCTCTTCTCTCCCTCTTCGTTAGCCCAGCACCGAAAAACTGCTGTTCGCATTGATCTCGCGCTTGCGTGAATAGAAGCCGACATCGACCGAGCGGCCAATATGGTCCAGGTTGAACTGCAGCGGCTCGGCGTCATGATCGTGGCCCGCCTCGCAGGCGAGGATCAACTCCGCCATCATCTTGCCGGCCACGGGCGCGTTTTTGAACTGATTGCCGCTGGTGCCAATCGCCATGTAATAGCCGTCCAAGCTGGAGCGGTCATAGATCGGTATCCAGTCGTCCGACACATCGTAGAGGTCGACGACGCCCTGCATACGGCTCGGGATGGGCAGGGTCGGGATGCGCTGCGCCTCGCGATGCACCTGCACCGTCCATTGATCGGTGAAGTCGCGATTGTAATCGTCCGGATCGACCCATTCGCGCGGGTCGCATTCCGGGTCTTCGCTGCCGATCAGGATATGGTTGCCGACCTCCGGCCGTGCGTAGACGCCGATGTCGCTGTCGGTAATGATGAAACCGTTCGCCTCGAAGTCGAACCCTGCCGGCGACGGCACATGGGCAACTTCCTGCCGCATGGCGCCGGTCGAAATATTCATGTCGTCGAGCACCCCTGCCATCGCGTTGATCCGCGAGGAGTGCGGCCCCGCGACATTGACGACGACCGGCGCGTCGATCGCCGTGCCGTCCGACAGGGTAACACCGGCGGTGCGGCCATTCTCCTGCCGGATTTCCGTGACCTCGGCGTTGAAGCGGAACTCACCGCCTGCGGCCTGCACGGCGCATTGCACATTGTGCGTGGCAAGCTGGGGGTCGCTGACATAGCCCGCATCCGGGAAAAACACAGCGCCCTCGACCGAACCGTCGGTCGGCTCGCCAAAGCCGGGATCACCCAGCAATTTCGCCGGTGCGAAGCGCTTGAGATCGAAAAAGGGCAGCTTCTCGTGAATTTTGTCCGGTCCCCAATCCTCCCAAGGTATGCCGATGACATCGAGCCGCTCGCACATCGGCCGCAGGAATTCGTTCGCCTCGACCCGCAGCGCGACGCAGCCGGTATTGTGATAGACGGCCAGGCCGCGCTCGTCCGGCACGCCGATATAGCCGGCCCAGTTGCGCCATACGAACACGCCCTCATAGGCGAGGGCACAGCCATCGACGGTCGAGTAATGGGTGCGGATAATCGCGCAGGACCCGCTGGTCGAGCCGTAGCCCGAAGCCGGCAGCTTATCGATATTCAGGGTCCGCTTGCCGCGCTTGGCCAGCTCATAAGCGGTGCAGCAACCGATGATGCCGGCCCCGATAACGATCACGTCATATTTCATGCCGACTTCCCAAAAACTTGATCCATACTACATATGTTTTCGGCGGCCGCTACGGTATGCGCCGCGCGGATGTAATCGTAGCGCGATGTATCAGGAGTCGAAACGAAAATGGAACTGATCTCCAAACCGCACAGATATCTGCTGTTCTTGCGATACCTGCTGGTCAATCTGGTGGCGCTGGCTTTGCTATTCGCCGCGTGGCTGCAAGGCTGGCTCGACGGAATTTTCGTGCCGGTCACGATGGAACTGTCGCTCGGCATCTTCGTCGTGTTCCTGTTTGGCCTGTTCACCTGCGGCAACCGGATCTGGCAAACCAGCGTCGAACTGAACGATATTCGCAGCGGCGACCCAAAAGAAGGCACGCGCGCCGCAAAGTATCTGGCCACGGTCTATGGCGGCGGCGCCGACAGCAAGACGCTCGGCGCCTCGGCCCTGCGGCTGAAGATGGGGACCAACGTCTCGGTGATTCGCCACCTCGCCAACGGCCTGATCTTTTTGGGCCTGATCGGCACCGTCATCGGGTTCATCATCGCCCTGTCAGGGGTAGACCCGGAATCGGCGACGGAGATCGAAAGCGTCGCCAATATGGTCGCGACGCTGATCAGCGGCATGTCGGTCGCGCTCTATACGACCCTGGTCGGCGCCGTTCTTTATGTCTGGCTGATCGTCAATCATCGCATTTTGACGAGCGGCGCGGTTAGCCTGATTGGAGCGATCATCGAGCTGGGAGAAGCGCGTGAACGAGCTTGAAGACTTCGAAGAAGACTCCGCCGGGACGGTCTTCCGCGATGTGATTCTGCTCGCCCTGATCGGCTTCGTGGCGATGGTTGTCATGCTGTTGCCGCACTTGCGTAAATCCGAGGTCGAGGCACAGGACCACAAGGCGCCCGGTAACGTCATCGTCGAGCTGCATTGGCCGACCAACCAGGCGGTCGATGTGGATTTGTGGGTCATGGGACCGGAATCCACCCCGGTCGGCTTCTGGAATCTCGGCAATCGCGTCTTCAATTTGCTGCGCGACGATCTGGGCACCGACGGCGACGCCACGGAAGAGAATTACGAGGTCGCCTATAGCCGCGGCATTCCGGCAGGCGAGTATATCGTCAACGTTCATATGTACGGGCCGGTACCGCCTGGCATGATCGTTCCCGCGACGGTCGTCGTCAGCGTGCGGAAAGAATTCGAACAGACCAAGCAAATCCTGAAAACCCAGGTCCAGCTCAAGCGCCGCCACCAGGAAGAAACCGCCTTCAGGTTCCGCCTCACCAGCAAGGGCGACTTGGTCAAGGACAGCGTCACCACCTTGCGACGGCGTCTCATCACGGAGCCCATGTGATGGTATTTCTGATCTATTTCTTCATCGGCAACGTGGCGCTGTTCGCGCTGCTCGCGGCAATTGCCATCTGGTCGCCGCGGCGCACCGCGGTCCGGGTTGTCGCCCTGGTCACCGCGGCGCTGATGATGCCGCTCGGCTATCTTCAGCTCACCGAGTTGCTGAGCCGGCCGAAACCGATCGACTTCGAATGGTTCGAGCGCGAGGCACTGAGCGCGGTCGTCCTCGGCGCCCGCTTCGAGGAGGGCGAAGCCATCTATCTCTGGCTGCAGCTCGAGAGCTCGACGCAGCCGCGCTACTATACCCTGCCCTGGCGGCAGGAACTGGCCGAGCGGCTGGAACAGGCCGTCGATGATGCCACCGCGCGCGGATCGACGGTTACCATCGCGACGCCGTTTTCGCCCAAATCCCTGGAAGAGCTCGGCAATCTCAATGTCGAGATCATTCCGCCTCCGGTGCCGCCAACCAAAATGCCGCCGTTCGAACAGCAGCAGCAGGTTCCGGATCCGCGAAAGCAGCGCATCTAACCGGCAGTTTGCTGTTTCTTTTTCCGCTTCGGTTTGCGGAGCCGCGAGGCCCGCAGCTCGCAGCCTGCTCAAGGATCGGGTAGGCGACAGAGGGCAGGTGGCTGTTGATCCGCTTAAGGTCGCGCAGGATATCCAGATGCAGCGACGAAGATTTGATGCTCTCGCGCAATCCGTGACGCAGCCGCTCGTGATGGCCTTCGGCTGCCTCCCGTTCAGCATCGCGGAAATGGACTTTTTGCGAAAGCAACCGACGCGCCAGATCGCGATCACCGCTGACGAAGACATTCATGGCGAGTTGCAGGTTCTCTTCCACCCGGCCATGTAACGTCACGATTTCCTGCAGGCCGTCCTCTGAGAATTGCAGATCGTATTTCACCTTCTTCGACGCCAATTCGAGCAGGTTCTTGTCGATGATGTCGCCGATATGCTCGAGATTGGTGTTGAACGACATGATTTCCGCGCAGCGCCCGCTCCCCTTTTCATCAAGCGGTTCGCGGCTGACATCGGTCAGATAGAGTTTTATCGCCATGTGGAGGTCATCGACCGTATCGTCCATGCGCGCGATTTCGGAAATTTTCGATTTCTCAACGTCTCGGAAAACCTCGATGACATCCCGCAACATGGTTTGCAGGGTATCGCCCATCCGCAACGTCTCGCGCGCCGCGGTCGCCAGCGCGACGGTCGGCTCGGTTATGACGGACACGTCGAGATAGCGCTGTGTCGCCGCGTCATCTTCCACAGGCGCGTCCGGAAACATCCGTTCCATCAAACGGCCGACAACGCCGGTGAATCCGATAAAGATGACCGCGAGGGCGATATTGAAGGCGGTGTGAAAATTCACGATCTGCCGCGCCGGATCAGCCTCGAACTCGGGCAGCCATCGCGTTGCCTCTGCCAAGAACGGCAGCAAAATCACGACACCGGTAAATTTGAAAACCGCGTTGCCGACAGCCACGCGCCGGCCGGCCGGTGCCCCATTCAGGGTCGCCAATAGTGCTAGCAGGGTACCGCCTAGATTCGCCCCCAGGACCAGGGCGAACGCTAACGGTAACGGGGTTATTCCGGTAGTGGTCAGCGAGACGACCAGGAGCACCGTCGCCAGGCTCGAATGGGCGAGCCAGGTCAGGAGCGCCGCCACCAGAACCGCAAGGATTGGTTCGCCGGCAGGGGCTGACAGGACCGTCCCGACCGTCTCCGACGCCCGCATCGGTTCGGAACTTTCCACGATCAGCCGCAACGCGAGGAGCATCAAACCGAGCCCGAGCAGGATCCACCCCAAATTCCGCGGCCATTTGCGCTCGGTCACGTAGAAAACGATCATGCCGCCGCCGATGAGGATCGGCGAAAACCATGAGACATCGAAGCTGAGCACCTGGGCCACAAGCGTGGTTCCC
>CAJWOT010000076.1 GCA_913044215.1 uncultured Rhodospirillaceae bacterium | reverse complement strand
GTTTGTGAAGAAGGATTGAGGAAATGACGGCCACGGTATTCATCGACGGCGAAGCTGGTACGACAGGTTTGCAGATTCACGCGCGGCTCGCGGACCGAAAGGATGTGGAGCTGCTGCATCTGGACGATTCAGAGCGCAAGGATCCGCAGCGGAGGCAGGCCATGCTCAATCGCGCGGATCTTTCGATCCTGTGCCTGCCGGACGATGCGGCGCGCGAGGCGGTGTCCATGATTGAAGATCCGAATGCACGGGTCATCGACGCCAGTACGGCGCACCGGGTTGCCGATGACTGGGTCTACGGCATGGCGGAGTATGACGCCGAACAGCAGACGCGGATTGCCAGCGCCAAACGGGTCAGCAACCCCGGCTGCTATCCCGTCGCGACGATCGCGCTGGTTCATCCCCTCGTCGAGGCGGGGATCGTCCCGGCGGACTGGCCGCTCACGATCAACGCGGTTTCCGGCTATTCCGGCGGCGGCAAAAGCTTGATTGCCGCTTTCGAGGGCGAAGGCGCGGACAACCGCACCACGGACAACTTCCAGGTCTATGGCCTGACTCTGGAGCACAAACACGCGCCGGAGATCCACAAATACACCGGCCTGAAGCACCGGCCGCTCTTCGTACCAAGCGTCGGGCGCTACGCGCAGGGTATGATCGTGCAGGTGCCGCTGCAGCTTTCGGCGATGCCGTCACAGCCGACACCGTCGGAGGTCCATGCGGTGCTAGTGGATTACTACGCTGGCCGGCGGTTCGTGACGGTCGCTTCCCTGGAGGATACGTCCGCGATCAGCCGGTTGCAGCCGGAAGCGCTGAACGATACGAACGAGTTGCGGCTCCACGTCTTCGGCAACGAAGCGCAGGGTCAGGTCGTGCTGATGGGGTTGCTGGACAATCTCGGCAAGGGCGCGTCGGGCATGGCCGTGCAGAACATGAACATTATGCTGGGCCTCGATGAGGCTACGGGCCTCGCCTAGACCAGATCACGATCGGGTGGAACCGTATTCGGTTTCATCCGAACTTGTGATTCTGGTTTATTCGGTCGCAGTAATCTTCTCGATGAAGACATCGGGGAAGCGTTCTGGCTGGCGGCCCTTCCGGTAGAGCCTTGCGACGGTCCGGCTGCCCTTATGGGCGAGTGCGGTAAGCAGGACATTGAAGCGGGACATGGCGGTAACTCCGCAAGTAGTATTCCGCTGGAACATAGGCCCTTCCTGTAACCGCTTCAGCCTCCTATTTTGCAGTGCAGCCCTGTGCTCATTGCATGGTCAGGCTAGCCCAATCAGGCTGCGGGCTTCCCGATCGGAGATCACATGATGGATTCGTACTTTGCACTTGGACCCTATGCGCGGGAAATCGAAACGCAGTCGGAGGAGGCTCAGCTTTGGTTTAACCGCGGTCTGAACTGGTGCTACGCGTTCCATCACGATGAAGCGGTCCGTTGTTTTGAGAAGACCGTCGAGCTCGATCCGGATTGTGCCATGGGCTATTGGGGTGTCGCCTATGCGACCGGACCCTACTACAACATTCCCTGGGACAAGATGTCACCAACCGGACGGCCGGTAGTCATCGCGACCTGTCACGAGAACGCGCAAAAGGCGGTCGCACTCGCGGCGAACGGTAGCGCGACGGAGCTGGAGAAAGCGCTGTGCGGCGCGCTCGCGCGGCGGTTTCAGGCCGCCACGGCGGATGATCCCGAAACGTTGAGCCAGTGGGATGATGACTACGCCGACGCAATGCGGGCGGTCTATCAGGAATATTCCGAGGATTACGATGTCTGCGCCTTGACGGCTGAAGCGCTGATGGTGCGCACGCCTTGGAAACTTTGGGATTTGCAGAACCGGGTCGCCGCCGAAGGAACGGATACGCTGGAAGCGATCGAAATCGTCGAAACCGCGCTGGCGCGCATCAAACGCAACGGTGATGCGTCACATTGCGGGCTGCTGCATTTCTACATTCACATCATGGAAATGTCTCCAGAACCGGAGCGCGCCTTGGAAGCTTGCGACGAATTGCGTCCGCTAGTGCCGGGCTCGGGGCACCTGACCCATATGCCCTCGCACATCTACGTTCTGTGCGGCCAGTATGAAAAGACGATCGCCTCCAACGTCGAGGCCGCGGTGGCCGACGAGAAGTACTTGGAATATGATGGCGAGCTTGGCATCTATTACGTCTACCTATTGCACAACATTCATTTCCAGATGTACGGCGCGTTCTTTTCCGGGCAATACGAGCCGGCGATCCGTGCCGCTGAGGAGATGAAGGCGACGGTGAAACCGGAGTACCTGCTCTCCGACTTTGCCTTTCTGGTGAACTACCTGGAAGCCTTCTATGGCATGAAGGCACATGTCCTGATCCGTTTCGGGAAGTGGCAGGAGATTTTGGACGAACCGCTGCCGGATGACCCGAAGCTGTTCTGCGTCACCTATGCAGTTTGGCAATACGCTAAGGGAATCGCCCATGCGGTTCTCGGCAACATAACGGAGGCGCAGGAACAGCAGCGGTTGCTGCGCGATGCCGTTGCCGCTCTGCCGGCGGACCGGATCGTGTTTCAGAATGATACGCGCGACATGCTCGCGGTGGCGGGACCGATGCTGGCGGGTGAGCTGGAATACCGGCGTGGCAACTACGATGTTGCCTTTGCCAATTTGCGCAAGGCGGTCGAGCTCTACGACAACCTCAATTACTCTGAACCGTGGTCCTGGATGATGCCGCCGCGCCATGCCTTGGGCGCACTGCTTCTTGAGCAGGGCCATGTCGATGAAGCTACGGCCGTCTACCGTGCCGATTTGGGGTTGGACGATACGCTCGTCCGTCCGTCACAGCATCCGAACAATATCTGGAGCCTGGTCGGCTATGCGGAGTGCTGCGAAAAACAGGGCGATCAGAAAGCCCTCGATGCCATTCGCCCGGAACTGGAAAAAGCCCGGAAGATCGCGGACGACGCCATCACCGTTTCCTGCTTCTGCCGCATCGGTCATGAGTGCTGCGACTAAATTCTTGTCCAGCTCGTCCGGTTATTCCGCTGCAGCCTGGCTGCAACCAGGGCCACACTTTACGAAACGCGGGTTGTCTGCCAGCTTGACGTGAGCCGGTAAGGTCCAACTCGGATTATTCCGCGGCGACGGTTGCCTCGGCGCTGCTCACGCGCGCCGCGCAATATTTGAACTCCGGAATCTTGCCGAATGGGTCGAGCTGTGGGTTGGTCAGTACGTTGGCCGGCGCTTCGGCGAAGCAGAAGGGGATGAAAATCAGCCCTTCCGGGATTGCACCATCGACCCGCGCCATCAGCTCAATCGTGCCACGGCGGGTTTCCACGCGCACCTTGTCACCGGCTTTCAGGCCCAGCTTGTGCAGATCGCGCGATGACATTTGCGCGATCGCTTCCGGTTCCAGATGGTCGAGCACTCGGCTGCGGCGGGTCATGGCGCCGGTATGCCAGTGCTCGAGCTGCCGGCCCGTCGTCAGGATCATCGGGAACTCGTCATCCGGCTGCTCGTCCGGCGGGATGATATCGGCTGGGACCAGCTTGCCGCGGCCGCTCTCGGTTGGGAAGCCATCGCCGAAGACGATCTCGTTGCCCGGCTGGTCCGGCGCGTCGACGGGATAGGTGACAGCGCTCTCGCGCTCCAGCCGGTCCCACGTAATGTTGTCGAGAGACCCCATGACGCCCTTCATCTCCGCGAACACGTCGCTCGGATGGGTATAGGACCAATCAAGGCCGATGCGCTTGGCGATTTCCTGGATGATCCACCAGTCCTGCCGCGCGTCGCCCGGCATCTCCAGCGCTTTGCGGCCCATTTGAACTTGCCGGTTTGTGTTCGTGACCGTGCCGTCCTTTTCCGGCCAGGCGGAGGCGGGCAGCACCACGTCGGCGTGAAAGGCGGTTTCCGTCAGGAACAAATCCTGCACTACCAGATGCTCGAGCTTCGCCAGCGCCTCGCGGGCGTGATCGGCATCCGGGTCCGACATGGCCGGGTTCTCGCCCATGATGTACATGCCCTTGATGATGTCGTCATGCACCGCATCCATGATTTCGACCACGGTCAGGCCACGGTCCGGGTCGAGCGAGGTGCCCCAGACATTCTCGAACTTCTTGCGAATCTCCTCGCCCTCGACGGATTGATAGTCCGGATAGACGATCGGGATCAGGCCCGCGTCGGAGGCGCCCTGAACGTTGTTCTGGCCGCGCAGCGGGTGCAAGCCGGTACCGGGACGGCCGACCTGGCCGGTGGTCAGGGCCAGCGCGATGAGACAACGCGCGTTGTCCGTGCCGTGCGTGCTTTGCGAAATGCCCATGCCCCAGAAGATGATCGACGATTCAGCCCGTGCGTAGTGGCGCGCCACAGTCCGCAGTGTCTCAGGGTCGATGCCGCAGACTTCCGACATGGCTTCGGGTGTAAAATCGACGATATGTTTTTTGAGATTCTCGAATCCCTCGGTCTGAGATTCGACATACTGCCGGTCGTACAGTTCCTCGGTGATGATGACGTTCAGCATCGCGTTCAGCATCGCCACGTCGGTACCGGGCTTGAACTGCAGCATGTGCGTCGCGTGTTTCCGAAGCGCCTGACCGCGCGGATCCATCACGACGAGGGTCGCGCCGCGCTTTGCGGCTTGCTTGAAGAATGTCGCCGCAACCGGATGATTTTCTGTCGGATTCGCACCGATGACGATGATCAGTTCGGAATCCCGGCAGGCTGTGAAGGGGGCGGTGACAGCGCCGGAGCCGATGCCTTCCATCAGCGCGGCGACCGAGGAGGCGTGGCAGAGGCGCGTGCAGTGATCCACATTGTTTGTACCGAAGCCGGTGCGGACCAGCTTCTGGAACATATAGGCCTCTTCGTTCGAGCCCTTGGCGGAGCCAAACCCGGCCAGCCCCTTCGAGCCTTCGCGCTCGCGTATCGCTTTCAGACCGGCGCCGGCACGATCCAGCGCCTCTTCCCAGGTTGCTTCACGGAAATGCGTCCACGGGTTGGCCGGATCGATATCCATGTCGGCGGCCTTCGGCGCGTCGTCGCGGCGGATCATCGGCTTCGTCAGCCGGTGCGGGTGTTTGACGTAATCGAAGCCGAAGCGGCCTTTCACGCAGAGCCGGTTCTCGTTCGCCGGCCCGGTGCGGCCCTGTACGGCGACGATCTCGTTTTCTTGGTTTATCTGGTAGGTGATCTGGCAACCGACCCCGCAATAGGGACACACGCTGTCGACCTCGCGCAGCGGGTCGGTCTTGCCGACGCCATTCTCGTCGACCAGGGCGCTTTCCATCAGGGCGCCGGTTGGGCAGGCCTGGACACATTCGCCGCAGGCAACGCAGGTGCTTTGCCCCATCCGGTCGTCGAAATCGAAGACCACCTTGCTGCCATGGCCGCGATAAGCCATGCCGATGACGTCGTTGACCTGGACCTCGCGGCATGCGCGGACACAGAGATTGCAGTTGATGCAAGCGTCGAGATTGACCGCCATCGCGGTGTGGCTCGAGTCAGCGGCGACCGGGGTGCGGGCGGGCAGGCGGCTGCCGGTAATCTCCACATGGTCGGCCCAGTGCCAGAATTTCGATTCCGGATCGTGCGCGACGGCGCGCTCCGGCTGGTCGGCGGCGAGCATCTCGAAGACCATCTTGCGCGCCGATTTGGCGCGATCGGAGACGGAGTTCACCACCATACCGTCGGCCGGCGTGCGGATGCAGGAGGCGGCCAGCACGCGCTCTCCTTCGATCTCGACCATGCAGGCGCGGCAATTGCCGTCCGGCCGGTAGCCCGGTTCCGGCGAATGGCAGAGATGCGGGATCTCGACGCCTTGCCGCTGCGCGACCTGCCAGATCGTCTCGCCGTCTTGGGCTTCGACTTGCGTGCCGTTGAGCGTGAAACTGACCGTCATACGACTTCCTCCCGGAAATGCTTGAGGACGGAGAAGAGGGGATTGGCGGCGGCCTGTCCGAGACCGCAAATGGACGCGTCGGTCATGGCGCGGCCGAGTTCTTCCAGCAGCGCCTCGTCCCAGGGGCCGTTCGACATCAGCGCCACCGCCTTTTCGGTGCCGACCCGGCACGGCGTGCACTGGCCGCAGCTTTCATCCTCGAAGAAGCGCATGAGGTTGCGCGCCACATCGCCCATATCGTCCTGGTCGGACAGGATGACCACCGCGTGGCTGCCCACGAAGCAGCCTTCGCCTTCGAGCTTTCCGAATTCCAGAGGCAGATCGCCCTTCGAGGCCGGCAGGATGCCGCCGGACGCACCGCCGGGCAGGTAACCTTTGAACGCATGACCATCCGCCATGCCACCGCAGAATTCCTCAATCAACTCACGCACAGTGATCCCGGCCGGCGCCAGCTTAACGCCGGGTTTCTTCACCCGGCCAGAGACGGAATAGCTGCGCAGTCCCTTGCCGCCATTGCGGCCCTGTTCGGCGAACCAGCCGGACCCTTTCTGCATGATGTCGCGGATCCAATACAGGGTCTCCACATTGTTTACGAGGGTGGGGCGATCGAACAGGCCGACCTGCGCGACGTAAGGCGGACGGTGACGCGGCAGGCCGCGCTTGCCTTCCAAACTCTCGATCATCGCCGACTCTTCGCCGCAGATATAGGCGCCCGCGCCGCGGCGCAGCTCCACGTAACTTTCCGCGACAAGCCCAAGCTCGACTAGTTTCGCAATTTCGGCCTGTAGGAGTTTGTTAACTTGTGGGTATTCATCGCGCAAATAGATGTAGGCGCGATCCGCCTCGACGGCCCAGGCGGCAATCAGCATGCCTTCCAGGAACCGGTGCGGGTCGGTCTCCAGATAGTGCCGGTCTTTAAACGTGCCGGGTTCGCCCTCGTCGGCATTGACCGTCAGATAGCGGGGTTTCGGCTCAGCGCGCACGAACTGCCATTTGCGTCCTGTCGGGAAACCGGCGCCGCCCAATCCGCGCAAGCCGGAGTCGTCGAGTGCCGCCAGGATGTCGTCGACGGTCGTATCGCCGTCGCGGCAGGCGCGCAGCAGCGCGTAGCCGCCATCAGCCTGGTAGGCGTCGAGATCGCGGTAATCGGGCACGATGGGGGAATGGTCTCCCCCATCGATCGCCGTGGAGATATTCTCAACGGTCGCTTGGGTCACATGCCGGTGCCCCACCTCCGCGACCGGCGCGGTATCGCAGCGCCCCATGCAAGGGGCGGGGAGCAAACGCACCGATCCGCCATACTTCGCCGCCAAGTCCTTCAGCAGAGTCTGGGCGCCCATCATCTCACAGGTCAGGCTGTCGCAGACCCTAACGGTGAGGGCGGGCGGCTTCGCTTCGTCCTCCCGGACGATGTCGAAATGCGCATAAAATGAAGCGACCTCGTAGACCTCCGCCATGGGAATACGCATTTCGTCGGCCAGCGCGGCCAGATGGGCCGCGGGCAGGCAACCCTGGCTGTCCTGGATTAAGTGCAGATATTCGATGAGCAGATCGCGGTTGCGCGGACGATCGCAAAGCAGGCTGGCGACTTCGGCTTGCGCCGTAAGATCGAGTTGCCGTCCCTTCGGATGGGCACGGCCCTTGCCGCGCCCGCGGCCTGGATGTTGCCGCTTGCGGACGATCTTTTCACCCTCGGACATGGGCTGCTCCGTACTGCGTTCGGACGAGGACTAGAATAGCCCTTCGACATCGCCCTTGTCGTTAATGTGAATGCTGTTCGCCGCGGGCACGCGCGGCAGACCGGGCATGGTCATGATCGCGCCGCAGATGACGACTAGGAACTCCGCGCCGGCCGACAGCCGAACCTCGCGCACTGGCACGGTGAAACCGGAAGGAGCGCCCTTTAGATCCGGGTTGGCGGAGAAGCTGTACTGCGTCTTCGCCATGCAGACCGGGAACTTGCCGAAGCCCTGTTCCTCATACTGTTTGATCTGGTTCATGACGGTGGCATCACCGGACACATCGTCGGCGCCGTAGATCTCCTGGGCGACCGTGCGGATCTTGTCCCACAGGGGCAGATCGTCGCCATATAGCGGTTTGAAATCCGCAACGCCGCTGTCGGCGATTTCCGCGACCTTGGTCGCCAGCTCTTCCGTCCCCGCACCGCCATTGGCCCAATGCGAGCAGACATAAGCGTTGACCTCGAGGCTGTCGCAGAACTCGCGCACCACCGTCATCTCCGCGTCGGTGTCGGCGATGAACTGGTTGATGGCGACCACGGGCGGGACGCCGAACTTGCGGATATTGCCGATATGGCGGCCGAGATTCTCCAGCCCGGCGCGCACCGCTTCGACATTCTCCTCGCCCAGATCGCCACGCGCGACGCCGCCATGCATCTTGAGCGCGCGTACGGTTGCGACGACGACCGCGGCAGCCGGCTTCAGACCGGCCTTGCGGCACTTGATGTCGAAGAACTTCTCCGCGCCCAAATCGGCGCCAAACCCGGCTTCGGTCACGACGTAGTCCGCCATCTTCAGGGCCGTCGTCGTGGCCAGCACGGTGTTGCAGCCATGTGCGATGTTGGCAAAGGGGCCGCCATGGATGAAGGCCGGGTTGTTTTCCAGAGTCTGCACCAGGTTTGGCATCAGCGCGTCGCGCAGCAGCACGGTCATAGGGCCGTGCCCCTTCACGTCGCGGGCGCGCACCGGCTCGCGGTCGCGCGTGTAACCGACGACGATGTTGGACAGCCGCTCCTCCAGGTCATCCATATCGCGGGCAAGGCAGAAGATCGCCATGATCTCCGACGCCACCGTGATGTCGAAGCCCGATTGGCGCGGAAAGCCATTCGGGACGCCGCCCAGCGAAGTGACGATATCGCGCAACGCACGCTCGTTCATGTCCAGCACGCGCCGCCAGGTAACCCGGCGCGCGTCGATATTGAGCTCGTTGCCCCAATAGATGTGGTTGTCGACCAGGGCGGAAAGCAGATTGTGAGCCGTGCCGATCGCGTGCATGTCGCCCGTGAAGTGCAGGTTGATGTCCTCCATCGGGACGACTTGGGCATAGCCGCCGCCGGCCGCGCCGCCCTTCATGCCGAAGCAGGGGCCGAGACTTGGCTCGCGCAGGCAGGTGATGGTCTGCTTGCCGATGCGGTTGAGCCCGTCGCCGAGACCAACCGAAGTTGTTGTCTTGCCTTCGCCGGCCGGGGTTGGGGTGATGGCGGTGACCAGGATCAGCTTGCCGTCCGGCTTGTCCTGCAGCGATTTGATATAGTCGGCGGACAGCTTGGCCTTGTAGGGCCCGTAGTGCAGCAGGCTGTCGGCCGGGATGCCCAGCTTGGCCCCGATCTCGCCGACCGGTTGCATGGTTGCGGCACGGGCAATCTCAATATCGCTCTTCGGGGCCATTGCTGTTCCTCCCTGTCTTTCTCTGCAGTCGCCGTTGTCGTCCGAATCCCGGAACGGGGCCAGTCACAACTGTATTACCACTCGAACGGGGCGGTAGGAATGTCTGGCGGGGAACTCGGACGATAGAATCTTAAGCCATTATAATTGCACGGTTCCACGTGCCGGCAAAAGGGAATTGGGTGATTTCTGCACGCGGCCGCTTCAACGCAAAGCTTAGCCAGGGCGACTCGGCGTGCTGGATCGATTGCGCCATCTACTAGCTCGGTTGCGCCACCGCGTCCTAATTCGCTGCTGCACGGATGGCGCGCAAGCGCTCCCGCATCGCATGGTCGCCTGCCTCGCTACCGTCGTGAAAGGTGCCGAAAAGACGGTCGAGGACCACGAGGCTACCGCCGTAGTTACATTCGAAATGCTTATGATGGAGGTAGTGGAAATGGCTGCCGCCCTCGATCGCCAGCCGGCCGCCGAATTTGATCCGTTCGAAGCCGGTATGTGCCGTCGCGGCATTGAAGATCGCGAGCTGTATCTGGAACAGGGCGTTTAATGGATGCAGGGCCAGCAGCCATTGCACCACGACCGTGGAGAAATAGATCGCGTGCTCGACCGGATGCATGGCGAGCCCGGACCAGGGGCCGACCTCGACATTGTGGTGATGCAGGGCGTGAACCCTGCGATAGAGCCATCGCGTATGAAGCAGCCGGTGGCCGAAATAGAAATGCACCGAATGGATGACCGGCCCCAACAGAAGCAACAGGACGAACCAGCCCCAGAACACAGCTGGGCCGACCGTCAGGCCGGGATAGCCAAGGACCCCGTTGGCGAAGCCCCAATAGGTCAGGATCTCGAAACCTGTGAGGATGGGGACGGCCGAGGCGAGGGTGCGGAGCATGTTGTCGCGTACCTGGTGGCGGAACAGGAAGCGCCCGCTGTCGGTTGCCAGTGGTTTGAGGGTGAAGCGAAAAGCGTCGCCCTGGCCTTGGAATACATGAAGATACAGATGCAAACCGCCATACAGCATCAGGGTCAGCGCCAGGTTGCGCCCAAGGATCAGCGCGACCCACCATAGTTCGAAGCTTTGCATGGCGCTGAGCGCCGGTGTCAGCCAGGTCCAGGTCGCCAGCGTGACGCCGAGCCAAAAGAGGTTGAGCGGCCAAAGATAGCCCGGAAAGGCGAACAGCCAGCGGGCCAAAGCGCTCAGCCGCGGGGGCCAATCATTGATCGGCGCTGGGACGATCTTGCTGGCGGGGCGCCATTCGCCTCGGTCGTTGCGTGCCTCGGATGTCGCCACGCTCATCATCGTTACTACCTGCCGGTTACGCCCACAATGGTCTGATGTCGTGCCATTTCTCATCGAGCCGGTGCCCGAAATTGGCATGCCAAATCGGGTTGATCCGCGCGTGCGATGCCACTTTCTCCGTGATCCATGTGCATTTGGGGAGATCGGGTTGTTTGTTGTGCCAAGCGTAGAGCATAGCAAACAGGAAGTCAGCCGGTGACAGTGCTGGCTCGGTAACGAAGGCGTCCGGCTGCAGTTCCGCTTCGATCTTGAGGAATGCATCATGTACACGGCGTCGGGCTGCTGTCCGCAGCGCCGCGGTCATGGCCGCATGATCTGGGTCGGTTGTCGGGCCGCCGCTCGCATCGTTGGCGAATTAGCGGTCCGGATAGCTGATCCTCAATATGCCTTCGTAGATATTGACGGCCATGAACACGGTCCAACGGTAGAAGGCGATCGTGTCACCGATCCGTAAGGTCGTGCCGTTGCGGCATTCTTCGTGGCGATCCAACAGATAAAAGAGGATGGCAGCCGTTTCTGTGATAATGCGGCCTTCCGGCGTTTCGAGGACCGGTACCTGCCGCCATGGGTTGACTGCAGTGAATTCCGCCGGCAACGGCGTGTCGGAGGTGGAAGGAAGCAGAACCATTTCATAGGGAAGGCCGGAGAGTTCCAGCGTCGCCTCGACCGCGAAGCCGCTTGATCCCAGACGGTTATGGACCTTGTAGGTCATCGTCTGCTGTCCTCAAATATCCCCAAAGATGCGGGAAGAATTTCTTATTCCTCCGGCGGCCACACATCGGCCAGCGCGCGAAACCCGCTAACGGCTGCCGGCCAGCCGGCGTAATGGGCGGCGTGGATGATCAGCTCCTCGATCTTCTCACGCGGATGACCGAGATTCTTGGCGCCGGTGAAATGGACACGCATTTCGTCTTCGCGGTTGAGCGCGACAAGCATGGCGCAGGTGATCAGCGAGCGTTCCTCGATCGGCATATTCTCGCCCTGCCAGATCTCGCCGAACACGTGATCGACAGTGAAGCGCCGGAACCGCTTCGGCATCGGGATCATCTCGCCGACCGGGCCGTCCTTGAACAGTTTGCCGACGATTTCCCGTCCCTTTTGTCGCTTGTCGTCGTTCGCCATGGCGGTATCTCCCTTTGTCCATTGGTTCAGCTGCGTTGATCCAAGCACAATAACAGGCGGCGCCCGGGGCAGGGCTGCGGCAATTTGTATTTGGAATCTCGGTTGTCTAACCTGAACGGCAGTTCACACCGGGCAATTCAGGCGGAGGTAACGTGATGGCGTATGATCTCTTGATTCGCAACGGTCTCATCGTCGACGGTTCGGGCATGCCCGGCTATCGCGGCGATCTATCGGTCAAGGACGGCAAGATTGTAGAGATCGGCAAACTGGACGGTCCGGCCGGCCGGACCATTGATGCTGAAGGTCTTGTGGTCGCACCCGGCTTCATCGACAACCATACCCACTTTGACGCGCAGGTTACCTGGGATCCGTTGTGCTCCAGTTCCTGCGACCATGGTGCAACCTCGGTGATCTTCGGCAACTGTTCGCTGTCGCTCGCACCGGTGCGGCCGGGCAGCCAGCAACGCCTTTCCGGCTTCCTGTCCTATGTCGAGGCGATCCCGATGGAGGTGCTCAACACCATCGACGTTACCTGGGAGAGCGTCGCCGATTACATGGAGACGCTCGATAACGGGCTCGGTGTAAATGTCGGCAATCTGATGGGACATTCCGCGATCCGTTTTTACGTGATGGGGGAGGCGGCCCAGGAACGCGCGGCGACCGACGATGAGATAGAGGAAATGCGCACGATCGTCCGTGACGGCATGCGCGCCGGTGCGCTAGGCCTTTCGGTGTCGCGGAACGCCGGCCATTTTGACCCGCAGGGCGTGCCGGTCCCCGCGCTGTGGGCGGAGGAGAAGGAGATTTTCGCCATCTGCGACGTGCTGCGCGAACTCGGCACTGGTATCATTCAGAGCGGCGGTGGCAATGGCGCGGAGGTCGAGAACGGCCTGATGAGCCGCCTGTCCGAAGCGACTGGACGTCCCGTTGTCTACAACACGCTGCTGCACAATCTGAAATATCCGGGCCAATGGAAGGAGCAAATGGCCAAGATCGACGAGACCGTGGCCAAGGGCATCCGCGCCTATCCCATGTGCACGCCGAACGAGATCACCGACTTCTTCACCATGCGCAACACGCAGGCGTTCCGAGGGCTGCCGACCTGGCACCCAATCCTGATCGCGGACGATGAGGAGAAACTGCGAGCCTATAACGATCCAGAGATCCGTAAGAAGCTCCACGAAGAGGCCGTCGAGTTCAAGATCGACTTCACGCCGCGCGGTATCTCCCGGCAATGGTGGGACCATATGACGGTGCAGAACGCCGTACTGGACAAGAACAAGGGGCTGGAAGGCAAGACGATTGGCGAGATCGCCGAGGAGCAGGGCAAGGGTGTCATCGATGCGATGCTCGACCTCGCCGTCGAAGAGAATTTGGACACGGCGTTCCTGCAAAGCGAGGTCAACGCCGATCCCGAGGCGGTCGCCGAGATACTGAACTACCCCAACGCCCTGATCGGTCTGTCCGATGGCGGCGCCCATGTGCAGTTCCAGGCCGGTTTTGGTTACAGCACGCGGCTGCTTGCGGAATGGGTGCGTGAGAAGCAGGCGATGTCGCTGGAGACTGCGGTCAAGCGGCTGACCTTCGAATCCGCGTCGATCTTCGGGCTGCACGACAGGGGACTGCTGCAGCCCGGCAAGGTCGCGGATATCGTGATATTCGATCCGGAAACGGTGCGTCCGCTGCCTAATGAGGTCGTGCACGATTTTCCCGGCGGTGCCATGCGGATGCGCCAGCCGGCGGAAGGCATCCGCATGACCATCGTCAATGGCCAGGTGCTGATGGAAGACGGCAAACATGCCGGCTCACTACCCGGGCAGTTGCTGCGCAACAATCACTACGCGGCGAATGCGGCCAACTAGGCCACGCACCGTCCGATCTGGAAGCCTAGCGTTAATGGAGTGTCGGCATGACTGACCGTTTAAAGGGAACAAAAGCCGTCATCACGGGAGGCGCCGGCGCCATCGGCATGGCGACCGCTCGGGCGTTCCTCGCGGAGGGGGCGGAAGTATTCGTGACGGATTATGACGAGGCGATGGTTAAGCGGGCAGTCGAGGTGTTGCGGGCCGAAGCGAAGCCGACCTCCGTCTATGGTGCCGCCGCTGACGTCACCGCGGCGGACGCTGTTGGCGCGATTATGGCACAGGCGGTGGAAGCGATGGGCGGTATGTCCGCGCTGATCAACAATGCCGGAACCAATGCGCGCGGCAACCTGACCGACCTGTCGCCAGGCGATATTGACCGCGTGATCGACGTCAATACCAAGGGTGTTATCCTTTGCACCCAGGCGGCGATCCCGCATTTGCAAGGCGCCAACAATGCTGCGGTCACAAGCACTGCGTCGCAGGCAGGAAAGCGGGGCTGGGCGCAGATCGCGGTCTATTGCGCCTCCAAGGCCGCGGTGATCGGCTTCAGCCGCGCCATGGCGGTTGAACTGGCGCCGGCGATACGGGTGAACTCGATCGCGCCAGGGCATATCAAGGATGAGGGCATGGCCTGGGACGGGTTCGCCGAGCGCAAGCGGGCCAACCAAACGCTGGACGAATTCAGCGACGATTTCGCCGCTGCGGAAATACCGCTCAGGCGGCTTCAGTCGGCCGCTGATATCGCGAACGGCTTCGTGTTCCTCACGTCGCGTGAGGCATCGGAAATCACCGGTGAAGTGCTCAATATCGGTGGTGGTGTGGTGATGGACTGAGCGTGTTGGACAGCGCGACGATGGTTGCTGGCTTGAGGGGGCCTCGTTACGCTGGCCGGGCTGGCGTTCGAGTTGCGGAGGATGGGAGATCATGGCCGAAGCAAGTTTTGATACAGAATTAAATGCCCGCGGTGGCGCACCAGAACCTATCGCCGGGTCTCCGGTCTTCGCCTGGCCGCCACGGCCGGTCGCCGCAGCCAAATTTCTATTCGGCTATCCCGGCTACTTCGTGCCTATGAACGTCCTTTACATGGGTCTCGCCGTTATCAGCTGGTTCTGGCTGACCCCGGATCTTGCGACCATGAAGAGCTTTCATTGGGACTGGATCGCGATCGTCTATGGCCGGAACTTGGCACTCACCTTCCTGGTGTTTGGCGGGTTGCACTGGCGATTCTATATCAAGAACGCGCAGGGTGAGCGCTACATGCTGAACCGTAAGGCGCCGACGGTGTCGCATCGCCGTTTCCTCTTCGGTAACCAGGTGCGCGAGAACATGTTCTGGACGGCGGGCAGCGCGGTCGCGATCTGGTCGGCCTACGAGGTTGTTACCCTTTGGGCTTTCGCGAACGGGTATATCCCGATGCTCGACTGGGAGGCACACCCCGTCTATTTCGTGCTGCTGTTCTGCGCCATTCCAATGATCCGCGATGCGCATTTCTATTTTGTGCATCGCCTGCTGCACTATCGCTGGCTCTATCGCAATGTGCATCAACTGCATCACAAGAATGTCGACATTGGACCGTGGTCCGGCATGTCGATGCATCCGGTGGAACATATCCTCTATTTCAGCGGCATTCTGGTGCATTGGGTGTTGATGTCGCATCCGATCCACGCGATCTTCCATGTTCAGGCCACCGGGTTGACCCCGGCCATGGGCCATGTCGGCTACCACAGATGGGAAGGCAAGGACGGCGATGCCCGCTCGATCGGTCAGCGCTACTACCACTACCTCCACCACCGCTATTTTGAGTGTAATTACGGTGGCGATGGGACGGTCCCGCTCGATAAATGGTTCGGCACCTGGCACGATGGCACACCGGAAAGCCACGAAATCATGCGCAGCCGGCGCAAGCAGGCGCACGGGTCTTGAACGCGCCTATCGCGGGTTGACCGGTAATTCTGCCGTCTGAAGCCAAGCAAGCTCTGTAAGGCGAGACCACGCCAATTCCAGGGCGGAGTAGCGACGACCGATGGTTGGCGCTAAAGGTTTTGTTTATCCTTTTGGCTTTAGCGCGAACCGTAATGATCTCGGTGAACAAAATTGCACCCGTTCCGATGGCCCGTTTTCCGATTGGGACAGGATCGGGCTGGTTATTGCGCCGAATTCACAGGTCGGAGGACGGTGTGACGTTTCGGAGATTTCGCGTGGCGGCGCCGAGCGCAACGAAAACCTTGACGCAAGATTATCTCCAGACGCTGCAGTCATTGCGCGCCGCCGCTGCGAAAGATCCGACGCAGCTTGGCTATAGTGTTATCCGTACCCCAAAGACCGGTTCCGACGTTGCTGACACGCCGTTCGGACAGGTCGTGACAGCCGGTC
>CAJWOT010000075.1 GCA_913044215.1 uncultured Rhodospirillaceae bacterium | reverse complement strand
GCGAACTCGTGGAAATTGATGTCGAAGCGGTAGAGCGACAGACCGATGAAACGCGCCGATGAAATGGTCCAAGGTCTCGACGCCGCCGCCCAGAAGATCGGGGAAGTCGTGGAATTGATCACCGACATCGCCGAAAAGACCAACCTGCTGGCGCTGAACGCGACGATCGAAGCCGCCCGCGCCGGCGACGCGGGTAAAGGGTTCCCGGTCGTGGCCACGGAGGTCAAGAACCTGGCCGACCAGACCGCCAATGCGACCGAGGAAATCAGCTCCCAAATCAACGGCATTCAGACCGCCACGCAAAACTCTGTCGGCGTGATCAAGCAGATCACCGGAACGATCACGGAGATCAATCAGATATCGACTGCCATATCGGATGCGATCCAGGAACAGTCCTCCGCGACGCAGGAGATCGCACAGAACGCCGCACGTGCCGCCGACGGGACGTAGGAAGTGTCGACCAAGATTTCCGGTGTCACCAAAGCGGCCGCGGATAGCGGAGATATCGCCAGCGCCGTCCTCGATGCCGCCGGCGACCTGTCGACCCAGTCTGATGTCCTGCGCAGTGCCGTGGACAGCTTCGTCAATGAGATGAAGTCGGCCTAGCGCCGACGGCAATCCGATCTGTCGAATGTCGGGCCGGTTTCGCCTTTAGGGCGGAACCGGCCTCACGCTTTCCGCCGCACTCTACTCCGCGGCCCCGCGCGCTTGCTCTGGGACTTCCGCAAAATTCAGCGCCACATCGAAGATGCTGAAATTGCGCAAGGGCGTATCGCTCGCGAGCCCGGGCGCCGCCCGATTGACGATCAGCGGTACCCGTTGTTCCGTCGGGCCGCCATGACTGCGCAACGGTTCCGTCAAGCCGGACAAATCGTGCTTGTCCGCGCTGCTGCCCAACGTCATGTGCCGTTCGCCGGTCACGACAAGGTCGCCGACCCGCTCCGGCGGCAATTCGAACTGGTCACAGGCTTCCGCATTGCTCAACACTTCGCGGACGCCGGTCAGCCCGGACAATTTCTCGGTCACTGTCCCCCGCTCGGCCTCGTCGGCCAAATAGACCGTCGCGTATGACCCCAGCGCACCGTGATGCACCACATAAGGGTCGGTAATCGGCAGGATCACCCGCGCCTTGCCGGCGCCGATCCAGCCATCGATCAGATCCTGCAGATAGACGACATTGACCTCGCCGGTCTCGGGGTCGTGTTTGGCGTTCATGCCATGGTCCGCGGTCAGCGCGACCGTGCAGCCCAACGCGTCGAGCTGCGCCCAATAGCCGTCCATCATGGCGTAGAAGTCGTTCGCGACCGGGCTGCCCGGCGCATGCTTGTGCTGGATATAATCCGTCGTCGACAGGTACATGATGTCCGGGCGGTCGCGCTCCATGATCTTCACGCCGGCGGCGAAGATAAACTCCGACAGCTCGGCGCTGTAAACCGATGGCACGGGCATACCGACCATCTCGACAACACCCTCGATACCGTTTTCCTTCAACGTCGCTTCATCGGCCTTCTCCGAGGAGAAGCAGACACCATCCAGTTTGTTGCCCAACTGACGCCGCAGCTTGTCCTTGGCGGTGATCACCACGACCTTCGCGCCGGCATCCGCGAACTTGGCGAGCAAGGTATCGCAGCGCATGAGTTTCGGGTCGTTCATCATCACCTCTTCGCCCGTCGTAGGGTCATAGAAGAAGTTGCCGGAGATGCCGTGGACCGAGGGCGGCGTGCCGGTGACGATGGAGATGTTGTTCGGATTGGTGAAGCTGGGCACAACGCAGTCGGCGATCCGGTCGGTGCCCTTCTCCCGCACACCCGCGAGCCAGGGCATCCGACCCGCGGCCACCGCCTCGTCCATATAGGCAGGCTCGGAGCCGTCGACGCAGACGACAACCAGCGGCGCCTGAGGCCACGCATAGCTCTTGCCGTTCACGGAAATCGGGTTACCCGTCATGACCATCCTCCAATTGTCTTTATCCTTAATACCTTACGCCAATCAGGCGGGACCGCAATCCTTCACCTTCATCTCGGCCAGCGTTTCGCGCATCGCCGTCAGTGCACCGCGCATCACCGTCTCGTCGATCCGGCCGATGCAACCGACCCGGAAGCTGTCCGCCACGGTCAGTTTACCGGGATAGATCACATAGCCCTTTTCCGCCAACCGGTCGTAGAAGTCCTGAAACACGAAGGCCGGATCGACCGGCATGTGGAAGGTGATGATGATCGGTGCTTGCAGAGTCTCCGGCAGGAGCGGCACGAAGCCCAGCGCTTTCATGCCTTCAATCAGGACATCGCAGTTGCGCCGATAGCGGCCACCCCGGCCGGCCACGCCGCCTTCCGCCGCGTGTTCAGCCAACGCTTGATGGAACGCGGCGACCACATGGGTCGGCGGCGTGAACCGCCATTGCGCGTTGCCTTCCATCGCCGCCCACTGATTATGGAGATCGAGGCTGAGCGAGTGCGCATTGCCCTTCGCGGCTTCCAACGCGTCGGTCCGGCATATAACGAAGCCCATCCCCGGCGCGCCCTCGATACACTTGTTCGACGACGCGGCCAACGCCTCGCAGGGCAATACCGCAACGTCGATCTCCAGCGCGCCAAAGGCACTCATCGAGTCGACCAGCAAACGCTTTCCCTGACGTGCGACCGCCTCAGCAATCTCACCGACCGGGTTGAGGATTCCTGAGGTCGTCTCACAATGGATGACGGCCACATGGGTGATCGCCGGATCGTCCTTGAGCAGCGTCTCGACCTCGGCCGCGTCGGGCGGCGTGTCCTCCGGCGTCTCGTAGGTAAGATATTCACGCCCCAGATAGTCGCAGATCGTCACCATGCGATGGCCATACGCGCCGTTGATCAGGATGAGCAGCTTGCCGTCGTGCGGCAGGAACGTCGCCAGCATTGCCTCGACCGCGAAGGTGCCGCTGCCCTGCAACGGCACGCAAGTAAACGCGTCACCACCGCCAGCCATATCGACGAGTTGCGCCCGTACCTGCCGGTTGATGTCGATGAACGCCGCGTCGCGCGAGCCCCAGTCGCGCAGCATCGCTTCTTTGGTTTCCCGCGACGTCGTCAGCGGTCCCGGCGTCAGCAAATACGGTTCCTGATTGCTCATCATTTGCGCTCCGTATATTCGCGCAGACCCTATATCAGCCTGGATGGACACCCGCTATAACGGTTTCGAGAAAAGATCGATTCGAAAGCAGGTTCCCATGGCCAAAGCTCTTCCGAAACACGCCCGCGCCGTCATCGTTGGCGGCGGCATCGTCGGGTGCAGTATCGCCTATCATCTCGCCAAACTCGGCTGGTCGGACACCGTGTTGCTGGAGCAGGGTCAGATCTCCTGCGGTACGACTTGGCATGCCGCCGGCCTAGTGGCACAGCTGCGCGCGACGCAAAGCCAGACCAACCTGGCGAAATACACGCTGGACCTGTACCGCGATCTGGAAGCGGAAACCGGCCAGGCGACCGGATTTCGGCAAACCGGCAGCATCTCGCTGGCCCGCACGGCGGCGCGCGAGGAGGAGCTGAAGCGACAGGCGGCCATGGCCGCCGCCTTCGGTGTGGAGATCCACCGCATCCCACTGGACGAAGTCACGGACAAGGCACCGATGCTGCGCACCGACGATCTGGTCGCGGCGTACTTCATGCCGGGGGACGGGACGACCAATCCGACCGATACCTCGCAGGCGTTGGCTAAGGGCGCACGCGCGAATGGTGCAACCATTGCGGAAGGCGTCAAGGTCACCCAGGTGCTGACAAAGAATGGCGCCGCGTCCGGCGTCGTCACCGACCAAGGCCAAATCACCGCCGATTACGTGGTGCTGTGCGGCGGCATGTGGACTCGCGATCTGGCCCGTCCGCTGGGCGTCACCGTACCGCTGCATGCGGCCGAGCACATGTACATGGTGACGCGGCCGCTTGAAGGCGTCGTCCGCGGCCAGCCGGTGATCCGCGACATGGACGGCTACATCTACATCAAGGAGGAAGTCGGCGGGTTGCTGATCGGCGGCTTCGAGCCGGACGCCAAGCCCTGGGGCGGCGACGGCATCCCGGAAGGGTTCGAGTTCGCGCTATTCGACGAGGATTGGGACCAGTTCGATATCTTCCTGCAGAACGGCATCCAGCGGGTGCCGAGCCTTGAGAACGCCGAGGTCCGGCAGCTTCTCGTCGGACCGGAAAGCTTCACGCCGGACAACCGCTATATCGTCGGCGAGGCGCCGACCGTCGACCGGCTATTCGTGGCCGCCGGCTTCAACTCCATTGGCATTCAGTCGGCTGGCGGTGTCGGCATGGCGCTGGCGGAATGGATCGTCGATGGCGCGCCGACCTACGACCTCAACGATATCGATATCGGCCGCTTCCACCCCTATCAGATCAACCGCAACTATCTGCACGACCGGACAACGGAATCGGTCGGGCTGCTCTACGCCATGCACTGGCCGTTCCGCCAGCCAGAGACCGCGCGTCGCGCGCGGCGTTCGCCGATCCATGAGCATCTGGTGCTGTCGGGCGCCTGTTTCGGCACCGCCTTCGGCTGGGAACGGCCGAACTGGTTCTCGCCGGACGATCCGGACCCGCAATATGTGTATTCCTGGGGCCGGCAGAACTGGTTCGAGCCTTCGGCCGAGGAGCATCGCGCGGCGCGCGAAGACGTTGCGATCTTCGACCAGACCTCCTTCGCCAAGTTCCTGGTGCAGGGGCGCGACGCGGAAACGGTGCTGCAGGAGGTCTGCGCCGGCGATGTCGCCGTGCCGCCGGGCCGCGCCGTCTATACCCAATGGCTCAACCCGCAGGGCGGCATCGAGGCCGACCTTACCGTCACACGCCTGGCCGAGGACGAATACATCGTGGTCACCGGCGCCGCGAGCGCGACCCGCGACTTCGCTTGGCTGAAGCGTCATATCGGTGACCGTTTTGCCATTGCCACGGACGTGACCTCGGGCGTCTGCATGCTCGGTCTGATGGGGCCGAAGTCACGCGACCTGCTGAATGCGGTCTGCAAGGCGGATCTGTCTAATGACGGGTTTCCGTTCCTGGCGAGCCAGGAGATCGAGATCGGCTACGCCAGGGTCCGCGCCCAACGTATCACCTATGTCGGCGAGCTGGGCTGGGAGCTCTATATGCCGACCGAGTTCGCGGCGCATGTCTACGAGACCCTGGTCGAGGCCGGCCGGCCCTTCGACCTGCGCCCGGCCGGCTACCACGCCATGGATTCCTTGCGCGCCGAGAAAGGCTATCGGCATTGGGGGCATGACATCACCGGCATCGACACGCCAGTCGAGGCGGGCCTCGGCTTTGCGGTCGGTTGGAACAAGAATGTCGATTTCGTCGGCCGCGCCGCCGTCGAAGCGCAACGCGGCAAACCGCTGTCGAAACGCCTCGTCCTGTTCAAGCTCACCGACCCGGAGCCGCTGATGTATCACGACGAGCCGATCTACCGCGACGGCAGGCGGGTCGGCGCGATCAGCTCAGCCGCCTACGGCCACACCTTGGGCGCATCGGTCGGCATGGGCTATGTCGAGCATAAGGGCGGGGTGGATAAAGCCTATCTGGAGGCAGGGTCATTCGAAGTGGACATCGCTGGCGAGCGCGTCCCCGCCGAAGCCAGCCTGCGACCGTTTTACGACCCGACCAGCGCGCGGGTGAAAGTTTAGGTCAACACAGCCGAAAGCACTCCAGCCTGTCACCCCGGACTTGATCCGGGGCCCAACCCTGAAAGTTCAGTTCTAGTGCCTTCAGTACACCGTCGGCGCAGCCTGGGTCCCGGATCAAGTCCGGGACGACAGGTCGGTGGAGGTCCCTACCGGTTCGTCGGCATGGTGAATTGCGCGCCTTCCTTGATGCCGCTCGGCCAGCGGGCGGAGATCGTCTTCATCTTGGTGAAGAAGTTGATCGACTGCGGGCCGTGCATCTGGGTGTCACCGAACTTGGAGCGTTTCGAGCCGCCGAAATGATGGAAGGCCATCGGAACCGGGATCGGCACGTTGATCCCTATCATGCCGACATCCACCTGGTCGCTGAAAGTACGCGCTGCGTCGCCGTCACGGGTGAAGATCGCCACGCCGTTGGCGTATTCATGGCCGTTCACCATCTCGACCGCATTGTCGAAACTTTCCGCCCGGGCGACTGACAGGACCGGTCCGAAGATCTCGTCCTTGTAGATCGACATATCCGTCGTGACGTTGTCGAACAGCGTGCCGCCGACGAAGAACCCGTCTTCATAGCCTTGCAGGCTCGCGCCGCGACCATCGACGACCAGGTCGGCACCGGCCGCGACGCCCTGATCGATATAGCCCTCGACCCTCTCCTTAGCCTGCGCGGTGATCAGAGGCCCCATGTCGGCAGCGGGATCGTTATAGGGACCGATCTTCAGGGTACGGACCCGCGGCTCGAGCCGTTTGACCAGCTCGTCCGCCGTATCCTGGCCGACCGGCACGGCCACGGAGACCGCCATGCAGCGCTCGCCGGCTGAACCGTAGCCCGAGCCCATCAGCGCGTCGACCGTCTGGTCCATATCCGCGTCGGGCATGACGATCAGATGGTTCTTCGCGCCGCAGAAGGACTGCACCCGTTTGTTGCGCGCGGTGCCCGCCTGATAGACGTATTCGCCGACCAGGGTCGAGCCGACGAAGCTGATCGCCGGGACGTCGGGATGTTCGATCAAGGCGTCGACTGCTTCCTTGTCGCCATTGACCACGTTCCAGATACCGTCCGGCAGGCCGGCTTCCTTCCACAGCTCCGCCAGGAACAGCGGCGCGCCCGGATCGCGTTCGGAGGGCTTGTTGATGAAGGCGTTGCCGCAGGCGATCGCCATCACGCCCATCCAGCAGGGAATCATGACCGGGAAGTTGAACGGCGTGATGCCGCCGACGACGCCGACCGCTTCGCGCATTGAATAGGTGTCGATGCCGCCGCCGACATTGGTCGACAGCTCGCCCTTCAGCAGGTGCGGGATGCCGCAGGCGAATTCGGTCACGTCGAGGCCGCGCTGGATCGACCCTTTGGCGTCCTCGATCGTCTTGCCATGCTCGCGGCCGACGATCTCGGCCAGCTCATCCGTGTGCTTCATGACCAGCTCGCGGAACTTGAAGATCACCGCGGCCCGCCGCGGCGCCGCCGTCGCTTCCCATTCCGGTTGCGCCGCCAAGGCGGCCTGGACGGCATTGTCGACTTCCTGCGCCGAGGCGTACGGACACAAGGCCTGGACCTCGCCCGTTGCCGGATTGAACACGTCGCCTTCGCGGCCGCTGGTGCCGTTCACCCGCGTGCCGTTGATGAAATGATAAAGCTGTTCCGCCATTTTTCTTTCCCTGTAAGTTTTGTCCCCAGCCTCGCCTAGTACGCGCTGATGACATCGCGGATGGTTCCGATCATCCGCTCGATATCCTTCTCTTCCGAAACGAAAGGCGGCGCGATCAGGATCGAGTCGCCCGTCACCTTGGTAAAGACGCCGGCCTTGTATAGATCCTTAACCGCCCCGGCGCCGCGCGCGCCCGGCGTACCGTCCTGCGCCGCCAGATCCACCGCCGCCAGCATGCCGATGCCGCGAATATCCGTCACCACGCCGACATCCTGCAGGGAGAAGACCTGATCGAGGAAGAAATCCTCCATCGCCGCCGACTTGTCGAAAAGACCTTCGCGTTCGTATATGCCGAGCGCCGCGATGCCCGCCGCGCAAGCCGCCGGATGCGCCGTGTAGGTGTAGCCGTGATAGAACTCGATGCCCTTCTCCGGCCCGGCTTCAGTGATCGTCTTGTAGACTTTGTCGCTGACCGCGACGCCGCCCATCGGGATCGCGCCGTTGGTCAAGGCTTTCGCCATCGTCATGATGTCCGGCTCGACACCGAAGCGCTGGCCGGCGAAGGCCGTGCCCATGCGGCCGAAGCCGGTGATGACCTCGTCGAAGATCAGCAGGATGCCGTTCGCGTCGCAAATCTCGCGCAGCCGTTCCAGATAGCCCTTCGGCGGCACATAGCAGCCGATCGACCCGGCCACCGGTTCGACGATGCAGGCCGCGATGGTGTCGCCGCCATGCAGGTCGCAGAAGCGCTGCAGATCGTCCGCCAGTTCCACGCCGTTCTCCGGCTGGCCCTTGCTGAACCGGTTCTCCTCCAGCCAGGTGTGGCGCAGATGCACCACGCCGGGCACGCCGAGCCCGTACATTTCGCGGTTCCGGACCATGCCGCCGACGGAGAAGCCGGCGAAATTCACGCCGTGATAGCCGCGCTCGCGGCCGACCAGCCGCATCCGCTGTCCCTCGCCCGTGGCGCGGTGATATAGCAGCGCGATCTTCAGTGCGGTCTCGACGGCTTCGGAGCCGGAATTGGCGAAGAAGACATAATCCAGATCGCCCGGGGTGATCCGGCTGATCTGCCGGGCCAGTTCGAACGCTGCCGGATGGCCATGGTTGAAGGACGGGATATAGGCCAGTTCGAGCATCTGCTCGTGCACCGCCTCGGCGATCTCCGGCCGGCTTTGCCCCGCGGGCGAGCAGAACAGACCGGACACGGCGTCGATCAACTCGTGCCCCTCATGGCTCGTGTAGTAGAGGCCTTTCCCTTCAACGACCAAGCGCGGGTCGCGTTTGAAGTCCTTGTTCGCCGTGAATGGCAGCCAGAAATTTTCCAAATCGTTGGTCGGGTAACGCATGGCATGTCTCCGTAATCGCCGGGCCGGCAAAAGGCCTCCCGAAGTTCTGCCAGTTCCATAGCAGATATTGCAAGCGGGCCGCGACTCTTAAGCGCAACTCCCGGGAGCGCTAGATTTCTTCGCCTTCGAACCAGTTGCGGCCGTCGCGGTCCTCGATCTCGACGACCCAGAGGTCCGGATCGCGATCGACCTGACGTGCGATATAGGCATCAGCCTCCGTCTCGGGCGCCAACGTCCCGTCGAGCGCGGAGAGCCATCCCAGCCGGCCATCCAGATCGCGCACCTGGGTCAGCACCTTGCAGCCCTCGCCCAAGGTGTTGATCTTGACCAACACCATGCCGCGCTCCCGGTCGCCGCGCCGCACGACGAAGGCCGGGATGGTCGCCACGGCGCAACGCCGAAGATGCGCCTGCACCCAGTATTCGGTCTTGATCCGCGCCGGCATCGCGTCACCGGGCCCGGGGGTGCGCCGCGCGGTATTCGGCCAGAAGGTGGGAGTCCTCGACTTCGGTGTAGCGCTGCGTCGTCGACAGGGAGGCGTGCCCCAGCAATTCCTGGATCGAACGGAGGTCGCCGCCACCGGCCAGCAGGTGCGTCGCGAAGGAATGCCGCAGCGCGTGCGGCGTCGCCGTCTCCGGCAGACCGAGCCAGCCGCGCACGATCCGCATCTGGCGCTGCGCCACGGCGGGGTTCAACGGACCGCCCCGCACCCCGCGGAACAGCGGGGCGTCCGGCGCCAGCGGCAGCGGACAGGCCGCGACATAGGCATCGATCGCCTGACGCACCGCCGGCAGGACCGGCACCATGCGTTCTTTCGAGCCTTTCCCGATAACGGTCAGCACATCGCCTTCCGGCGCGTCGGCGCGAGTCATGCCGAGCGCCTCGGAAATGCGTAGCCCGCAGCCATAGAGCAGCGTGAACAAGGCGATATCACGCAACCCGACCCAGGGCTCCTCCGCCAGCTCACCGATCTGATCGACGACGGCAGCGGCATCCGGCGCGGAGAGCGGCTTGGGCACAGAATGCGGCACTTTTGGCGAGCGGACGGCATGGATCGCCTGGTTATCGATATGGCCGTTCCGCTCGCACCACCGGAAGAATCCGCGGATGACAGACAGGGCACGCGCCGTCGAGGTACGGCTCAACCCCGATTGCGCCCGGCCAGCAAGCCAGGATCGGAACATCGCCGGCTGCAGATCGGCCAGGTTTTTTGTCGATGGCGCTTCGCCCAGATGGCCGGTCAGAAACCGCAGGAATTGGAACAAATCCGTTTCGTAGGCGGTAACGGTATTGGGCGACAGCCGGCGTTCGTCCGCGATCCAGGTTCGCCAGGCGCCAATGAGAATGGCGAGATCTTCGGAGACGCCGAGCGCGTCTGTGTCCGCTACCCCGGAAGCGACAGCCATAACCGGATATCGTGCTCCACGACCCGTCCCAGGAAGTTCAGCAACTCGGTCCCCTGCCCAGCGTGGAACTTGCCAGGCCGCCGCGCGCCGAACGCGATCAGCGCCGGTGGCGTGTAGTCGGAAATGTCGAGCCGGATAAAAGCGGCCGAGCGCACGAGTGTCGCGCCGCCGCCAAAAATTTCCGGATCCGCCGGCGCGTCGCTATGCAGCCGAACCCGCTTGTTCTCGCCCATGGTCGCCTCGACCCCGCCGGCCGCCAGCATACGCAGGCCCGACATCCGCAAGGCCGAGGGCGCGCCTTCTTCCGCCTCGATGCAAAGCGTGACCACGTCGAGATCCAGCATCACGGCGAAATCCGTCGTGACGATTTGCATGGCCTGCTCAAAGGATTTCGCGGCCAGCAGGGCGACGACGCATTCATGGACGCGCCCTTGCGTGTTGAGGTTGGCGCGGCTGGTCAGAATGATCTCATCCTGACGCGCGTTCAGCCGGGCGATCTCGGTCCGCAACTGGCCGATCATCGCCGTCTGTATGTCGCTGACCCCGTCACCGAATTTCCGGTCCGGGGGCGCCATCATGCGCAGCACGTCCGGATTGCGCGACAGGAAGTCGGGATTGTCCTGCAGATAGGCGGCGACGCGCTCGTCCGTCAGATCGTCATCTTTTGGATCGGTTGATTCCTGCGTCATGTTTTGTCCGCCTGCGGGTTACAGTATCGACTGCCCTGTCTTCTTCCAGTCAGCCAGAAACGCATCGAGCCCCTTATCGGTTAAGGGATGGTTAAAGAGCGACCACAGGACGGCCGCCGGGACCGTTGCCACATGCGCCCCCATCTTCGCTGATTCCGCGATATGCATCGGCGAACGAACCGATGCAACAAGAACTTCCGTCGTGAAATTCGGGTAGTTGGCGTAGATCTCGCAGATTTCGGCGATCAAATTCATGCCATCTGCCGCGATATCGTCGAGCCGCCCAACAAAAGGCGAGATGAAGCTGGCGCCGGCTTTCGCGGCGAGAATCGCCTGGTTTGCAGAGAAGCACAGCGTGACATTGACCATCGTGCCGCCCTGCGCCAGCACCCGGCAGGTTTTCAAGCCGGCGGGCGTCAACGGCACTTTCACGGCAATGTTGTCCGCCAGTCCGGCGAGTTTTTGGCCTTCGGCCAGCATCGTGTCGAAATCGGTCGCCGCAACCTCGGCACTGACCGGTCCCTCGACGACCTCACAGATCTCTCCAATCACTTCGAAAAAATCGCGCCCGGTCTTGGCGATCAGCGATGGATTCGTCGTCACGCCGTCGAGTAACCCCGTATCCGCGAGTTCGCGAATTTCGCCGATGTCGGCCGTATCAACAAAAAACTTCATGAATTGTCTCCGATCCCGCGCGGTGCCGCTTCGGTGTAGCGCCTGTGCCGCGACTCTCATAGACTTCGCGCCAATGCCGCGCCACCAACCGACCTTTCCCGAGATATCATCCCCGCCGAAACCACGGGTCAAGGTACTTTTGCCGCTGCCTTTGGGGGACGCCTACGACTACGCCGCACCGGAGGGTCTGCCCTTGGAGCCGGGTGACTTCGTGAAAGTCCCGCTCGGCCCCCGGCAGGCGATTGGCGTCGTATGGGATAAACCCTTGCAGGAAACGGAAAGCGGGGTCTCCGACGAAAAGCTGAAAGCCGTTCTTCATCGTCTCCCGGCGCCACCGATGCCGCCGGAAAACCGCCGCCTGGTGGAATGGATTTCGAACTACACGCTGGCACCACCGGGCGCCGTATTGCGCATGGCGATGAGCGTTCCGGCAGCCCTGGAGCCGGAAAAACCGCGAATCGCCTATGCGCTGTCCGAACCGATCCCCGATATTCGCATGACGGCGGCGCGGGAGCGGGTACTCTCGCTTTTGAAGGACATTCCGTCGCTCGCAACCGCGGATATCGTGCGCGAGACCGGGGTGAGCGCTGGTGTGGTCAAGGGGCTTGTGCAGGCCGATGCGCTGCAAGCAGTGGTCTTGCCGCCGGATAACCGGTTCGCAACACCCGACCCCGAATGCCCCGGTCCGGACTTGTCTGACGCACAAGCGGATGCGGTCGACGCCCTGCGCGAAGCGGGTGACGGATTCGCGGTCACGCTTCTCGACGGGGTTACCGGTGCCGGCAAGACCGAGGTCTATTTCGAGGCCATTGCGGACGCGCTGCGTCGCGGCAAGCAGGCATTGGTCCTGCTGCCGGAAATTGCGCTCAGTGCGCAATGGCTGGACCGGTTCGAGGCCCGATTCGGCGCGCGTCCGGCGGAATGGCATTCCGATCTGTCGCAGCGGCAGCGCCGAAAAACATGGCGATCGATTGCGGAAGGCGAGGTCCGCGTCGTCGTCGGCGCCCGATCCGCCCTGTTCCTGCCCTACCCGGAACTGGGTCTGATCGTTGTCGATGAAGAGCATGAGAGCGCCTTCAAACAGGAAGATGGAGTCGCCTATCACGCCCGCGATATGGCGATTGTCCGCGCGCAGATCGGCGCGTTCCCGATACTGCTGGCCTCGGCGACGCCGTCCCTGGAAACCGTAACCAATGCGGAATCAGGCCGGTACACCCGCCTCTGTCTGCCGACTCGGCATGGCTCGGCCTCGCTGCCGGATATTCAACTACTTGACCTGCGAGAGGATCCGCCGGAACGGCAAAGCTGGATTTCGCCGACCTTGCGGGACGCTCTTGCGGATACGCTGGCATCAGGTTCGCAGTCGCTTTTGTTCTTGAACCGGCGTGGCTACGCCCCTCTGACCCTGTGCCGCGCCTGCGGCCACCGGCTGCAATGTCCGAACTGCACAGCCTGGCTGGTCGAGCATCGGTTCTCGGCCCGGCTGCAATGCCATCACTGCGGCTATGCGGGCCGTAAACCGGACGCTTGCGGCGTTTGCGAGACGAAGGACAGCTTCGTCGCCTGCGGCCCGGGGGTGGAGCGGCTGGCGGAGGAGGTGATGAATTTCCTGCCGGACGCACGGCTTTGCATCGCCACGAGTGATTCCATACACCGCCCCTCGGAAGCCGCCGCCTTCGTTGCCCAGGTGCTTGAGGGCGACATTGATATCATTGTCGGCACACAAATCGTCGCGAAGGGCCACCACTTTCCCAATCTCACCTTGGTTGGCGTCGTCGATGCGGACCTTGGCCTGTCCGGCGGCGATTTGCGGGCGGCGGAACGAACCTATCAGCTCCTGCACCAGGTCTCCGGCCGCGCCGGCCGCGACGACAAGCCGGGCCGGGTAGTTCTGCAAACCTATCACCCGGACCATCCGGTGATGATCGCGTTGGCCGAGGGCGATCGTGACGGTTTCCTGGCCGCGGAAGCGGTCGCGCGCCATGCCGGCGGCTGGCCGCCTTTCGGCAGGCTCGCGGCCCTCATCGTTTCCGGCAATGACGGTGACGCCGTCGCTCAGACGGCGCGCGACCTCGCCCACGGCGCGCCGACCGGCGAACGGGTTCGGGTCCTTGGGCCAGCACCGGCGCCCCTTGCGCTGTTGCGCGGACGGCATCGATGGCGCCTGCTGCTGAAGGTCGATCGCGGTATTTCGATCCAGGATGTCTTGCGCGATTGGCTGCCCCGTATTCCGGTTCCGAACCCGGTTAGGGTGCATGTCGATATCGATCCGCACAGCTTCCTGTAGGTCCTTGAGACACACCAACGCCAAGCGCGACAAATTCGCGCTGTTGGGCGGGTTGAAAGGGCCTAGGGCGTGTGTTAAACACCGGGCGCTTCCGCGCTGGAGCTAGCCGCGCGGATGCATATATTGGGTGGCGCTAGACTTGCTCTTGCGGCAAATTCCGAACGAATTTTCTGGTTTCTCCGGGGGTTCCCCAGTTGGCTACAAATACGGCCGTTTCCGAAATCGCCAATCGCTACGCGACAGCGCTGTTCGAATTGGCGGATGAGCAAAGCCGGCTCGACGAGGTCGCAGGCGATCTCGCGCGCTTGGTTGAATCGATCGACGAAAGCCAGGATTTACAAAGGCTTGTCCGCAGTCCGGTATTGAACCGGGAAGAGCAGGGCAAAGCCATGACGGCGATCTTGGAAGCGATGGAAGTCGGCGACCTGACGAAAAACTTCGTCGGCCTGATCGCGCAGAACCGCCGTTTGTTCGCGCTGACCGACATGGTCAAAGGATTTCTGGACGAGCTGGCACGTCGGCGCGGCGAAGTTACGGCGGAAGTTACCGCCGCCCGTTCGTTGAGCGAAAGCCAAATCGCGGCCCTGCAGGAAACGCTGCAACGGTCCCTTGGCGGTAAAGTTTCGATCGCCCATGCGGTCGATCCGGCGCTGATCGGCGGCATGGTCGTCAAGGTCGGCAGCCGAATGGTTGATACATCGCTGCGCACGCAGCTGAACAAAATGCAAATTGCTATGAAGGGGGTGAGCTGATGGATATCCGCGCAGCCGAGATATCTTCAATCATCAAAGAACAGATCGCCGGGTTCGGCGCCGAGGCCGATGTTGCCGAGGTCGGACAGGTTATCTCCGTCGGTGACGGCGTGGCCCGCATTTACGGTCTCGACAATGTCCAGGCCGGCGAGCTGGTCGAATTCCCGGGTGGTATCAGCGGCATGGCCCTGAACCTGGAAACCGACAATGTCGGCGCCGTGATCTTCGGCAGCGACCGCGACATCAAGGAAGGCGACACCGTCAAGCGGACCGGCGCCATCGTCGACGTTCCCGTCGGCAAAGGCCTGCTCGGCCGCGTCGTCGATGCGCTGGGCAATCCGATCGACGGCAAGGGCCCGATCCAGTCAGACGAACGCCAACGGGTCGAGGTCAAGGCGCCGGGCATCATCCCGCGGAAATCAGTGCACGAGCCGGTGCAGACCGGTCTCAAGGCGCTCGATGCGCTGGTGCCGGTCGGCCGCGGCCAGCGCGAACTGATCATCGGCGACCGCCAGACCGGCAAGACCGCGGTGGCGATCGATACCATCATCAACCAGAAAACGGTCAATGCCGGCGACGACGAGTCGAAAAAGCTGTACTGCGTCTACGTCGCGGTCGGCCAGAAGCGTTCGACCGTCGCCCAGGTCGTCAAGACGCTGGAAGAGCAAGGCGCGCTGGAATATTCCATCGTTGTCTCGGCCACCGCGTCCGATCCGGCGCCGCTTCAGTTCCTGGCGCCCTACACCGGCTGCACCATGGGCGAGTATTTCCGCGACAACGGCATGCACGCCGTCATCATCTATGACGATCTGTCGAAACAGGCGACAGCCTATCGCCAGATGTCGCTGCTGCTGCGCCGCCCGCCGGGCCGCGAAGCCTATCCCGGCGATGTGTTCTATCTGCATTCACGCCTGCTGGAGCGGGCTGCGAAGATGGGCGACGATCATGGCAACGGCTCGCTGACAGCCCTGCCGGTCATCGAAACCCAGGCCAGTGACGTGTCGGCCTACATTCCGACCAACGTCATCTCCATCACGGACGGCCAGATCTTCCTGGAAACGGAACTGTTCTACAAAGGCGTCCGCCCGGCGATTAACGTCGGCCTGTCGGTCTCCCGCGTGGGCTCGGCCGCACAGATCAAGGCGATGAAGCAAGTTGCCGGATCGATCAAGCTGGAACTGGCCCAATATCGCGAAATGGAAGCCTTCTCGCAGTTCGCCTCTGACCTGGATCCGGTTACCCAGCGTCTGCTGGCACGCGGCGCCCGGCTGACCGAGCTGTTGAAGCAGGATCAATTCGCACCGCTTGCGGTGGAGGAACAGGTTGTCTCAATTTTCAGCGGCGTGAACGGATATCTCGACGGCCTCGATACCGATGCGGTCAACCGCTATGAGGCGGCGTTGTTGGAGAATTTCCGCGCCAATCAGGGCGATCTGCTGAAGGCGATCCGCGAGGAAGGCGAGATTTCTGACGAGAACGAGCAGAAGCTGAAGGACGCGATCGAAGCGT
>CAJWOT010000074.1 GCA_913044215.1 uncultured Rhodospirillaceae bacterium | reverse complement strand
CTCGGCATGGATTTCGTTGAGGACAAGCTCGCCGAACGGCGCATCGACGTCACCGGATAACGCACAGGAATTAGGGAGGACGCAACATGGCGTCGATCAGCCGTCAGTTCGCCGAATGGGTCGTCGGCCTCAAGTATGAAGACCTTCCGCCGGCCGTCGTGGACCGGGCCAAGGGTCTCACCTTGCACGCATTTTCCTCCGCGCTCGTCGGGCACGGCTTTCCGGATTCGGAGCAGGCGCTGTGCATGATGCAGGAGGAGGAAGTCGGCGGCGGCGGTGCCGCCACCGTCATCGTCGATGGTGCGAAGTTGACCAAGGCTGGCGCGGCGCTGGTCAACTCCGAGATGATGTTCGCTGGTGGCAAGTGGGACACCTTCCGCATGCTCACCCATCCGGGCTGCGCGATCATCCCCTCGGCCCTGGTCTCGGCCGAACTGGAGGGCGCGTCGGGCCGCGACTACATCACCGGGCTGGTTGCGGGCTACGAGGTGATGGAACGCATGGCGGCCGACTTCATCCCCACCGTCATGTCGCGCGGTTTCCACCCGGGACCGGTCTTCGGCATCTTCGGCGCGGCAATGGCGGCGGCGAAGATCACCGGGCTCGACGCGGAACAGGTTCATGGCACGATTGCGCAATGCGTCAATCTGGCGAGCGGCAATGTCGAGGGTGCGCGCAGCGGCGGCAAGTCCTTGCGCGAGGGTGGCGCGGTGCGCAACGCCTTGCTGGCGGTCGCCATGGCGCGGCACGGCACACCCGGCGGTGAGACGGTGCTGGAAGGCGAGGGCGGCTTCTATCACTCCTACACCGGTAACAATCTCGGGAAACTGCGCTACAGCTTCACCGGTAACAACGCCACCAGCCTCGACAAGCTGACGACAGGGCTCGGTCAGGACTGGATGTTCCTGGAGACGCTGTACCGGATCTACTCGACGCCGGGTTACAACATCGCCCATGTCGACGTGACCGCGGCGCTCTGCGAAGAGCATGACATTCAGTATGCGGATGTCGAGCGCGTGGTCAGCCACGTCAATTTTCTGGAAACCCAGTATCCCAGCCCGGCCTTCCCTTCGCGCGGCACCATCCCAAAAATCGACAGCCCGCATTATTACGCCGCCTATGGCGTGGTGAAGCGCGGCTTCCCGTTGCTGAAAAATGTGGCGCGCAAGGTCGGCGAGGCGGACCCGCCGGAGGTGCTCGACCTGATGACCCGGGTCGAGATCGTGCCCGTTCATGCGCACACCCTGTTCGGTCCGACCGTGACCATCCACCTGAAGGACGGGCGCAGCGTGACAAAGGTCGCGACCGGCCGCGAGTTCATCTGGGGTTTCGACGAAGAGGTGCGCCGGGTCCGCGGGCTGATCCCCGGCATGCCGATTCCCGAGGCGCAGTTCGAGGAATTGATCGATGCCTGCCGGAGCTTGGAGGGGTTGGCGAAGGCAGATCGGTTGATTGAATTGAGCTTGGCAGCGCCGTAACGCGCGACGGCGGTCCGTCCGTCAGATCTGGTGGATATCGATGGCGCCGTCGATGACGCTTTCCAGCAGCGTGATCTTCTTCCGTTGGATCTGCAGCGCCTCGTCCACGCGTTGCAATGTGTAATCGTACCAGCCGCCGCGGACCTGTTTGCCCCAGCGGGGGTCGTTGCACAGGGTCATCCATTTGGCCGACGCTTCGATCGTATCGCCCTGATCTTTCACGATGCGCACCGTATCGACCAGATGGCTGGTCCGGGTCAGTGGTGCTGTGGCGTAGGATTGACCGGAGGTCAGACGGTACAGCCGCGCTTCGAGCGCCGGCTTTCCGGTCAGGTAGATCATGTTGACCTCGAGCTCCGGATCGTCGGTCAGTTCGTCTTCGGTCGCCCAGGACGGCACCCAATAGACGCAATCCTCCGTGTAGAGATCGGCCCAGCCCGTCCATTCGCGCCGGTCGAGCAAGTCCGCCTCCAGATAGAGCAGGTCGCGGACCGCGTCATAGCTGCCATTCGCACCGCTCATGAGGACAAATTGCCCATCAGGTCGCGCCATTTGCGGAAGAAGCCGTAATACAGTGTCTCGTGATCATAGGTCGTGCCGCTGGTGAGAGGGTTAGCACCGATGCCGCGCGCCGCATCGTCCGGTCCCTCGCACTCCAGCCCGAGCCCACGGTCTAAGCCATTCCAGCGCGACATCGTGCCGGCGGCACCACGTTGGCAATCCTCCAGCGCCGCCAGGTCGTCCGGGGTCGCCATTCCGGTGACGGTGTAGAAGTCCTCGAATTTGCGCAACCGCGCGGCGCGTGCCTTTCGGCTCTCCCCCTTCGGCGCGATGCAATAGACGCGGACTTCGGTTCTGTCCGGCGCGATCGGGCGGGTGACGCGAATCTGCGTCGAGGGCTGGTCCATCAGATGGACGTTCGGGAAGAGGTAGAGGTTGCGGCCGCGGTGCAGCATCCAGTCGACCTTCTCCTTGGGAAATTCCTTCAGCAGCCGTTCTTCGGCCTCGTGTAGAGGCATGACTTCCGGCGTCTCGCGCTGCGACCAGATCATGTTGTGGCCGTTGCCGAAATCGTAGCAGCCCGCCGGCTGCGTTCCCCGCAGCCGGCCCGACTCGGTGCGGCGCATATTGGCATTGTCACCCATCTGCTCGCGCCGCTGCATTGCCCGGACGAAGACCTGATGCACAGTGCTGACATGATAGCCGTCGACGCCGTTTTCCGCGTTCAGCTTCCAGTTGCCGCGTACCATGTAGGTTTGGCCGCCGCGCACCACCTCCATTCCCTCCGGCGACTGATCGGCCAGATGGTCGATGAAGGGCAGGGTCTCGCCGAGATGGGTTTCCAGCGGCTCGACCCCGGCATCGAGGCAGCCGAAGACGAAGCCTTTGTAGCTTTGCACCCGCGCCAACGGCGTCAGCCCGGCACGGGCGCTTTCCGGCGCGCCGTCCGGCCAGCCCTTCGCCTCGTCCTTCACATGGGTGCAGTTTCCCTTGGTGTCATAGCACCAGCCGTGGAACCGGCAGGCGATCGTCTGCATGGTGCCGCGGCGGCGCGGTGTCAGGATCGCGCCGCGATGGGCGCACGCGTTGATGAACGCCCCGATGCCGCCATCTTCCTGCCGGATGACGAAGACCGGCTGCCGGCCGATATCGGTCGCGTAATAGTTGCCATGCTGCGCCACCTGGCTCTCGTGACATAGATAAACCCAGACCTTACCGAACACCCGATCCATTTCGGCGTTGAACACTGTGGGGTCTGTGTAGATTTCGCGGTCGACGCGGAATACGCCGTCGCCGGTGCGGTCTTCGATAAAGGGGGCTGTGTCGTCCATCGGATTTTTTCGGTCGTTATGATTGAACGCGATGGTAGCAGATAACTCATTTCTGATTCGACAGGATGTTTTGGCGCAAGGCACAGCTCGATAACGGTCACCGGGGGAGATAAATATGTTCGAGGAACTGGACAAGCACTAACGGTTTTTGGCGGAGATCGCGTCGTTGAAATTGCGCCTCATGAAATTCCTGCGTCACGGGCTCGGGCAGGAGATGGCAGCACTACAGGAGAACGCAAATACGATCAAAATCAGCATTGACGTTTTTCATTGGAGTAAAACGAAGCTGGACCGTGCGGCTCATGCTGAGCGAGGTTACACGCGAGTGGGTGAAGTCGCTAATGGCATCCGTGATTAACGCGAAGAAGGTTGAGGAATGAGGTTCGTTATCGAATGAAACCCGCCATTGCCGTTCACCTGCATCCTAGACCTCCCCCATCAAGGGGGAAGGAATATTTGCGCCGATGCGTATATTCTCAGTCTCCCCTTGATAGGGGAGGGCTGGGGTGGAGCTGGAAGTGTTGCCGGTAAATTTTGTAATTCCGAATTTTAGGAGCTAGCCGAATGCGACGCCCGCTTTGGATTATTATCGTCAGCGCTGGGGTCTGCGTTGGCTTGACGCTCGGGTTCCGACAAGCGCTGGGTTTGTTCCTGACGCCGATCTCTCTTGACACCGGCATGGGGCGTGAAATGTTCGCGCTGAGCCTGGGGTTGGCCAACCTATTTTGGGGGCTGACAGCGCCCTTCGCCGGGGCGATCGCCGATCGGGCCGGCGCCGGGCGGGTCGCGGCCGCGGGCGGGCTCTGCTATGCGGCAGGGCTGGCTGCTTTCACGTTAAGCGGCGATGGAGAGCAGCTTATCCTCGGTGGCATCCTGATCGGGTGTGGGCTGAGCGGCGCAGGGTTCTCCGTCGTGCTGGGCGCGGTCGGGCGTGTGGCGCCGGAAGAGAAACGCGGCGCGGCGCTGGGTGCGGTTGCCATGGGCGGGTCCATCGGCCAGTTCGTGGCGCTGCCCTACACTTTCGCCTTTCTCGAAGGATATGGCTGGACGTTCAGCCTGTTCGCGCTGGCGATGACGACCTTGCTGATCGTGCCGATCGCTTGGGGTATCTCTGGGAAACCGGTGGCAGAGACGAGCGCGGGGCGTCAGACCATCGTCCAGGCTTTAGGTGAGGCCTCGCGCAGCCCGAGTTTCTGGCTGCTCAATTTTGGGTTCTTCGCCTGCGGTTTCCATCTCGCCTTCATAACGGTTCATTTCCCGGCCTATCTTGCCGATCAAGGTTTTGCGCCCTGGCTTGCCACCGCGTCGCTGACCGCGCTCGGGATCTGTAACATCATCGGTAGCTACGGCTGCGGCGTTTTGGGCGACCGGTTCCCCAAGAAATACGTGCTGAGTTTCATGTATATCGGCCGAGCTGTGATCTTCGCTGGGTTCCTGCTGTTGCCGATCTCCGAGGCGACGGTGATCGTGTTCGGCGCGCTGATGGGCTTCTTGTGGATTGGCACCGTGCCGCTGACAAGCGCTCTGGTCGCCACAATGTTTGGCACCGGTTATCTATCGATGTTGTTCGGACTGGTATTTTTCGGCCATCAGGTCGGTAGCTTTCTCGGCGCCTGGCTGGCAGGCCATTTCTACGACCTGATTGGCAGCTACGATCCGGTGTGGTGGCTTTGTGTCGCCATAGGCTTGCTCTCTGCGGCGCTGCACTGGCCGATATCTGAACGCCCGGTAGAGCGGCTGGCGCACTCGGAGATGCTACAGTGATCGACAATGTTTCTATCCCGGTCTGAGACCTGGACCGTAGCGCTGATTCCTTTGAGGCTGTGCTATGCCAGATCGGTGTCGGCGCGCTGGCGGCGGCATTGCATTGGCCGACTGACGGGCGGCCGTTTCTGCGTCCCGCCGCCTAAATGGCATGCCTTAGCACTAGGCCACACCCAAACCTCGGCTCCGTCGTCACGTCCCATAGATTCTGTCGCCTGCGTCGCCCAGGCCCGGCACGATGTAGCCGTGATCGTTTAAATGGTCGTCGACACAGCCGACATAAAGCTCTACGTCGGGGTGCGCCGCTCGAAGCGCCGATATCCCCTCTGGAGCGGCGAGGATGCTCGATAACTTGATTCGGCTGGCGCCCGCCGCCTTCAGCCGCGCGAGGGCCGCGTTCGCGGTGTTTGCCGTTGCCAGCATGGGATCGACGACGATTGTCAGCCGGTCGCCCAGCGCGCAGGGCAATTTTAGATAATACTCCTCTGCCTGCAGTGTATCCGGGTCGCGGCGCATGCCGATATGCCCGACCCTCGCCAGAGGGACGATATCCAGGAAACCGTCGAGCAAGCCGTTGCCGGCGCGTAGGATCGACACCAGGGCTGGCTTCTTGCCGTCGATCACCGGCGCCTGCATTGCGGTGAGCGGCGTTTCGATGGCTGTGTTCGTCAGCGGTAAATCGCGCAGGACTTCGTAAGCCATCAGCTGGCCGATCTCGCGGACCAGTTGCCGAAACAGATGCGGCGGCGTGTCCGCCGCACGCAGGTGGCTGAGCTTGTGCTGAACTAGCGGATGGTCAATGACGGTGTGAGAGTCGGGCATCTTTATCTTCTTCGCGTTTTTCTGTCGGACAGGTTTACACTATGCCGACCAGGCACTGCAGACGAGGGTGGCATGAATATGGAAATCGATTCCGGTGCGACAACCGGTGAACGTACCGCAGCGGATGCGATCCTGATCCGCCTGCGTGAGGCCGGCGTGCGCTATCTGTTCGCCAATGCGGGGACCGACTTCGCCTCGATCGTCGAATCCATGGCCAGTGAGGATAGCGGCGCCATGGTTGAGCCGGTTCTGGTGCCGCACGAGTCCGTCGCCGTCGCGATGGCGCATGGCTACACCATGATCACCGGTGAGCCGCAGGCCGTGATGGTGCATGTCAGCGTCGGCACCGCGAACGCGCTATGCGCGGTGATGAATGCCAGCCGCCTCGAAATCCCGATGATCTTCATGGCCGGCCGCACCCCGATCACCGAGGACCGCACAGCGGCGGAGGGTGCCCGCACCGTCTATGTTCACTGGGCGCAGGAGATGTACGACCAGGGCGCCATGGTGCGCGAGATGGTCAAATGGGACTATGAGCTGCGCGCGCCAGACGAAGTCGACAAGGTGATCGACCGCGCGCTCAACATGGCGCAGAGCATGCCGAAGGGGCCGGCCTATCTGTCCCTGCCGCGCGAAGTGCTGGCGGCGCCTGCGCCTGCGCCGGCGCCTGCAAATGCGGGCCTGCGGGCCGGACCGGCACCGGCGCATCCCGATCCGGCGGCTATCGCCGAGGTGGCGGAGATCCTGCTGGCGGCGGACAACCCGTTGATCATCACCGCCGATACCGGGCGGGAACCGGAAGCCATGGAACATTTGGCGGCGCTGACGGCGCGGTTCGCCCTGTCGGTGATCCCGGCCTATCCGCGCTATCTCAATCTGCCGAGCGATCACCCGATGCTGCTTGACTACGCGGTTGGCCCGCATATCGAAGCGGCCGACGCGGTGCTGGTGCTCGACAGCGACGTGCCGTGGATCCCGGCCAAGGACGGCGCGCCGGCGAATGCCAAGGTGATCCATATGGGCACGGATCCGCTTTACAGCGGCTACCCGATGCGCGGCTATCCGTGCGATATCGCCATCGCGGCCCAGTCGTCGATCTCGCTGCCGGCGCTGTCGGCGGCGATGGAACGGGGCTTCGCGGCGCATGAAGCGGGTATCGCCGCCCGTCGCGCCCGCATCGATGCGGCGCGCGAGACGGTCCGTGCCCGCTGGCAGCAGATGGAAGAGGGCATGGAGACAGCCGCGCCGATCAAGCCCGCCTGGCTGGCGCGCTGCGTCGGTGACCTGATGGACGAAGACGCGATCCTCATCAACGAGATGGGCGTCGCCCTGCCGCATACCTCGCTTCAAACGCCCGGCAGTTTCTTCGCGGCCAGTCCGGTCAGCGGTCTTGGCTGGGGCATGGGGGCGGCGGTCGGTGCGAAGCTTGCCGCACCCGACAAGCTGGTGGTCGCGGCGATCGGCGACGGCTCCTACTATTTCGGTAACCCGGCCGCAGCGCATTACTGCGCCCGCGCCTGCGACGCGCCGGTGCTATATATCATTCTCGATAACTCGGCCTGGGGCGCGGTGCGCCGCGCCGTCCGCGACATGTATCCGGACGGCCGGGCCGTGCGCTCGAACGACATGCCGCTGACCAGCCTCGAGCCGATGGTCGCCTTCGACAAGGCTTGCGAGGCCGCCGGCGGCTACGGCGAGCGGGTCGAGGATCCGGCGGAACTGCCGAAGGCGCTGGAACGCGCGAAGCACGCTGTGACGGCGGAGAAGCGCCAGGCGCTGCTGCACGTGGTGCTGGCGGAGGCTTAAGGTAGAGCGCCTTGTCCAGGCTCACGGAGCCGGTGTTACAGACGCCTCTTTCTGCGCCGCATCCTTCGCCGCCATCCGAGCCTTCAATTCTTCCGGCGTAAGCCGGACGATGTCGGCATTTTGGTGACTGAAGATGTCGTAAGCCTGGGTTCCCAGATCCTCGAGCACCAGCCGGCCGCTCAATACGTCGTCCTTCCATTGCGCGTGGTCGGCTTCCAGCGCGTGGAATTCCGGCATGACCTCTTCGGCGAACATCTTCAGACTGCCGCAGATATCCTCGTGGCTCGTCTTTCCGGCCTGGTTCAGCAGGATGACCTGGTCGACATGCGCTTCCTGGAATTGGTGCAGCTTCTTGCGAATCGTCGCGGGGGAACCGATCAGAGCACCCTTGAAGGCGTCCTGCGCCTTTTCGCTGTGCCGCCAGTCCTGGAACTCTTCCCACAGGTTGCCCTCGCCCGGCGCGTCGACACCCTTCCGTCCGTAATAGGACAGGGCGAAGATGAAGAAGGTCCAGCCGGAGGCCTTTTCATAGGCTTCCTCGTCCGTCTCGGCGCACATGAAGCCCGACACCATGGCGATGTTCGGATTGACTGGATACTCGGTCAGCCGGTTCGGGCGGTGCAGCAGATTGTTGTAGTACTTGTTCACCCAGGCGGTGGCCGCATCGGGCGAGACGAAGGTGAAACCAAGCGCGCCCATGCCCCATTCGCCGGCCTGTCCGATGGTCTTGATGTTGGAGCACGCGACCCAGAGCGGCGGGTGCGGTTTCTGGTAGGGCTTCGGGATGACGTTGCGCGCCGGGAAGTCGTGATACGCTCCGTGGAACTCCCAGCTCTCCTTGGTGAACATCGGGATGATCGCCTTGACGGCTTCCTCCCAGCGGTCACGCTTGCTGCGCACCTGTGTGCCGAAGGGATGCAGTTCCGCCGGCCCCGCCCCTTCGCCCATGCCGAGCTCGACCCGGCCCTTCGACAGCAGATCGAGGGTCGCGACCCGTTCGGCGACGCGATGCGGCTGGTTGGTCGGAAGCTGGATTACGCCATGGCCGAGCCGGATGTTCGTCGTCCGCTGGCTGGCCGCGCCGAGGAAGACCTCCGGCGCTGAGGAATGGCTATATTCCTCCAGGAAGTGGTGCTCGACCTCCCAGGCGTAGTCGTAGCCAAGCTTGTCCGCCAGTTCGATCTGCGTCAGGGAGTTCTGCAGCAGCTCGTACTCCGAGCTCTCCTGCCACGGGCGCGGCAGTTGATGCTCGTAGAAAATTCCGAATTTCATGTGTTTTGCTTTGCCTCGTTGCGGACCGTCTAGAAGGGAGCGTCGCCCTTCACCATGATTTTGTGCATGCGGCGCTGATAGCCGTCATAGTCGTTGATCGCGAAATGCTGGCAGCAGCGGTTGTCCCACATGGTGAGCGTGTTTTCGGCCCAGTGCAGACGGCAGGTGAATTCCGGCCGCGTTGCATGCGCCTTCAGATAGTCCAGCAGCGGTTTGCTCTCCGCCTCGGTCCAGCCGTCGAACCGTTCGGTGTGGCCGCCGATATACAGCAATTTGCGGCCGGTTTCCGGATGCGTCCGGATGACCGGATGGGACGAGATCGTCTGCTGTTTGCCCGGATCGATCTGCGGTAGGTGGATCGTGCCGTCCTGAACGCGCTCGGCGCGGGTCTTGCCGGTCGGGTGGTTCTTGCTATCGCCGTTATGGACCGCGCGCAGCCCTTGCAGCGATGCCTTCATCCCTTCCGAAAGGGTCTCGTGACCGAGATACATGTTGGAGAACATGGTGTCGCCGCGGCCCTCCGGAATTTCGCGCGCATAAAGCATCGTCATCTTGGCCGGTTTCGGCGTGTACATCTGGTCGGAGTGCCAGCGCCCGCCGGCGTTGTAGCGCATCTCCGGCGTCTTCAGCAGTTCCGTGATCTCCGGATGGTCGTCCATCGCCTTGTTGAAGAGGTGGAGATGAATTTCGCCGAAGCGCTTAGCGAAGGCGACCTGATCGTCCGGCGTCATGCGCTGGTCGCGGAAATAGATGACCTGATGCTCGAGCCATGCGCGGTGGATTTCGTCCTGGGCTTCCGCGTCCAGCCCGGCGGCGATGTCGACGCCCTGGATTTCGGCGCCCAGCGCGCCGGCAAGCGGCTTCACGCCGATGCGTTTGTAGCTGAATTCATCCGATGAGGTCGCCGCGATGTCGGCCATCGTTCACTCCGGTCGGTTGCTGATCGGTTGCCTTTATTATTGACCATGGGGACGCACATCGCCAGCGCAGCGCCCCAATCATGCGGAAACGCTGGGATTTTCGGTGAATTTGCCAATCGCTTATATTGACCCGCGCGGCGCGGCACCTTATTTGCGTTGCGGTTGAATTGTCCGGTCGGTATGGATCATTTCATGTCAATAAGAGAACGGGTCGGGGCGTTCATCGATCACCCGAAGGTGCAGACCTTTATCGTCACCCTGATCGTCGTGAACGCCATCACCTTGGGTATGGAGACTTCCCCCGCCATCATGGAGGGCCGGGCGCACCTGTTTCACGCCTTCGACGCGTTCGTGCTCACCGTCTTCGTCGCGGAAATCGCTGCAAAGCTTTTTGCCCGCGGGTTACGCTTCTTCCGGGATGGCTGGAACGTATTCGACCTTCTCATCGTCGGTATCGCACTGCTGCCGGCATCGGGGCCACTGGCGGTTCTGCGCGCCCTGCGCATTCTGCGCGTCTTGCGACTGATGTCGGTGGTGCCGGCGATGCGTAACGTCATCCAGGCGCTGATCACCGCAATTCCCGGAATGGTGTCGATCGTCGGCCTGATCGCCCTGATCTTTTATGTCGCGTCCGTTCTGGCGACCAATTTCTTCGGCGCCGGGTTCCAGGAATGGTTCGGTAACGTCGGAGCCTCGATGTACTCGCTGTTCCAGATCATGACGCTGGAAAGCTGGTCGATGGGCATCGTTCGGCCGGTGATGGCGGAGCATCCATGGGCCTGGGCGTTCTTCATCCCCTTCATCCTGATCACCAGCTTCGCCGTCATCAACCTGTTCATCGGCGTCATCGTCGATGCGATGCAGACCCAGCATCGTCAGGAAGAGGACGAGACCGAACGGGAGATGGAAGCGAACACGGAGGAGCTGCGGCAGGAAATCGCCGCACTGCGGCAGGAGATCGCGGGCTTGCGGGACTCGCTGGGCCGCGCCGACGCCGATTGACCGCCCATCGGCGGCAGCTAAGCTAGAGGCTCAATTTTCTCTGGGAGCCCAGCCATGCCGATCAACGCCGCTGCCGTCGGAAGCCCCGTCGAACCCTATGACGTGGATGTCGATGCCCGTAAATGCCTTGCCTATGCGGCGGGGATGGGCGAGACGGCGGATGTCTATTTCGACGATGCGCGAGACGGCGGGATCGTGGCGCCGCCGGCTTATGTGGTCTCTCTGGAATGGCCGGCATCCCGCGATATCCGCACCACGCCTGCCTTCGGTGCGACACCGGACGAAACGATTCGCGGCGTGCATGCGGTGCAAGACACGCAGTTCCACCGGCTGATCCGGCCCGGCGAACGTATCCGTGTGAGCGGCGAGATGGTGGCAGTCCGGCGCATCAAGCCGGGTGCGCTGACCATGACACGGATCGATCTGACCACTGCGGATGGCGAGAAGGTCGCCACGACTCATACGACCGGGATCAGCCGGGATGTCGCGGTCAATGGGGACGATCAGGTCAAGGAAGACGCGCCCGGTTGGCCGGATGACACGCCGCCCGGCGACTGGACCGAGACGGTCATCCCGATCCCGCGGGAAATGCCGCACCTCTATACGGAATGCGCCGATATCTGGAACCCGATCCACACCGAGCGCGCGGTCGCGTTGGCTGCCGGGCTGCCGGATATCATCCTGCATGGCACGGCCACCTGGGCCTTGGCGGTGCGGGAGGTGGTGGCCGACCGGCTCGGCGGCGACCCGGCGCGGCTCGCGCGCTTCACCGGCCGTTTCACCGGGATGGTCATCCCGGGCACCGATATCACCGTCCGTCATGCCGGAACGGGGCAGGGGGCGGTCTATGAAGTGATCGCGGCAGATGGATCCAAGGCAATCAGCGCGGGACGGGCGCTGTTCCGCGACTGATTGGCGCTGGCCCATGTCAGGGTCTAAGCTGAACGCAAGCAGGATAAGACACAGCGGGGAGGAATTCCTTTGACCAAGCGAATTGCAATGGTCGGCAGCGGCGCCGTCGGCGGGTACGTCGCCGGCCACATGGTGCGCAGCGGCGCCGACGTCACTCTGATCGACGCCTGGCCCGAACATGTCGAGAAAATGAATGCGGAGGGTCTTAGCCTGCGCGGCACCACGGACGCCGAAAGTCACGAGGTACCCGTTAAGGCGATCAATATCTGCGAGGTCTCGAACCTGCCGAAGGACGGCCCGATCGACATCGCATTCATCTCCGTGAAGTCCTACGAGACCCAGTTCGCCGCGGCGCTGATCCGCGACTATCTGGCGCCGGACGGCTTCGTCGTCTCGCTGCAGAATGCGATCAACGAAGAGGCGATTGCCGATGTGGTCGGGGCGCACCGGGTCATCGGCTGCATCGCCAGCACGATCAGCTGCGGTCTCGAAGGCCCGGCGCTGGTGCGCCGTCACGTCCCGATTCGCGGCGACAGCTACACGGTGTTTCGCGCCGGCGAACTGCATGGCCGGGTCACGGAACGGGTTGAGGAGATCGCGGAATTGGTAGGCCATACGGACAGTTCCAAGGTGACGACCGATATCTGGGGCGAGCGCTGGACCAAGCTGGTGATCAATTCCAGCCATAACGGCCTGTCCGCCTGCACCGGTTTAGGCGGCAACGACATGGTGCGTGACGATGCAGTGCGATCGGTCAATATCAGGCTTACCGCGGAGACGCTTCGGGTCGGCCGCGCTCTCGGCTTTGTCGTGCAGACCAAGAAGGGCACCACGGCCGAGCAATGGTACGCCGCCGCGGAAGGCGACAAGAAGGCGCTGCAGGAGATCGAGGAGTTGCTCTTAGCGGAGATCCCGAACCGCAGCGACAGCGCCCGCCCGTCCATGGGGCAGGATATGATCAAGGGACGCAAGACCGAGATCGACGCGATGAACGGGTTCGTCTGCGACAAGGGGGCGGAGGTTGGCATCCCAACGCCGATGAACGCGGCGATGGTCGATCTGGTGAAACGCTGCGAACGCGGCGAACTCACCCCGGACGCGAGCAACGTCGCGGGTCTGTAGGGCGCGGCGGAAAAAACATTGGAGAGAAAGATGGGATTGAAAATCGCAATCGTCGGGGCCGGCGCGGTCGGTGCGCAGGTCGGCGCCTTCATGGTCAAGAATGGCGAAGATGTGACCTTCATCGATGGCTGGCCGGAGCATGTCGAGAAGATGCGTGCCGACGGGCTGCATCTGACGGGCGTGACCGAGGCGGAGGAGTTCACCGTTCCCGTAAACGCGATGCATTTCTCTGACGTGCAGGCCCTGTCGAAGGACCGGCCGGTCGATATCGCCTTCGTCTGCATGAAGTCCTACGAGACGGAGATGGCCACTTATCTGATCAAGCCCTATCTGGCGCCGGACGGCTTCGTCGTCTCGCTGCAGAACTGCATGAACGAGGAATTCATCGCCGGCATCGTCGGCTGGGGCAAGGTGGTCGGCTGCATCGCGGCGAAGATTTCGGTTGAATTGCGCGGTCCGGCCCACGTCAACCGCAATGTGCCGGTCCACGGCAACTCGCACACCGTCTTTCGGGCCGGCGAGGTGCATGGCACCGAGACCGAACGCACCCGGGAAGTGGCTCGGCTGTGCGGCTACACCGACAGTTCGATGGTCACGACCAACCTGTGGGGCGAACGCTGGAGCAAGCTGTGCCTGAACGGCAGCAGTAACGGCGTGTCCGCCAGCACCGGGCTGGGCGGCGCGGCGATTGCCGCCGACCCGCATCTGCGCGACGTCAAGATGAAGTTGATCTCGGAATGCATCCGCGTCGGCCGCGCCTCCGGGTTCGCCCTGGAGAAGCTGGGCGGTCTGGAAGCGGACGTCTATGTCGCGGCGGCCGAGGGCGACAGCGAGTCGCGCAAGATCGTCGAGGACAACTACATCACCACCGCGGGCAAGGGGAATCCGAATGCCCGGCCCTCGATGGGGCAGGACATGATGAAGGGCCGCCGCACGGAGATCGATTTCATGAACGGTCTCGTGGTGCAGAAGGGCCGAGAGGTCGGTATCGAGACGCCGGCCAACGAGGCCCTGATCGCCGCCGTCAAGAAGGTCGAGCGCGGCGAGGCCGACGCGAGCCCGGGTCTGCTGGCGGAGATTTAGCGAACGCGAGCGGGGCGCGGCATCCTTAGCCGTGCACTTTGCGCCCTTGGTGATCTTGTCGACGATCATTTTTCGTCGCGTAGTGGCAGCCCCGCGATCGGCATGTCGTCCGGCTGACGGGTTTTGACGGTGGCGCTGTTGGCCGCGTTGTAGCCGGTCTCGAAAATGTCGTCGATATACAGCGACAGGCGCACGCCGCGACCCATGGCGCGGTTGTATATCGTCTGGAGGCGCTGCGCGTCGGCGGCAAGCACGATCACCGGCTGGATCGACAACACGTTATATTGGTTGCCCGTGGCGTCCTCATAGGGGTCGCCCAGCAGATTCTCCGTCGCGCCGACAATGCCGCTGGTCAGGAAGGCGGTGACGTTCAGCTTCTGCCATGTCGGCTACGCGATCGACGAACAGCCCTATGTGACGCCGACCATGCATTGGCGCGACGCGGACATGTTCTATTGGCTCGGCTCCAGGGCCAGCAGGATGCTGTGCGCCGTGCGGACGGGATTTCCGGCCTGCGTGACCGCGGGATCTTCGACGGCTATCTCCTGGCCCACTCGCCGCACCGTCACAGCGTCAACTACTGCACCGTGATGGCGTTTGGACGGGCCCAGGCGGTCGGGACGCACTTTACAAAATGCATGGAAGCGCTGTAGCCCCGGCGCTGGGATGCCTGCCGGGAGAACTACAAACAGGAGATGAAGGCGACCTGCTTGATGGCGATTGAGATCGAAGAAGCCGCCGCCAAGATCCGCACCGGGCCGCCGGTCGATGACGAAGAGGACTATGCCAATGTCGAGGTTTTGTCCGGTGCCGTCCCGGCGCTGCACAATTACGGTAAGCCCGTTGCCGATGACCGTCTCGATCCGGACACGCCGATGCCGGACTACCTATCTCCCTACAAAGGGCGTTGAGGTTAGGCCGGCCGGTCGCCCTGCACGGTCGTACGGTGCATGTGCCGCGTGTAGCGCTTGTCATCGTACGGCTGTGCATAGTGCATGGTGCAGCGATTGTCCCAAAACACCAGGTCGCCCTGGCGCCATTTGTGCTTGTAGATGAAGCGGTCGTCCTGGCAGTGGCCGTACAAATCATTGAGCAGCATGACGCTTTCCGTCTCGTCCATCCCGACGATGAATTTCAACAGCTTGCCGCCGAGATATAACGCCTTGCGGCCGGTTTCCGGGTGGGTGCGCACGAGCGGGTGGTCGTAACCCGGCAGCCGGTCCTGCTGTTCGCCGTTGAGGCTGAAGTTCTCGTGGCTGTGATTATAGATATGCTTGCCGCGCAGCCCGTCGAGCCGCGTCTTCATGTCGTCGGTCAGCGCGTCATAGGCCGATGTCATGTCGCAGAACCAGGTGTCGCCGCTGCCGTCCGCCGGGACTTCGATCGCGAAGAGCAGCGAGCCGAGCGCCGGTTTTTCCTCATAGGATTGGTCGGTGTGCCAGAAGCGGCCGGCGTCCGGTAGGCCGACATAGCGCCCGTCCTCGGTCTTGTTCGAGACCAGCAGGATTTCCGGGTGCCCTTCGAGCAGCTGATCCTCCAGCACGTGGATCGCCAGCGGCCCGAAACGGCGCGAGAAGCGAATCTGATCGTCCGGCGTCATCGACTGGCCGCGGATTACGATCACCCCATGCTTCAGGTGGGCGGCTTTGATTGCAGCGAACTGTTCGTCATCATCCCGCTTCAGATCGGCGCCGGTCACTTCAGCGAAGAAATTCGTGTCGGACAGCGGGTTCACCTGGATCATGGCCTCACCTCCGGTTATGCAAGTCTCGGCGACAGAATACTCATCTCGGCCAGGATCCGGAAAACGGTTTCACCAGGGCGCGTTCGACCAGCTCCAAATGGTCCTGGCCGTAGAACATGTCACCCCCGACGAAATAGGTCGGCGAGCCGAAGATCGAGCGTTCGATCGCTTCCTGCGTGTTCGCGTCGTAGATCGCCTGGATCTCGGGCGACAGCGCCGCGTCGAGCAGCGGCGCGGGATCGATCCCGGCCTCCCAGC
>CAJWOT010000073.1 GCA_913044215.1 uncultured Rhodospirillaceae bacterium | reverse complement strand
CTCTGACCGAGCTGATGGCCATCGCCCTGCAAGGGGCGTTGCTGGTTCGTTACGCACCAGCCGCAGTGTCGGACGCCTTTTGCGCCTCTCGGCTGGGCGACCGCTGGGCCGGCGCCTACGGTGCGCTACCAACCGCCGTCGATCTCGACGGAATTATCGAACGCGTTAGTCCTCCAGCTCTGGGATGACCCAAAGCGGCGCACTGCCGCGCGCGACCCGCTGAACATTGTCGAAGGCGTTCCGCACCCGCGCTTTGTTGCTTTCGTAGGTCGGGCCCGCCATATGCGCGGTCAGGATCACATTATCGAGACCGAACAGCGGGTTGTCCTGCTCCGGCGGTTCCTGGTCGAAGACGTCGAGACCGGCCGCTGCGATCTTGCCGGACGACAGCGCCTCATAAAGTGCTGTCTCGTCGATCACCGGGCCTCGCGCCGTGTTGACGATGATCGCGGTCTCCTTCATCAGGGCGAGCTCTTCGGAACCGATTAAATGGCGCGTGGAAGCGTTCAGCGGTGTGTGCAGTGTGACGACGTCGGATTCGCGCAGCAGTTCACGCAGCAATCGGAACCGGACACCCAGCGAATCTTCCTGGTCCTCCGTCAGGCGTGCGATGTCGTAATAAAGGATCTCCATGCCGAAGGCGGTGGCGAGGCGCGCCGTTTTCTTGCCGATTGTCCCTAACCCGATGATGCCGAGGGTGCGATTGCGTAGCTCATGCAGTTCCGGCGTGCTGTTGCCGCGCCAATTTCCTGCGGTCACAGTGCGGTGCTGATAGACGAGTTGGCGTGAGACGGCGAGCATCAGCAGCAGAGCGTGTTCGGAAACAGCGACGGAATTTGCGCCGCCATTGTTGCAGATCGGTACGCCGGCCTTGCGCGCAGCATTGATATCCGCCTTGTCGTAGCCGGCGCTGAGCAATTGGATAAGCTTCAGATTGGGACCGGCGGCGAACAGCTCATCATCGACCAGACCGTCAACGAACCCGACCAGATATTCTGCATCCTTCATCGCTTCGACATATTCAGCGCTGCGAGCCGGGACGACGGCCAATTCGAATCCCGAAGGGGCCATCTCGCGCGCCCGGTCGGCGGCAACGGGGAAATCGGTCACGAAGACGATCCTGGGGTCCATGGTTTCTCCAATCGGATAGAATTCTTGTGGGTGATTAGCGGCCGGAAGTGAACAGGACGGGACCCGCCGGGTCAACCGGCCGCCAGGAAATGGCGGCACGGTGGAGTTGCGCAGTATAGTGCGGAGGGTGGCCGGAGAAACGATACGATGAAAAAGCTGACGGAAATGCAGGTCGCCGACTATGGGCGCGACGGATACTTGGCCGCGCAGCCGGCGCTGACACCAGACGAGGTTGCCCGCTTCCGGGCAGCCTTGGAGGACCATGAGGCCAATCTGGGTGCGCGGCTCACCGCATTGCCGCCTATGCAGGGCCGCAAACTGCACGTCCGCTTTCCCTGGGCGGCGGAGCTGGTGCGGCATCCGGCGATCGTCGATGCGGTCGAGGATTTGATCGGTCCCGATATCCTGGCCTTCAACGCAACCTTCTTCATCAAGGAGGCCGGTGCGGACGGGATCACCTCCTGGCATCAGGATTCGACCTATTTCGGTCTGGAGCCGCAGGAGCATGTCAGCGCCTGGGTCGCACTTTCCGACGCGTCTGTGGAAAGCGGCTGCATGGAGTTCCTGCCGGGCAGTTCGTCCCTCGGGCAGCTGCATCATGCCGCCAAGGTCTTGCCGAACAGCATCAATCACGGAAATCAAACCGTCGCGGAACCTTTCGACGCGGCAGGCGGTGTTCTCGTGCCGGTGCCGGCGGGCTCATTCTCCTGCCATCATACCCGCGTCCTGCATCAGTCCGGACCGAACCGCGCCGATGACCGGCGCATCGGTTTCGGTATCAGCTACATCCCGGCGCATGTGCGCCACACGGGATCGATGCGCATGCCGGCGACCCTGATCCGGGGCGAAGACCGCTTCGGCCATTTCGACCTGGAACCCGATCCGCGGACGCTGTCACCCGCGGACGCTATCAAAGCACACGAGGTCGCTTATGGAGGCTATCGCGCGGGCTACGAGGAGCAGATGGACCGTCACAAAGCGAGTTTCGGCGCTGCCGATTGAGCGGCGTCAGAAATTGTCTTTCCGCTCACGGACTTCGGCGAAAACGTCAACTGGTCCCGCGTTCGGCAGTCCGACAGCCCGTGCGACGGAAGGCTCGTCGGCGCGCAGGAACGGATTGGTTGCCTTCTCGATACCCAGCAGGGAAGGCACTGTGCGCTTGTCGGCGGTCCGCAGGGCATCCACTTCCGCGGCCCGGTCTTTCAGCGCTTGATTGCCCGTTTCGACGGTTAGGGCGAAACGCGCGTTCGCCTGCGTGTATTCATGCGCGCAATAGACCCGCGTCGTATCCGGCAGGGCGCGTAGCTTGGTCAGCGATGCCCACATCTGCTCGAAGGTCCCCTCGAAGACCCGGCCGCAGCCGAGTGCGAACAGCGTGTCTCCGCAGAACAGCGCCTCGCTTTCCGCGAACCAGAACGCGATATGGCCGTGCGTGTGTCCCGGAACGTCGAACACTTCCGCTCTGGCTTCGCCGAACGCGTAGCGGTCGCTGTCGCCGACCTGGACATCGATGCCGGGAATACGCGCATGATCCGCACGGGGCCCGACGATGGTGCAGCCGTACCGCTCTTTCAGCTCGACATTCCCGCCCGTGTGATCCCCGTGATGATGGGTGTTGAGGATATGGGTGAGCTGCCAACTGCGCCGGTCGAGTTCCTCCATGACCGGTTGGGCATCGGAAGGATCGACGACGCCGATGCTGCCCGTTTCCGCGTCGCGCAGCAGGTAGACATAGTTGTCGCGGCGGGTCGGTATCTGCACGATTTCGAGGACTGACATGTACTGGTCCCTTGATAGCCGGTCTGTTGTCGAAACTTACCAATCCGAGTCTTTTCGGCCAAGGCTGGCCGTTGCTTGTCCTCGGGGCTGCGGCTTCGTAGAACCTGACCATGGTTAGCATTAAGCCCCTACGGCCGCTCTTCGCCGCGGAAGTCACCGGTCTCGACCTGTCGTCGGCGCCGTCGGGGGACACCATGGCTGCCATAGAGGCGGCGTTCGAGCGGGATCTGGTGCTGGTTTTCCGCGGTCAGGACATCACCGACGATCAGCAAATCACATTTAGCAAGCGCTTCGGCCCGCTGGAGACGACGAAGGTCGGTACACCCGGCGCCGGCAGCGCCCTGATCGTGCTGACCAATATCGGGGCTGACGGGCAAATCGAACCGCCGCAGGGCCGCCAGGTGCTGAACAACAAGGCCAATCAACACTGGCATACGGACAGTTCGTTCAAACCCGTCCCGGCGCGCGCGTCCTTGCTTTCGGCACGCATCTTGCCGTCATCGGGTGGGAATACCGAATTCATTTCGATGCGGGCGGTCTATGCCGCGCTGCCCGAAGCATTGAAGCGGCGTATCGAAGGGCGGGTCGGTATTCACAATTTCGCCTACGGCCGCGCCAAGATCGCGCCGCATCTGGTGACGGCCGAAGAACGGACGGCGTTGCCGCCGGTGCGGCAGGCCATGGTGCTGGAGCACGGCGCCCATGGAAAGTCGCTCTATCTCGGCGCGCATTGCGCCGCCGTGGAAGGGATGACGGCAGAAGAGGGCCGGGCCTTGATCGATGAACTGATGGCGTTTGCGGCGCAGGAGCGCTTCATCTACAGCCATGTCTGGCGGCCGCACGACCTGGTGATGTGGCACAACCGCGCTGTCCTGCACCGCGCGACGCCGTTCGAGAGTGTGGCGGAGAAACGCTATATGGTCCGTACCACCGTCGCCGGGGACGGACCGACGGTATAACCGCTAACCGCTGGTTCGCTCGCAGTCTTCGATCGCCTGCGCGAAGTTGCCGGTCGCGAGGGACGCTCGGTCGCGCCATACGAAACCGTCGAAGGCGTAGGAGAAGGATTGCGCTCGCTTCAGCGTCGAAATGATTTCCAGCGCCTCTTTGTTCGAGAACGCGCGATCGCGCGCAGCGAACGTGCGGCCTTCGACGGTCAGTTCCTGATAGTCGGTCACCCGGTCGTAGTAAGCCATCACGGGAATGGGGTCGTATTCCGGAATAATCCCGACGGTGGCTTTCCAGTAAGGCGCGCTGTTGCGCGGTTTCGTCCACAGGAAATGGACATGGCCGGACCGGTCGCTGTTTGCGGTGTCGGAGACCATGCAATTCACCGTCCCGTCGGCGACGCGGGTGAGCGATGTCCAGACGTCGGCCCGGGCGCTGGCGGCGGCGGTTATGGCGGGGATAAGGAGGGGTAATATGAAAAACGTAAATCGGCTCAATTTTTGTTAACCCCAGAAATTGTCCATAAATTCCTTGGTGGTAACAATTTTATTAAAATTGCTTCAACTTTATAAAGCGAACGACCTCGCGGAGGGGCCTGGCCACTTTTAGCGCAGCACCATCCCGGCATAGCCCGCCGCCGCGACCTCGTCGCATTTGTCGCGGTAGCCGGGCGCGCCGCCGGCGTAGAGCAGGACCGAGCGCTGGTCGCGGCCTTCGAGGTTGGAATTGATGCCGGTGAACCAGCTGTTGGTCTTGCTGAACAGCATGCGCTGCGCCATCAGATGGACATGCGCCGTCCACTCCGCTTCGGCGTCCGCCGTGCTCTCCACACGGGCGAGCCCGTCCGCTTTCACCTTGGCCATCAGGTCGGCCATCCAGTCGACATTCTGTTCGATGCAGCGCGGGATGTTGCAGAAGCTGGCCGCGTTGTGCGGGCCGACGAGGGTGAACATGTTGGGAAAGCCTTCGACCTGCAGACCGAGGAAGGTGCGCACCCCGTCCGCCCATTTGTCGGTCAGCGCCTGCCCGCCGGTCCCGCGAATATCCATCTGCGAATAACCGCCGGTCACCGCATCGAAGCCGGTCGCGTAGACGATCATGTCGAGGTCGTGCGCATCCGCCGACGTGTCGATGCCCGTTTCCGTTATCCGTTCGATCGGCGTCTCGCGCAAATCGATCAGCCGCACATTGTCCTGGTTGTAGACCTCGTAGTAGCGCGTCTCCATCGGCACGCGCCGGGTGCCGAAGCCGTGGTTGGTCGGCACCAGCTTGTCGGCTATGGCCGGATCGTCCACCCGTTCGCGGATCTTGCGGGCCACGAATTCGCTGATCGTCCTATTGGCCTCCTCATCGACCAGCACGTCCCGGAAATTGCCCATCCAGATGCCGAATCCCGGCTCGCCATAGAGTTTTTCGTAGAACGCTTCGCGCTCCGCCGCATCGGTCTGCAAGGCGCGGCGTCGGTCTGAGTCATGCATGAAACCGGCATAGGAGGCGCGGCACTTCTTGAAGATTTCGTCGTAGCTCGCCTTGATCTCCTGCTGCTCTTCCGCCGTGATCGGCCGGTTGTGCAGCGGCGCGCACCAGTTCGGCGTGCGCTGGAACACGTTCAGGTGGGCTGCCGTCTTGGCGACTTCCTGGATGAGCTGCACGGCGGTGGCCCCGGTGCCGATCACGCCGACCCGCTTGCCCGCGAAACTGACGGGATCGTGCGGCCAGGTAGCGGTGTGATAGGCCTCGCCCTTGAAGCTGTCGATACCGTCGATCGCCGGCATCATCGGCTTGGCGAACACGCCGATCGCCGTGATCAGGAAGCGGCCGGAGCGGCGTCTGCCGTCCTCGGTCTCCAGCGTCCACAGGTTGGCATCATCGTCGAAATGGGCCGCGGTGACCTTGCTGTTGAAATCCATGTCGCGGCGCAGATCGAACTTGTCGGCGACGAAGTTGCAGTAGCGCAGGTTTTCCGGCTGCGGCGAAAAGTGCTCGCTCCACTCCCATTCCTCGAGCAGTTCTTTGGAGAAGGAATAACCGTAGCTATAGCTCTCGGAGTCGAAGCGCGCGCCGGGATAGCGGTTCCAGTACCAGGTTCCGCCCACATCGGTGCCGGCCTCCAGCACCCGCGTCGTCAGCCCGATCTCGCGCAGCCGGTGCAGCATGTACATGCCCGCGATGCCCGCGCCGATGATCAGGACGTCGTAATTCGCTTTCCGTTCTTGTGCCGTCATGCCGTCAACCCCGAAATGCCTGCGAATGGGGTAGCCGACCCAACCCGTGGGTGCAAGTCGGCGGGGTGTCGCGCGGGCTGTTCGACGCGCCCGGTGGCCGTCGCTAGTATCGCACCGGAATAGAAAGGGGAGGGTTGCTTTGACGCCATTCGAACTGGCCCAGCCGGCGAGCCTGGCGGAGGCGATCGCGCTGCTGGACCCCAACGATACGGCAATACGGCCGATCGCGGGGGGCACGGCGCTGATGCTGATGATGAAGATGGGGCTGTACGAGCCGCAGAAGCTGATCAGCCTGCGCGGGATCGAACCTCGCTATTCGGAGGTCGCGGCGACGGCGGATGGCGGGCTGCGCATCGGCGCTGTCACGCCCTTACGGCAGCTTGAAATGTTGCCGGTGGTGGCCGAACGCGCGCCGGTTATCGCGCACACCATGCGGCGCCTCTCCAACGTCCGGGTGCGCAACGTCGCGCGTTTAGGCGGACATTTGGCGCATGGCGATCCGCATCTCGATCTGCCGCCGGTCCTGATTGCACTCGGGGCGACGCTTGCGATCGCGGGACCGAACGGCGAGCGGACGATCGCGGTAGAAGACCTGTTCCAGGGCTATCTGGAAACGGCACTGGCACCGGACGAATTGATCGTGGAAGTAAACGTGCCGGCTGCCGCGGCGCACACCGCCTATCTGAAACACACGACCCGCTCCGCCGACGATTGGCCGGCGCTGGGTATCGCAGTCGCTCTCGACATGCAGGGCGATAGCGTTTCGGGTGCCCGGGTCGCGATCGGGGCGGCAACGGACACGCCGCGGCGGCTGACGTCGGTTGAAGCGGCACTGCAAGGTGAGGCGCTGAGTGACGCGGCCATAAACAGAGCCGGCGAGGCGGCTGCTGCGGAAGCGGAGGTTCACAGCGACGCGCGCGGCTCGGCGGCGTACAAGCGCGAACTGATCCGCGTTTTCACCGGACGCACGATCCGGCAGGCGACGGGGAGGGAAGCCTGATGGCGGAGACCAGCACCACGACGGTCGGACAATCCTACGGCCGTCTCGAAGGCCACGCCAAGGTCACTGGCCGGGCCGACTATATCTACAATCTGCGGCTGCCCTCGATGCTGCACGCCAAGATCCATCGCAGTCCAATCGGTCATGGCCGCATCAACTCGATCGATGTCAGCGCGGCGGCCGCGATGCCGGGCGTGCATATGGTGGTGACCGGCGAGGACGTGAAGACTGTCCTGCCGGAGCCCTATTACGGGCCGGCCTTTCACGATCAGCCGATACTGGCGCTCGACAAGGTTCGCCATTTCGGCGAACCTGTGGCGGCGGTACTGGCGGCCGACCCGCATATCGCGGAACGCGCGGCGCGGCTTATCGTCGTGGACTATGAGGAACTGCCGGCGGTCTATGACGAGATCGAGGCGCTGGATTCCGAAGCGATCGTGCATGAAGAACTGAAGCCCGCGGGCACCTTCGCCGATTTGAAACATCTGTCGGGCCGCCGCGACACCAATGTGGCGCTCGATTTCCATCTGCGGCTGGGGGATGCGGACAAGGCCTTCGCGGAGGCGGTGCACGTATTCGAGCATACGTTCCGCACCCAGCAGACCATGCATACGCCGTTCGAGCCGATCGTCGCTATCGCCGACGTGACGCATGACCGGGCGATCATTCATTCCTCGACGCAAAGCCCGTCCTTCGTGCGCTACGAGCTGTCTCGGCTGCTCGGTTGGCCGGAGAGCAATGTCCGGGTGCGCACGGGCCATCTCGGCGGCGGATTCGGGGCGAAGGTCTATGTGAAGGTGGAGGCGCTGGCCCTGGCGTTGTCGATGCTGGCGCACCGTCCGGTGCGGGTGGCGCAGACCATGGAAGAGCAGTTCTATACCATCACCAAACACCCCAGCACCTTCCGTATCCGCAGCGCCGTCGACGATGACGGCCGGATCGTGGGCCGTAAGTGCGAGGTCTGGTGGAATGGCGGCGCCTATGCCGATATCGGGCCTCGGGTGACGCAAAAATCCGGCTTTACCGCTGCCGGGCCGTACGATATCGAGAATATCGATATCGACTCCTTCGCCCTCTACACCAATCGCCCGCCCGCCGGCGCCCTGCGTGGCTTCGGCATCCCGCAGCTCGTTTGGGCCTATGAAAGCCACACGGACATCATTGCGCGCGAGCTCGGCATCGATCCGATTGTTTTCCGCAAGCGCAATATCCTGCGCGACGGCCGGCCGCAAGCGGTCGGCACGATCGTCAAGGATGGCGAGTTCGAACCGGTGCTTGACGAGACCGCACGGCGGCTCGGCTGGGATCGGCCCTATGACAAAGGTGAGGGGGCGAAGCGCCGCGGCCGCGGCGTGGCGATCGGGTTCAAGGCCTCGATTTCACCGACCACCTCCAGCGCCATCGTCAGTGTCAACGCCGATGGCAGCGTCATCGTCTATTGCAGTACGGTCGATATGGGGCAGGGCTCGGACACGGCGATGGCGCAGATCGCCGCTGAGGTCCTGGACATCCCGCTCGACCGAATCCGGGTCGTCAATCCCGACACCGATGTGACCCCCTACGACATGTCCACCCTGGGCTCCCGTTCGACGTTTCATATGGGACACGCGGTTAGACTCGCCGCCGCGGATGCCAAGGAAAAACTCGTTGCGATGGCCGAAGAGGTCGGGATGCCGGAAGGGTCGAACGCGCCGCTGCCAGAACTCTTCATAAAGAAGTTCGGGATGCGCGCGGGTACTATCGTCGGCACCGCGAATTTCAAGCCGGATTACGCGCCGACCGATCCGGAGACGGGCCTGTCGCCGAACGCCACACCGTTCTGGATGATCGGCGCGACGGGGGCGGAAGTCGAAGTCGATACGGAAACCGGCCAGTTCACGATCCTGCGCATGATCAATGTCTGCGACGTGGGCAAGCCGATCAATCCGGCCGTCGTGGAAACTCAGCTTTCCGGGGCCGCTGTCATGCAGCTCGGATTCACGACGACGGAGCGGATGATCCTGGAGAACGGGCAACTGACCAACCCGTCACTGGCCGACTACAAGGTGCCGGGTATCTTCGATATGCCGGTGATAATGGAGAACGGGATGATCGAAGCGGAACAGCATAACGGACCGTTCGGCGCCAAGGGGGCGGGCGAATCCGGCACCTTCGGCGTGTCGCCAGCAATCGCCAACGCGATTGAGGATGCCGTCGGCGTGCGGATCGCGGAAATGCCCATTACGGCGGAGGCGATCTTCCGCGCGTTGCGTGCGAAAGACGGCGCCCCGTTGGAGGAGGATTGAGATGAGCCGGCATACGATCAATTTCACCCTGAACGGCCGTCCGGTGACGGCGGATGTCGGCACCCATCAGAACCTGACGGAAGTGCTGCAGGAGAGTTTCGGCCTGTTCGGCGCGCGGGAAAGCTGCGGGCAGGGGCTGTGCGGCTGCTGCACCGTGCTGATCGACGGTGCGGCGGTGACGAGTTGCCTGGCGCTTGCGGCGTTCGCGGACGGATCGGACGTCCAAACGGTGGAAGGGCTGGCCGACGGCGAAGAATTGAGCCCGGAGCAGGAAGCCTTCATCGAGATCGGCGCCTTCCAGTGCGGCTACTGCACGCCGGGGTTCGTGCTGATGACCAGACAGTTGCTGGACGAAAACCCGGATCCCGATGACGACGAGATCAAGCATTACCTGTCTGGCAATCTTTGCCGTTGCGGCGCCTATCCGGAAATCGTGCAGGCGGTGCGTCTCGCGGGCGAGAAACGCCGCGCCCGTTAACCATATACGTGTCTCTTTGCCTGGAATTTTCGTCCGGCCTGACCATCTCCTGATTAATCGATTACGGTCGCGCTGGCGGCCATCTCACAGGAGAAATTGTGATGCAGTTGATCCGACGCAGATTGAGCCTTGTGGCTGGCATCTTCGTATTAGGCTTCGCCTTGGGGGCCTGTCAGGCTTCATTCAAAGAACTGCCCGACACGAAAGTCTTCCGCGATAATTCTGACCGATCTCTTAGAATAACCGGGGCGCTGGCGCCGACCGGGCGAATATGAACAATGGCGGGGTGTATTCTTTCCCTCGCCATCGCTGACCGCCGTGCCGGATCCACTTTTCCTGTCGATCGCGATCGCCGCGACCATCGTCGGCGGTATCGTGCGCGGCTATGCCGGATTCGCCGGACCGATGATCATGCTGCCGGTCCTGACGATTCTGTTCGGGCCGGTGACCGCCGTCGTCACCATCTTGCTGGTCGACATGGCCGGCGTCGTGGTTCTGGTGCCGGAGGCGCTGCGACGGGGCTCACGGCGGGTTAGCGTCCCGCTTATACTCGGCACGCTCACCTGCATGCCCTTTGGCAGTTATCTGCTGCTGGTCGCCGATCCGGCGATCATGAAGAATTTCATCATCATTGCGGTCATCGGCGTGGCAACGGCGATGCTGTTCGGGTGGCGGTACGCGAAGCCGCTGGGGCCTGCGGCGCTGACCGGTGTGGGTGTCCTGAGCGGCGGTTTTCTGAGCGCCGCCTATATCGGTGCGATCGCACCCCTGTTTCTCTTTGCCGGGCCGGACAGCGCCCAGAACAGCCGCGCCAACATTATCCTGTGGAGTTTCTTCAGCGGGCTGGTGCTGGTCGCGACCCTGGTTTTCGGCGGGGCGGTGACCGAGGTGGAACTGTGGCGCGCGCTCACCCTGATGCCGTTCTATTTCGGCGCGATCTATGCGGGCAGTCGACTGGTCCGCGGGATCGATGAGCTGCTGTTCCGGCGCACGGTGCTGGGTATCCTGATCGCCGGTTCGGTGGTCGGAGTCGTGTTTTTCTGAACCCGGTTCTATTATTTCGGTAACGCACAATCAGACGGTTGGGATGAGCGATGACAGCGATGCGGGAAGTCCCCATCGACAGCCCGGCGACATGGCGGGCCGACACCCTGTTGGACAATGACGGGCTCGTCGAACTCGACACGGCCTGCCGGGCGGAGATCGACCGCACGGCGGAAGAACTGGCGGCCAATCCGTTGCCGATCGAAGCTCTGAAGGTCAGCAATGTGGATATGCCGGACTGCCAGGCGACCATGGCAAGTGTCCGCGAGCAGCTGGAACACGGCATCGGTTTCGCGGTGGTAGACCGGTTGCCTGTCGACCGTCTCGACCAAGATATCTCCAAGAAGCTCTATTGGCTGCTGATGTCCATGACCGGCCGGCCAGTGGCTCAGGCCTGGACCGGCACGATGGTCTATGACGTGCTGGACACAGGCAAGAAATCGACCGCGGGCAGCGGTATCCGGTCGTCCAAGACCAATGGCGGGCAAAGCTATCACTGCGACAACACCTTCAATCTGCCGCCGGACTTTGTCGGGCTGCTTTGCCTGCAGACGGCGAAGAAGGGCGGGATGAGTGGCCTGATCAGCCTGGAGACCGTCTACAATCTGCTGCTCGAAGAGGCACCCGACCTGCTGCCGCGGCTGTATCAGCCCTTCTATTACGACCGCCAGGGGGAGCACGCACCGGACGACCAGCGCTGGTCGCACAAGCCGGTCTTCGAATCCGACGGAGACCGCATCACCGCCTATTTCAACCCGCGCCGGGTCGAACATGGTTATGAGATGCGCGGCATAGAAATGGACGACGAGACCCGCGAGGCGATTCAGGCGCTGCAGCGCGTCTCGGAGCGGAGCGGCCTCGGCAAGGATTTCACCTTCGCGCGCGGCCAGATTCAGATTGTCAACAACAGGCGGCTTGCCCACCGCCGCACTGCCTTCCGCGACTGGCCGGAGCCCGAGCGCCGCCGGCATCTGGTGCGTATGTGGCTGCGTGATGCGGGCCGTCCGTTCTATATGGGGTAGGGGATATGGCGTTGGAACTGTCGCCGCTGTCGGAACATACCGGTATCGAGGCGCGCGGGGTCGATCTGTCGCAACCGCTCGATGCGGACAGCAAGGAGAGGCTGAACCGGGCCTTCGTCGAGCATTCGGTGCTGGTGATCCGCGATCAGACGCTGAGCGCGGCGGAATTGCGCGACGGCGTACAAAACTTCGGCGAGATTTTCCCGCAGCACAACACGCGCTTCGCCCTGCCGGACTGCCCAGAGATCCACTACCTGTCGAACAAGGACCGGTACCCGGACGGGACGCGCTATATCCCCGGCGCGGGCTATCACACCGACCACTCCAATTCCGAGACACCGCCCAAGGCGACCCTGCTGCTGGCGATCGAACTGCCGGACAGCGGCGGCGACACGCAATATGTGAACATGGCGGCCGCCTATGAGGCGCTGCCGGACGCGACCAAGGACCGCATCGCCGATTTGAAGGCGATGCATGTCTATCAGAGCAAGCACAGCGCCCGGAAGCTGATGGGTTTGACCGACGCGGCGAAGCAGAAGGTGCCCGACGCGGTCTACCACCCAATCGTGCGCACCCACCCGGAGAGCGGCCGCAAATCGATCTACATCAACCCGATCCGCATCGACGCGATCGAGGGGATGGCAGAGGCCGACGCGCTCGATCTGTTGAACGACCTGCTGAGCCACGCGACGGAGGCGCGCTTCCAGTACCGGCATAAATGGCAGCCGGGCGATTTGGTCATGTGGGACAATCGCTGCCTGTTGCACAAGGCCAATGGCGACTACGACCACGAGACCCAGACGCGCTACCTCTACCGCGTGATGCTGCAGGGGGATCGGCCGGTTTAATTAGGGCGGTTATAAGTTTTTGTCCGGGCGTGTAATCCGTGTACTTCATCTCGACTGCATATAATTTTCTTAACGAGCCGCTGCGGCTTTGGGCTCTCAAGCACATTCGGAAAAGACCAATTGCGACCAGTCTCCTCGTAACGATAATTTTCTACGCATCCATGTTGGAAATGCCGAGAATTTGGCCGGAAGTTTGTTATGTAGGCCTGTTTATTCTTAGCATTTTTATGATGCCTTATACGATGGTCGCCTTTGTCGAATGGTTCCGCAGCGGTATGCCGTTTCCGCCTAAACAAAAACTTTCAATCGACGACCAAATTGTATTTACAAAAGTTGGCATCGTTTTTTTCTTTGGCGTGCCGTCACTCCTAATTTTGCGTTTGTACTTGTCCGACCTGTTTCTCAATAACTGAGTTTCGCTCCATGAAAATCACAAACCTCGACGTCTACGTTCTGCGCGGGCCGGACGGCGGACGGCCGCACTGGGTCAGTCATTTTATCGTGCCGACGGCGAACGAGATCCTGGTGCGGCTGCGCACCGAGGACGGGGTCGAGGGTTTCGGGCTGGCGACCTGCTATTCCGGCATCGAGGCGCCGCTGAACGCGTTCAAGAGCGGCATCGGCGAGCAGATCCTGGGCGAGGATGCGACGGCGCCGGAGCGACTGTACGAGAAGCTGTTCGGCCTTACCGCGCAGCGGCTGGCGCATGAGAAGGGGTGGGGGCGCGAGTCCTTGATCCGCATTTCGGCCGCGGTCGATCTCGCCTGCTGGGACATCATGGGCAAGATCGCGGGCCTGCCGCTCTACAAGCTGTTTGGCGGCTATCGCGACAAGATCCCCTGCTACGTGACCTGCGCCTATTACCGCGACGGCAAGGACCTGGCCGAACTGCGCGACGAGATGGAGGCGCTGAAGGCGCAGGGCCATACCGGCTTCAAGGGCAAGGTCGGCGGCGTGAGCTTGGCCGAGGATATGGAGCGCATGGCGCTGGTCCGCGAGGTGATCGGCGACGACAAGCATCTGATGATCGACGTCAACCGCGCCTGGAATCTGGAGACGGCGATCGAGGCGGCGCAGTTGCTGGAACCGCTCAATCCGCTCTGGCTCGAGGAGCCGGTGCGCTGGCACGACGACCGGCGCGAGTTGAAACTGCTGGCGCAGCGCACCCGCATCCCGCTATCGGCCGGCGAGAGCGAGCTGACCAGCTATGGCTGCCGGTCGCTATTGGAGGAACAGGCGATCTCGATCCTGCAATTCGACTGCACCATGTTCGGCGGCTTCACCGAGGGCCGTAAGATGGCCGCGCTGTGCGAGCTCAACCACGTCCAGGTGACGCCGCACCATGACTGCTTTGTCCACGCCCAGCTCGTCGCCTCGACGCCGGCTGGCTGTTTCGTCGAAAGTTTCACCGACCCGGAACGCGACCCGCTGCAGGCCGAACTGTTCGAGAACCCGCCCCAGATCGCCGACGGCTGGGTCACCCTGAACGACGCCCCGGGGTTGGGCCTAACGCTGTCAGAGGATGCGGTCGCGAAGTATGGGGAGCGGGTGCCGATCTAAGGCACATAGCTTTCGATGCGCGCCCCGCCCGGCGCTTCGTAGAAGGGCGTGTCGCCCTCCAGGGTCGTGCGCTGCATGTGCCGCTCATACGCCTCGTCGTCGAAGGGCAGAGCGCAGTGCTGGGTGCATCGATTGTCCCAGAGGATGGCGTCGCCCTTACGCCAGCGGTGGGTGTAGGTGAATTCGGGCTTCACCGCATGCTGGGTCAGGTCCTCGATGAGGGCTTCGCCCTCCGCCTTGGGAACGCCCTCGATCTCCACCGCCCAGCGGCCGATGTACAGCGCCGTACGGCCGGTTTCCGGATGGGTGCGAGTGACCGGGTGCCACACGTCGGGCCGGCCGGCTTTTTCTTCTTCGGTCAGCGGCGGCAAGTCAGGATAGTTGTGGTTGTGTCGCTCCACGCGGCTGAAGCGGCCGAGCTTGCCTTCGATCCGCGCGCAGATCGCCGGGTCGAGGGCCTCATAGGCCTTGGTGGTGTTGGCAAAGGCGGTGTCGCCCTGGCCCGGCGGCACCTTCAGTGCGTGCAGCAGCGAGCCCATATTGGGCAGCCGCTTGTCCTCGCCGTCGCTGTGCCAGCCCCAGCCGGCGCGCCGCAGCCCGATCGGCACGCCGTTCCGCTTGACGTTGGAGACGACCATGATCTCCGGATAGTCCGGATGGTTCGTCGAGGTCTCATGCGCGAGGCCCGGCATGATGTGCAGGCCGCCGAGGCGGCGGGTAAAGGCGACATGCTGCGCCGGCGTCCAATCCACATCGCGGAACAGCAGGATATTGTGGTCGAGCCACGCCGCGCGGATGTCGGCAATGACCCCGTCGCCCAGCGGTGAGGCCAGGTCGACACTCAGCACCTCGGCGCCGATCGCGTCGCTGAGCGGGCGGAGTTCCAGCGTCATCCTGCTCTCCTTTCCGGCTACTTCTTCAATTGCCGTTCGATCGCCTCCGGCGTCACTTCGCCGGTGAAATATTCGAATTCCTCATGCCAAGCGATTGGAAGATCGACCAGCACGCCGGGCTCCGTCGCCGTGACGGCAAGGTCGAGCGCTTCGCGCAGGATTTTCGTCTGCATTTCCGTGTTACCGGCCATGCCGAAGCTGTTGCCCATCGGGAAGTTCACGAACAGGCTGCGCGGCGGCCGCACCAGGGCGGTGATGTCGCGCCCGGTGGAGACGGTGACGGTCGGAACTCCAAACTCTTCAACAACCCGAGCAACCAGACCCACGGTCTGGTGATCGAGGGGTCAAGCCGGGATGGCGATCAGCAGATCGACCTGGTCGGCCAGAAGCTCGTCGGCGAAGGCCGGCGCGGATTCGCCCAGCACCTTGCTGCGGTTGTAGGTGCGGCCCATGAAGCCGCTCCAGTGCCGCTGCGCGACCTCACCGATCTCGCCGGCCTCGGCAAGTTCGTGCAGCCGGTCGACCGGCAGCAGGCAGTTGAGGTCGCGCTCCGCGTCGCTGTGATCGTAGTAGCTGTCATGTATCTGGTACTGGTCGCTGGGCACCGCCGGATCGATGGCGTCGACCCGGTGGTCGTTGCGCGCATCCGGATCGAACGGCACCGCTGAACAGTGCGAGATACCGCCGCTCACCAGCATGGCGACGGTGCAGTCCGCCAGCGGTTTGGTCAGCGGTGTCCAGGGCGCGCTGTCATGCACGCTCCATTTGTAGGGTGGAAAGCCCATCGCGCCGTACTTTTCGTTCAGCGCGTCG
>CAJWOT010000072.1 GCA_913044215.1 uncultured Rhodospirillaceae bacterium | reverse complement strand
CTGATCGAAAGCGCCGGTTTGCAGCCGGCCGCCCGGCATCCTAACCTTGCGCGTCGATCCGACCGGGGGAGGCGCGCATGATTACCGTGACCAAGCTGCATCCGCTGTTCATGGCGGAAATCGGCGGCGTCGATCTGACACAGCCGGTTTCGGCATCGGACTACGCTGCGATAGACGATGCCTTCAACACCCATGCGGTGCTGGTTTTCCGCGGCCAGCCTGTGACCGAGGCGCAGCAGGTTGCGTTCAGCAAGCATTTCGGGCCGCTGATCCCGACGACGAACTATCATCGCAAGGGCGAGATGCAGCGCCTGCGGGCCGAGCTGGCGGACGTATCCAATATCGATCACGAAAACAACATGCTCCCGGTGGACAGCGAACGACGGCAGCACAGTCTCGGCAACCAGCTTTGGCATACCGACGCCTCGTTCAAGCATGTGCCGGCGCGCTGTTCGCTGCTGGCCGCGCACGAGGTACCGCCGACGGGCGGCGAGACGGAGTTCGCCGACATGCGCGCCGCCTTCGACGCACTGCCGCAGGCACGCAAGGATGAGATCGAAGATCTGGTTGTCGAGCACAGCATCTACCGCTCGCGCGAGCGCATGGGCTTCACCGGCTACAATGAAGCGACACGCGCTGAGTTGCCGCCAGTGCAGCAGGTGCTGGTGCGCACGCATCCGGGTTCCGGCCGCAAGACGCTTTATCTCGCCGCGCACGCCTCACACGTCCTTGGCTGGCCGCTGGAAAAGGGCCAGGCCCTGATAGACGAGCTGATCGCGCACGCGACCCAGCCGCAATTCACCTACGCGCATCATTGGCAGGTCGGCGATGTCGTCATGTGGGACAATCGCTGTACCATGCATCGGGCACGGCCTTATGAGGATTTGAAGTACCGTCGAGACATGCGCCGCAGCACCGTTTCCGACGAGATTAATACCGTCGAGGCGCGGCGTGGCCCGTTGGCGGACGCCGTCTAAATCAAACCAAGGGAGAAATAAATGAGCATCATGCGCGCGAACGACCGGCCGACCAAGCAGGCGCCGGAAGCGAACTTTACCGGCCAGGTTCTGCAGGATCCGGTCATCGTCGGTACGCCGCCCTCGCGCATGCGGGCGACCAACGTGTCCTTCATGCCGGGCGCGCGCACGGCGTGGCATTCCCATCCGGTGGGCCAGACGCTTTATTGCGTGACCGGCATCGGCCGCATCCAACTCGAGGGCCAGCAGGTGCAGGAGCTGCATCCCGGCGACACCGCGGTCATTCCGCCGAACACGCGTCATTGGCACGGTGCGGCGCCGAATCGCCTGTTCATCCATCTCGCCATGTCGGAAGTGACCGAGGATGGCGCCGGTACAGAGTGGTTCGAGAAGGTGAACGACGACGACTACACCGCGCAGACTGCGCCGATCGGATAATGGAAGACCTCCGGTGATCACGGTCGAACGGAAGCATCCGACCTTCTTCGCGGAGGTGAAGGGTGTCGATATCTCCAAGCCGCTGTCACCGGAGTTGTTCGCGGAGATCCTGACGGCGTTCCACGACAACGCCGTCCTGGTCTTCCGCGACCAGCCGTTGACCCATCAGCAGCATATCGACTTCAGTACCAATTTCGGCCCGCTGTTCGAGGTGACCAATTATCACCGGAAGGAGAAGGAGCGGGCGCTGCCGTCGAAGCTGACTGACATTTCCAACATCGACCATACCGGCGCGATCCAGTCGGGTGACAACCACCAGCGTCACTTCAATCTGGGCAACCGCATCTGGCACACGGACAATACTTTCAAGCACGTGCCGGCGCGCTGCTCGCTGCTTTACGCGACCGAGGTGCCGTCCAGCGGCGGCGAGACCGAATTCGCCGACATGCGTGCGGCCTATGACGCGCTGCCGCAGGACCGCAAGGACGAGATCGAGGAGCTGGTGGTCGAACACAGCATCGTCTATTCGCGGCAGCGTGCGGGCTATGACGACTACACCGATGGCGCGCGCACCGAATTGCAGCCGGCGCAACAGGTGCTCGTCCGCTATCATCCCGCGGGCCGCAAGGCGCTTTACCTGGCCTCGCACGCCGCGCGCGTGATCGGTTGGCCGGAGGCGGAGGGCCGGGTTCTGCTCGACGAACTGACCGAATTCGCAACCCAGGTGAAATTTACCTACGCGCATCGTTGGCGCGCGCACGACCTGATGATCTGGGACAATCGGTGCACGATGCACCGCTCGCGGCCTTATCCGGATACGACGGAGCGCCGGGTGATGCAGCGCACCACCGTTTCGGACGAGATAAATTCCGTCGAGCGCCGTGCCGCCGAAGCGGCGTGAACACCGAGGCGGATATTCCGAGCGCGAAAAACGGAATGCTGAAATGTCCCGGTGACGATCCGGCAAGCCCGCTTTCGCAGGTTCTTCGACAACCATTCATGGTCGGCCTGTTCCTGCCGATCCAGAATGGCGGTTGGACGCCATCGACCTTGCCGCGCACGACGGATTGGACGTTCGACTACAACGCCGCGTTGACGCGTCGGGCGGAAGAGCTGGGCTTGGATATGGTCTTCGGTCTCGCGCAGTGGACGCCGAAGGGTGGGCATGGCGGCGAAACGTCGTTTCGCGAAACCTCGATCGACAGCTTCATGACCGTCTCCGCGCTGGCCGCTGTGACCAACCGGATTCTCCTGATCTCGACGATCCATGTGCTCTACGGGCCCTGGCACCCGCTGCATCTCGCCAAATTCGGGGCAACCCTCGATCACATTTCAGGCGGTCGCTGGGGGGCGAATATCGTCACCGGTCACATTCCCCGCGAAGCCGCCATGTTCGGCATGGAGCGGCCCGATCACAGCCGGCGGTACGAGATGGCGGATATCTTCACGATGCGCATGGAACAGCTTTGGGCGGCAACGGAAAACCTTTCTGTCGATGGCCCCTACTGGTCGATGCAGGAGGCGTTTGTTACGCCCAAGCCGTGCCATGGCCGGCCAATTCTGGTCAACGCGACCGGGTCGCCGGAAGGTATCGCCTTCGCCGCCAAACATTCCGACATCGTCTTCATCACCAGCCCGACCGGCAATCAGATGTCGCACGCGGTCGAGGGCCTGCCCCCGCACACCGCCAAGATCCGGGCGGCTGCCGCGGAAGCCGGCCGGCGGGTCCGCACCATCATCAATCCGATGGTCGTCTGTCGTCCGACGGAGAAAGAAGCGATCGAATACCGCGACGCCATCCTTGACGCGGCCGATGTCGGGGCGGTCGACGGCTTCGCGGCCATTTCGCGCGGCGGCGATGCAGTGGCCTGGCGCGACATGGTGCGCGAGCATCGGGCACTTGGCGGCAACCTGCATGTCGTCGGTTCACCGGAACAGATCGTCGACCATTTCATCAGCCTTCAGAAGGCGGGCTGTGATGGCGTGCAGCTTACCTTCTACGACTTCGCCCCCGACCTCGACTATTTCGGCGAAGCCGTCCTACCGCTGATGCAGCAGGCCGGACTGCGCGTGTCGTTGGATGCCCCGTAATGGGCCTGTATGGCGAAGCGCTTTACTCCGCCGCCAGCGGTTTTGTTTTCCAGGAGCCGATTTCCGGATGCGGCAGGCCGAGATGGTCGCGCAATGTCGTGCCGGTATATTCCTTGCGGTAGAGGCCGCGCTTCTGCAGCTCTGGCACGACATATTTCGTGAAGTCCTCGAAGGTGCCGGGCTGGTGGGTCGGACCGATGACGAAACCGTCGCAGACCGGCTCGGTGAACCATTCTTCCATCTGATCGGCGATCTCCTTCGGGCCGCCGACCCAGGCGTTGCGCAGCAGCCCGCGGCCGGTGATCTCCATGAAGTCGCGGACGGTCGGGTTGTTGATGCCCATGCCTTTGACCCGCTCGATATGGTGCTGCATGCCCTGGATCGAGTTGATCTCCTCGTCGGTGAAGGCCTCGTCCAGTTCCTTTTTTGCGAAATCGAAATTGAGGGCTTCTGAGAGCAACAGAAGCTGATCCATCGGGTTCGCCAGTTTTTCGTAGGCCGCCCGCTTGTCCTCCGCTTCGTCTTTGGTTGCGGCGACGACCGGATAGAACAGGGTGGTCAGCTTCATGTGGTCCGGATCGCGTCCCCAATCGGCGGCCAGCTGTTTCATCGCCGGATATTCTTTGCGGGCGTTCTCCAGGTTCCGGTAGACGACGAAGATCAACTCGCCCCAACGCGAGCCGAATTGCTTGCCGCGCACGCTGGACCCCGCCTGGATGATGACCGGGTGCCCTTGCGGCCCGCGCGGCACGGTGAAGGGGCCGCGCGAGGACAGATACTTACCGTCATAGTCGAGGCGCCGGACCTTGTCCGGATGGGCGTAGAGATTGTTCGCCTTGTCGGCAACGATGGCGTCGTCATCCCAGCTGTCCCAATGGCCCATGACCACTTCCATGAACTCTTCCGCGCGGTCGTAGCGGTCGAGATGGAAGCTGTGCGCGTCGCGGCCCATATTGCGCGCTTCGTTGTCGTTGACCGAGGTCACGACGTTCCAGGCGGCGCGGCCGCGGCTCATCAGGTCCAGGGTCTGGAACAGCCGCGCCACGTGGAACGGCTCGAAATAGGTGGTGGAGTAGGTGGCGCCGAGCCCCAAATGCTCCGTTACCGACGCCATCGACATCAGGCAGGTCACTGCATCGAGCTTAGTGGCGCGGATGCCGTTCTTCACGGTTTCGGCGTGATCGCCCGCATACATGTCGGGCATCGCCAGCCGGTCGTCGAAGAAGCCGATATCGAATTTGCCTTCCTCCAGCACGCGGCCGATATGCTGGTAATAGTCCGGCGACCAGGTATCGGTGCGGGCTTCGGGATGCCGCCAGGAGGACGGCAGGGTCGTGCAGTTCTGGGCCTGCAGGAAGGCCACGAGGCTCATCTGACGCATGGGGCTCACCACGTTGGATTTGGGTTGCGAATAGTATGGGATATCCGGGCCGCGACGAGAAATTGGCGGCCGGCGCCGCTGCCCGCTTACCCGCCGAGATGCTTGCGGAAATGCGCGATCGTGCGGTCCCGGGCGATGGCGGCCTGGGCTTCGTTGTAGGGCTCGTAGCCGAATCGGTTGAAGCCGTGTTCGGTGCCGGGATAGATGTGGATATCCACATTGTCCCACCCGCCCATACGCGCCGTGACCACGGCCACCGTGTCCGCTGGAACGTGCGGGTCGTTCTCGGCAAAGTGCATCACGATGGGGCATTTCAAATTGTCCGCCTCGTCAAGATGCTCGTCGATCTGCACACCGTAATAGCTGACCGCCGCACCGATCGGGTGCCGTACGCTCGATAGGTAGGTGAATTTGCCGCCAAGGCAGAACCCCATGACGCCGACCTTTCCGGTGCACGCCTCATGTGCCGCCAGGGCGGCCACCGTATCGGCGAGATCGCGCGCATACTGGTCGGTGTCCATCTGCCCGCGCAGGGACTGTGCCTTGGCGCGGCCTTCGTCGGTGTAAGGCAGGTAATTGCCGGCCTCCTCGCGCCAATAGACGTCCGGCGCCAGAACGGCGAACCCGTCTTCCGCATACCCGTCGACGACGGCGCGGATGTGATCGTTGGTGTTAAAGACTTCCGGCAGCAGCACGATGCCGGGGGCCGGTGTTGTGGCCGGCAGGGCGAGATAGGCTGCAAAGGTGCCGCCGTCGGCAGCGGTGACGGTGATGTCCGTTCCCATGAGGCAGATATCCTTAGTTGGCGTCGTTGCGTCGGATTGCAGCACCTAAGGCGGGCGCCCGCAACTGGCGGCGTCGCAGGACCAAATGCCGTCACACGAAAGTCTCAATCGGCGATTTCGCACTATCCCTGAATCCTATAACCATGGTCTCCGCCCCGATCACTGGAGTATCGACACCATGACAAAGCCGGTGCGAGACCTCGCCATTCTGACCTTTGTGACCCTCGACGGAGTCATGCAAGCGCCCGCGCAGCCGGACGAAGATGTGTCCGGCGGATTTACGCGGGTCGCTGGGCCATGCCCTACTGGGAAGAAGTGATGGCGCAGGTCGGGACCGAGGCGATGGGCGAATCCTACGATCTGCTGCTCGGCCGAAAGACATACGAGCTTTTCGCCAGGCACTTTACGAGCGCGGAGGGTGACCAGGCGCATCTTCTAAACCAGGCCAGGAAGTATTTGGCCACGAACAAGCTGGACGGGCTCGAGTGGAACAATTCGGTCGCGGTGAGCGATGACGTAGCGGCAAAAGTCGGCCGGTTGAAAGCACAAGACGGGCCCTTGCTGCAGGTCTATGGCAGTTGGCAATTGATCCAGACCCTGCTGGCCAACAACCTCGTCGATGAATTCCGGCTGTGGACCTTTCCGGTTATTGTCGGACCGGGGAAACGACTGTTCGGCGAAACCTCCGGCCGGCCCGGCGTCAAGCTCGTGAAATCGGGCCGCACCGCGAAAGGTGTAGTGATGAGCATCTATCGCCGCGCCGAACCGTACGGTTTGTGAGGTCGTCGGCAAGGCGGACGCAAATTTCGCCGCTGCCTTTTCATTCGGTCCGTCGAAATTCTATGATTGATGGTCGCCAACAATTGGAGGCTCTGCCATGGCTATCGAAATCCGTCAGATCGGCCCGTGTTTCGCGGGCGAGGTCGAAGGTCTCGACATGACGAAACCGCTGTCCTCGGACAATGCGGATGCGATCCATGCCGGCATGGACGAATACGCGGTCCTGACGATCCGCGAGCAGCCAATGACCCCGGAACAGCAGATGGCCTTTACCTTGAGCCTGGGTGAGATCGAGCCGGCCTCCCGCGCGAGCCTGCGCGACGAGAGCGATTATCGTCTGCCGAGCACCTTCCAGGACGTCTCGAACCTGGATAAGGATAACAAGCCTATGGAACGGTACGACCGGCGTCGCCTGTTCGCCATTGGCAACCGGCTGTGGCACTCCGACAGCTCCTTCAAGAAAATTCCGGCGAAGTATTCCTTGCTGCATGCGATCAGCATTCCGTCGAAGGGCGGTGACACCGAATTCGCCGATATGCGCGCCGCCTATGATGCGCTGGACGAAGAGACCAAGCAGGAAGTCGAGGGGCTGGTCTGCGAGCATTCTCAGATTTTCTCTCGCCAGCAATGCGGTTTCTTCGACCTGACCGAAGAGGAGCGTGAGCGCTTCGCGCCGGCGCGGCAGACCCTGGTGCGGACCCATCCGGTGACGGGGCGCAAGTCGCTATACCTCGCCTCCCATGCGGGCGGGATCATCGACTGGCCGGTGCCGGAAGCGCGCCTGTTTCTGCGCGACTTGATCGAGCATGCGACGCAACGGCAGTTTGTCTATGCGCACAAGTGGCGTGTCGGCGATCTGGTGATTTGGGACAACCGGCAGGTCATGCACCGCGCCCGGTCCTTCCCGGTCGACGAGCCGCGCGACATGCGTCGCACGACCCTGGCCGGCGACGGCCCGACGGTCGCGGATAAGGCGGCCTAAAGCTTTAGGGATAGTTTTTGCGCGGCGGTGATCGCGCACAGCGCCAGGAATATGAACGCCGCGACCGCGGTGAAGACCAGTTCTGGCTGGCCGTTGTCGAGCAGCCAGCCGAAGAACAGCGGCGTGATTCCGGATCCGACGGCGAAGCCGACAAAGACGAAGCCAAAGACCTTTCCGGTTTGTCCCGGCGGCGTCATCGCGCGGACCATCAGGTCGCGCGGCGGCAGAACCAGTCCCAGCCCGATTCCGACAAACGCCATGATGGCGATCAGAAGAACCGGGTCGGAACCGACGCGCAACGGCAGCACGACGAAGATCGCCGCCAGGACCATCGCGGCCCCGGCCGTTATCCCGTGCTGCGGAAAGCGGTCGACGATCAATCCTGCCAGCAGAATACCGCCGACAATGCCGAACAGGTGGCCGGTCAGCGCGGTATTGGCGGCGTCGACACTGATTCCGTGCAGCGTGATCAGGCCGCCGGCCGTGAAGGCGACCAGCCCGCCGCTCGCCATGCCGTAGGTGATGAAAAATAGGAGAAACAGCAGCACGGGGGCGGTTAGCAGTAGCCCAAGACCGCTCTTATCCGTCGCGATGCCGGTCGCCTGTTTCGGTGTGCTCGCGCTTTCGCCAACGAAGCCGCCGCTACGCAGGAGCATCAGGACCCAGAGAGCGAGACCGACGAGACCCGTCGCGATGAAAGCGGTGCGCCAGTCACTGAATTTCGCGATTGCCAGCATGGTGAGCGGCGCACAGGCCCCGCCTAAGAAGCCGGCGAATGTATGTATCGAAAAGGCGCGGCCCAGCCGCGATTCGCTGATCGAGCCGGAAAGGATGGAATAGTCGGCTGGATGAAAGACGCTGTTGCCGAGCCCGGCGAACACTGCCAGCACCAGCAGTGTCCAATAGGTGTCGGCGAATCCGATCAAGGTGATCGCCGCCGCGTTGAAGCCGAGTCCGACCAGCAACACGGGACGCGGCCCGACATGGTCGACCAGGAAGCCGACGGGTGACTGCGCGAATCCGCCCAGCACGCTGTAGGCGGTCATCGCCAATCCAAGTTCGGCGTAGCTGACGCCGAAATCGTCCTTGAGGAACAGAAACATCGCCGGCAAAGCCAGGAAATAGAAATGGCTGAGGAAATGCCCCGCGCTGATCAGCCCGATGATCCAGTTGTCCTGCCGCGGCCGATCCTCGAGAACGGCGTCCATTGGGGGCTCCAAACCGGGATACGAAGGACGGCGAATGTGCGCTTTTGAAGCCGCCGGATCAAGGGTGAACGTCGCATTGATTCAATGGGATATGGGCGCGCGAACGATTGAGCTCCCCGGGTCCGAATATTGCGGTAGCGACCGGTTACGGGGCGAATCCGTCCAGAATACTGGCGACCGTTTCGTCGAACGGGGCCGTCTTGCCCGTTGCCATCGACAGGATCATCGCGCCCTGCAGGCCTGCGAGGATCTGGGTTCCGGTCAGCCGGTTCTCCAGCAGCCCCCGCGAGAGCGGTTTCAATCCAATCGAGTATGCTGCTGAAAAACGTGTCGATGGCGGCCGCAACAGTGTACGGCAAGTCGCGGGCTTCCACGCCCAATACACAGCACAGGCAATTCAAACCGTTCTGTTCCTGGGCCGTGCGGTAGACCTGGCACAGCCGAACCATGCGGTCATGTGCCGTTTAGGCTGTATCGTCGGGGGCGCCCAACGCGTTCAGGATTTTGCCCCGATAGCGATGCACCACGGCGACGCCCAGATCCGTCTTCTGCGGAAAATGGCAGTGGACGCTTGAGCTTTTGATCCCGACTTCGGCCGCGAAAGCTGACGGCGTCGTAGCCGCCGGCGCGCATGTGCCGCTCGGCCGCCTCCAATATCTCGATCGCCTTTTCCGAATAGGTCCGATTTTCTATGGGGTTTTTATCTATCAGTAAATAGGGGTTAACAACCGTTAATCGCGTTCTTATTGATCTATTTATCGACAGATAGATACACAGGAACAGAAAATGGAGGTTTATGAATTTAAGGGGTTCCCGAACCCGACGCGGGTTCGCCTCGCCTTGGCAGAAAAGGGATTGTTCGACGCGGTGAAATTCGTCCAGGTTAACGTGCCGGAGGGCGAACACCGCAAGCCGGAATTTTTCGTCATCAATCCGTCCGGCATCGTGCCCGTGCTGGAATTGGAGGACGGCACGCAGATTTCGGAATGCTCGGCGATCAAGGAATATCTCGATCACGCCAAGGGCGACCCCGACCTTATGGGCCAAACGCCGAAATCGCGCGTCGTCATCGCGATGATGCAGCACAAGGTGGAGGCGGGATTTCTGGATGCGGTCGCCGCCTATTTCCATCACGCGACGGCTGGGCTCGGCTCGGATATCGAGACCCATCAGAACGCGGCCTGGGGTGAGCGGCAAAAGGAAACCGCGCTCAACACGATGGCGTGGATGAATGACTTGTTGGCCGATCAGGACTATCTGGCCGGCGACCAATTCACCATTGCCGATATCACCGCGATGGCCGGTTTTGACTTTGCCGGTTTCGCGCAGATCGACATGCCGGCGGAATTCACCCAATTTGCCACCTGGCGCGACCGCGTCGTCGCCCGCCCCAGTGTTAAGATCGCTGCGTAATTGAAAGGAGGCCGTCATGGAACTCAATGCCGAGTTCACCAAACGCGTCGCGCTGCACGCCGTGGAGCTGCCGTGGCGGCCTTCCCCGATGACCGGTGTCGAGCGCCGTATGCTTGACCGGATTGGGGATGAGGTGGCGCGCGCTACCTCCATCGTCCGCTACGCGCCGGGCAGCCACTTCTCGCCGCACACCCATACCGGCGGCGAAGAGTTCATCGTCATCGAAAGGCGTCTTTCAGGACGAGCATGGCGACTTCCCAGCCGGGTCCTATATCCGCAACCCACCGACCTCCCGGCATAGGCCGGGGTCGGCGGCGGGCTGCACCATCATGGTGAAACACTGGCAGTTCGACCTGGTAAATCCCACCCATATCCGCATCGACATGAAAAAGATCAGCGGCATCCCGGCTGCGGACCGAGCTGGCGTGGCGGTGACACCGCTGTTCAAGGACGCGCAGGAAGATGTGCGGCTGGAACGATGCGAGGCCGGCGCCGCGGTGACACTCGACCGGGTGAGCGGCGCGGAACTGTTCGTGCTGGAAGACGCTTTCGTGGAGGCCGGCGAGACGTTCGCGCGGCATGACTGGCTTCGCTTGCCAGACGGTGCGCCCGTGACTGCCGAAACGGGACTGGAGTGCGCGTCGGTCTGGGTCAAGTCAGGCTATCTGCGCTGCGCCGCTGCGCCGGCTGCGAATTGACCGCTGTTCCGCCGCAGGGGCTCGTGCGCTTAAAGGCCCAGCTGCGCCTTGGCGATGATGTTGTGCTGAATCTCGTTCGAGCCGGAATAGATCGACACTTTGCGGAAATGCAGATAGCCGGGCGTCACGCCATTGGCGTATTCCGCGCCGATTGGCGGCTCGTTCCAACCATGGCTGAGCGCGTTCAGCAGATACGGATTGGCGTAGTAGCCGATCGCTTTCATCTTCAGTTCGGTCAGCCGCTGATGGATTTCCGTATTGCGGATCTTGAACAGGTTGGCCTCGGTCCCCAGCGCCTGACCGCCCAGTTCTCCCTTCCGGGATAGCTTGTCGAGCGCGCGCAGATTGAACGCTTCTAGGGTACGGAGCTCCAGTTCGATTTTGGCGATCTCGCGCGCAAAATCTGAGTCTTCCGCTAGCGGCCGGCCGGCGTTGACTTCGTCGTCCTGGGCGATTTGCTTGAGCTGCCGCAGCAATGTCTTGTGCGTGCCGAGCGAGCCGCCGGACATGCGCTCGTGCGCCAGCAGGTATTTTCCGATCGACCAGCCCTTGTCGATCTCGCCGACCGTGTTGGCGACCGGTACGCGGACGTCCGTAAAGAACACCATGTTGGTTTCGTGTAGACCGTCCATTAGATAGATCGGCCGGATTTCGATCCCGGGTGTTTTCAGGTCGACGAGCACGAAGGTGATGCCTTCTTGCTTTTTGCCGTCGCTGGACGTGCGCACCAGCATGAAGCACCAGTCGGCCCAATGCGCCTTGGTGGTCCAGGTTTTGGTGCCGTTGATCACCCAATGGTCGCCGTCTCGCTCCGCGCGGGTCTGCAGCGAGGCCAGGTCGGAGCCGGAGCCTGGTTCCGAATAGCCCTGGCACCAGACTTCGTCGCCCGCCAGCATCGGCGGCAGGAAGCGCTCGCGCTGTTCCTCGGTGCCGAAGCCCATCAGGACCGGCCCACACATATTGATGCCGAAGGTGACGAGCCGCGGCGCGCCCGACGTGCCAAGTTCCTCGTCGAAGATATATTTCTGCGTCAGGGACCATCCAGGACCGCCATATTCCTCCGGCCAGTTCGGCGCGACCCAGCCCTGTTTGTGGAGGATTTTGTGCCAGCCGACCACATCGTCGCGCTGCATCTCGATACCGTTCTCGACCTTGTATTTCAGCGCCTCCGGTGTCGCCTCGCGCAGGAACGATCTGACGTCCTGGCGGAACTGTTCGTCTTCGGGGGCGAATGCGGCGTCCATCGGGGCGATCCTTCGTGACGGTTGTATTGGCCGCCTATCTTGCGCCGTTTCGCTGCCGTCGACAATCGGATTGGCGCAAAACGATGTTTCGTGCGACCGTTCGTACCGCAAACGACATTGAAGGAGAGACCCCGTGACCACATTCGATCTCGCCACCACCGATGCGCTGCTGTCGACGACTCGGGCGGTGCGCAAGCGGCTCGACATGGACAGGCCGGTTGAGCGGTCCGTCATCATGGATTGCATCAGCCTGTCGCAGCAGGCGCCGACGGGCTCGAACAAGCAGGGTTGGCGCTGGGTGGTCGTGACCGATGCGGAAAAGCGCAAGGTGATCGCCGATTGCTATCGCAAGGGCGTGGGCGATTATTTGGTCACCGCGAAGGCGGCTGCGGAAGACCGTGGCGCGTCGCAGGATGCGCGGGTGTTCGATTCCGCGCAGTTTCTCGCCGACCGGATGCAGGACGCACCGGTGCATGTCATCCCCTGCATCGAAGCGGGCCACATTGCGGCCGACGCGCCGCGGCGTGCCTGGATCGGTCTCGGGGGCTCGATCTTCCCGGCGATCTGGAGCTTTCAACTGGCACTGCGGGCGCGGGGCCTGGGCTCCTGTCTGACGACATTGCACCTGTCCTATGACAAGGAAATTTCGGAACTACTCGGCATTCCGGATACCATGCTGCAGATCGCGTTGCTGCCGGTGGCCTACACTAAAGGCACCGACTTCAAACCGGCGAAGCGTCCGCCCGCGGAAGAGATTACCCATTGGGAACGTTGGTAGGGATCGACAGGCGCGGTCTCGAACGTTAAAGAATCCGCCTTTCACGCAATCTGGGACACAAGAACATGGAAAAACGCAGGCTGGGTCGGACCGGGTTCGAGGTGTCGGCATTGGGGTTTGGCGGCGGCCCGGTGGGCTTCCTGGGGACCGACCAGGATAGGGTCACGAATATCGTCAATTACCTGCTCGATAATGGTGTCAATTTCATCGATACGGCGGCGGGTTATCCGGGGTCCGAGGAAGCGCTCGGCAACGCCGTCAACCACCGGCGGGATGAGTATGTGCTGGTGTCTAAATGCGGCCAGGCCTTCGACGATCTGGAGGGCGAGGCCTGGTCGGCGCAGGTGATCGAGCAAACGGTCGACCGCGCCCTGCGGCGGCTGAAGACGGATCATCTGGACGTCATGCTGCTGCATGGCTGCGATCAGGAATTTCTGGAACGCGGTGAGGCGGTCGAAGCGCTGGTCAAGGCGCGCGACGCCGGCAAGATTCGCTATGCCGGTTATTCCGGCGACAATGAAGCGGGACTCTACGCCGCGGGACTGGATGCGATCGACGTCATCGAGACCTCGGTCAATATCTGCGACCAGGCCAATATCGACAGCCTATTGCCCGAGGCGAAGGGTCGCGATATCGGCGTCATCGTCAAGCGCCCGGTTGCGAACGCGGCCTGGCTCGGCGTCGGGCAACAGCCCGGCTTCTATGCGAACTATACGACCAGCTATGCGGAGCGGTTCGGCGCCATGGGGCTGGACCCGGCCGATCTCGGCGGCGGCGATTGGGCGGAAATCGCCTTGCGCTTTACCTTGGCGCAGGACGGGGTGACCACGGCCATCGTCGGCACGACCAATCCGGACAACGCCAAGCGGAATATCGAGGTCGCTGAAAAGGGGCCGCTGCCGGACGCGGCGATCGCCACGATCCGCTCAGCCTTTGCTGAGGCTGAGTCCGCATCCGGTGAAGCTTGGCTTGGTCTGCGTTGAAACGACGACTATTATCTGCCGCTTCGTCGGCAGCACGAAAATATACTCTGTTTCTAAGGGAGAATAGGTTTGCCTGGCCCGCTTGATGGAATTCGCATTATCGATATCACCACCGTTCTGCTTGGACCGTACGGGACGCAGATGCTGGCCGATGCCGGCGCCGACGTGATCAAGGTGGAAGCACCGCCGACAGGTGACATCGCCCGCAATATGGGCGCGGTCAAGAACGTCAATATGGGCGGCATCTTTTTGAATGCGAACCGCAACAAGCGGTCCCTGGCGCTCGACCTGAAACAGGAATCGGCGAAAGAAGTTCTGCGCAAGCTGATCCCGACCGCCGACGTCTTCGTGCACAATATGCGGCCCCAGGCGATGGCCGGTCTCGGCTTCGATTACGAAGCGGTATCGGCAATCAAGCCGGACATCATCTATGTCGGCGCCTACGGGTTCGGTCAGGATGGGCCCTACAAGGCGAAGCCGGCCTATGACGACGCGATCCAGGCGTCTTCTGGTCTCGCTAGCATGTTCCGGCGGCAGGATGGCGATGCCCGCTACGTGCCCGCCGCGATCGCGGACAAGGTTACGGGGCTGACCATGAGCCAGGCGGTCGCCATCGCCCTGCTGCACAAGGAGCGGACCGGCGAAGGGCAGTTCGTCGAAGTGCCGATGCTGGAAACCCTGGTCAGTTTCAATCTCGTTGAACACATCAATGGTTGCGCTTACGAACCGCCGATCAGTGAGCTCGGCTATGCCCGCGTGATGACCGCGTTCCGTCGGCCGTTCCCGACCAAGGATGGCTTCGTCTGCATGCTGCCCTACAGCGACAAGCACTGGCTGAACTTCTTCACTTCGGTCGGCCGGCCGGAGCTGATGGAGGATCCGCGTTTCAGCTCCTACCGTGCCCGTATTGGCAGCGTTGACGATCTTTACGGCTTTGTCGGCGAATGCACGCCGGACCGCACCACGGCGGAGTGGGTCGAACTGTGCGACGAACAGCAGATACCCTGCATGCCGATCATCGACCTCGACGATCTGCTCGAAGACGAACATCTGAACGCCGTCGGCATGTTCGAAAAGCATCAGCATCCGACCGAAGGTGAAACCCTGCTGGTTCGCGCGCCGGTCAACTATGCCAAGACGCCGAACAGCATCCGTAGCCACGCGCCGCGCTTTGGCGAACACGGTGCCGAGGTGCTGAGCGAGCTCGGTTATGACGAGGGTAGCATCGCCGAGCTGATGGAAGGCGGCGCGGTTCTGACCGACTCCGACTAGGAGGATGCCGGAGGGATAGCGCGATGGAGCAGGTTGCGACTGTCGACTTCGCGCCCTTCCTTTCCGGGATGCCGGACGGCAAGCGGGCGACAGCCGATGCGATTGGCGCCGCCTGCGAGAGCATCGGCTTCTTCTACCTTGCCAACCACGGCATGCCGGCAGCGGCGACGGATGGAATTTTCGCCGCAGCCCGCCGGTTCTTTGCGCTGCCGCTCGAACGGCGGATGGACCCGGCCATCTTGATCTCGCCGGAGCACAGCCGCGGCTATCAGCCGGTCGGGGCACGCTTCTATCCGGACACGGCCGAACCGGATCGGATGGAAGCGTTCAAATATCAGCGCGAACTGCCGCCTGACGATCCCGATAACCTCGCGGGCGACCGCATTCAGCAGCCAAACAAATGGCCCGAAGGTCTGGCCGGCTGGCGCGAATCGTTGCTCGGTTATTTCGAGGCGGTAGATGGCGTTGCGATGGGGCTGTTACGCGCCTTCGCGTTGGCCTTGGATTTGGAGGAGCACTATTTCCGCGCTTTCTACCGCAAGCCCATGACGCAGGTTTCGCTGCTGCACTACCCGCCGGCGCCGCCGGCGGAAGGGCTCTACGGAAACCGACCCCATCTCGATGAAACGGCGTTTACCATCGTGCTGCAGGACGACGTGCCCGGCCTGGAAGTGGAGACGGCCGCGGGGCGCTGGGTCGACGTGCCGCCCATCCCGGGCAGCATCGTGATTAATATCGGCGACTACATGGCGCGCTGGACCAACGACCGCTATCGCTCGACCCGGCATCGGGTCGTCAACCGCAGCGGCGCGGAGCGATACTCGGTCCCTTATTTCGCGATTCCCGATTTCGATACGGTCATCGAGTGCCTGCCGAGCTGCCAGGGGCCGGGAAACCCGCCAAAGTACCCGCCGCTGGAGGTCGGTCCGGCGATCCAACGCAAATTCTCCGGCGACTATGTCTGAACCCCAACGCGAATACAGTTCCGGGTTAGGATAGCGGGTATCGCATTAGGTCGAGACGGTAGAGAGCAAACGAGATGGACATTACCGTTACCGCAATAACCGCGGCGCTGCTCGCGCTGCTGTTCGTCATCCTCAGTTTC
>CAJWOT010000071.1 GCA_913044215.1 uncultured Rhodospirillaceae bacterium | reverse complement strand
AGCCTGGTGGTCTGGGGCATCTATGACGGCCGCAAGGCGGCGGAGTCGATCCACAGTTATATCCAGTCCCGCGTGACTGCGGATGTCGCGGATTGAGAGGAAGGGGGCGAGATGAGCGATGATGTAACACGCTGGTATCGGACCGCGCGCTATCTGGAAGCGGAAGGCCTATACGATCCGGCCGACGAACGCGGGTCCTGCGGCGTCGGCATGATCGCCGCGATCGACGGCAAACCGTCGCGCGACGTGGTCTTGAAGGGCATCGAGGCGTTGCGCGCGGTCTGGCATCGCGGCGCCGTCGATGCGGATGGCAAGACTGGCGACGGGGCTGGTATCCATGTCCAGATCCCGCAGGAGTTCTTCAAGGAACATATCCGCCGCACCGGGCACGAACCGCGGGAAAGCCTGATGGCGGTCGGCATGGTGTTCCTGCCGCGCACCGATCTGTTGGCGCAGGAGCGCTGCCGGCAGATCGTAGAGTCGGAGATCATCCGCTACGGGCATCGCATCTATGGCTGGCGCCAGGTGCCGATCAACACGAAGGTCATCGGTGACAAGGCCAATGCGACGCGGCCGGAAATCGAACAGGTCATGGTCGTCAATGCGCGCGACGTCTCGGAATCGCAATTTCAGATCGACCTGTATGTCATCCGCCGCCGCATCGAAAAGGCGATTGACGCGGAGAGCATCAAATCCTTCTACATCTGCTCGCTGTCCTGCCGGTCGGTGATCTACAAGGGGCTGTTTCTGGCGGAGCAGTTGACCGATTTCTATCCCGACCTGCTGGACGAACGGTTCGAATCGAACTTCGCCATCTATCACCAACGGTACTCGACCAACACCTTTCCGACCTGGTGGCTGGCGCAGCCCTTCCGCGTCCTGGCGCACAATGGTGAAATCAACACGCTGCTGGGCAATGTGAACTGGATGCGCAGTCATGAGACGCGTATGGATGAGCCGCGGTTCGGCGCGCATATCGACGATCTGAAACCGGTCATCCGCACGGGCACCTCCGATTCCGCCGCGCTGGACGCGGTGTTTGAGTTGTTGGTCCGCTCGCAGCGGGAATTGCCCGAGGTGAAGTCGCTGTTGATTCCCGAAGCTTGGGAGCAATCCACCACGGTGCCCGAGGCGCATCGCGACTTCTACGCCTACTCGAATACGGTGATGGAGCCCTGGGACGGGCCTGCGGCGATCGCCGCCTATGGCGGCCGTTGGGTTCTGGCCGGGATGGACCGCAATGGGTTGCGGCCGATGCGCTACGTGATCACGGGCGATGGTCTGCTGATCGTCGGCTCCGAGGCAGGCATGGTGAAGGTCGACGAGACGGAAGTGGTCGAGAAGGGGCGGCTGGGTCCCGGACAGATGGTCGCCGTCAATCTTCAGGAGGGGCGGTTCTACAAGGATGGCGAGCTGAAGGACAAGGTCGCCGCGATGCGCCCGTACAAGGAATGGCGGGAAAAGATACGCGACTTCGACACGCTGCTGGCGGACTGGGCCGACGAGTCTGCACGGATGGATCGCGACACGTTGCGGCGCCGGCAGGTCGCGGTCGGTTGGACCATCGAAGATCTCGAACTGATCCTTCACCCCATGGTCGAGGAGCAAAAGGAACCGACGGGGTCGATGGGTGACGATGCGCCGCTCGCCGTCCTGTCGGACAATTATCGCGGCCTGCATCATTTCTTCCGGCAATCTTTCAGCCAGGTGACCAATCCCGCGATAGACTCGTTACGCGAACGCGGTGTCATGTCGCTGACCACGCGGCTCGGCAATTTGGGCAACATCCTGGAAACGGCGGAATCGGGCGGCACGATTCTGCAGCTCTCGTCGCCGGTCTTGTTGAATGGCGAGTTTGAAGCGATGTGCGGCCATTTGGGAGCGTCCGCCGTCGCTATCGATTGCACGTTCGATCCGAGCGAAAAGCCGAACGCCCTGCGCAACGCGATCCTGCGCATCCGGACCGAAACCGAAGATGCGGTGCGGGGCGGGTGCACGCATGTGATCCTGACCGACGAGGGGGTCGATGCGGAGCGGGTTGCCGTGCCGATGATCCTCGCGACCGGCGCAGTACACACCCATCTCGTCCGCACGAGCCTGCGGACCTATGTCTCGATCAATGTCCGGTCGGCGGAATGTCTCGACGTGCACTATGTTGCGGTCCTGATCGGCGTCGGCGCGACGACAGTCAATCCCTACCTGGCGCAGGAAGCGATCGCCGACCGGTATGGCAAAGGTCTCTTCGGATCGCTCGGTTATGCAGAAGCGCTGCAGCGCTACCGTCGTGCCGTCGATGACGGTTTGCTCAAAGTCATGTCGAAGATGGGCATTTCCGTCATCAGCTCATTTCGCGGCGGGTATAATTTTGAAGCGGTCGGGTTGTCCCGGACGCTTGTCGGACAGTTTTTTCCCGGCCTTCCGAGCCGCATCTCCGGTATCGGTCTTGATGGCATCCAGCGCAAATCCGTGGCGATTCATGAACGCGCGTACAGCGAAGGTGCTGACGTTCTGCCGATCGGCGGATTCTATCGCTACCGAAAGGGTGGCGAAGCGCATTTTTGGGATGGCAAGCTGATCCACATGCTGCAGTCGGCGGTCGAAACCGACAGCTATGCGGCGTATCGCAAATACAGTGAAGGTACCCGGTCCCTGCCGCCCACCAATCTGCGCGATCTCCTCGACTTCGCGCCGGTCGATGCGGGCATGAATGTCGATGACGTAGAGTCGATTACCGAAATTCGCAAACGCCTCGTGTCGCCGGGGATTTCGTTGGGCGCGCTCAGCCCCGAAGCGCATGAAACCCTGTCCATCGCGATGAATAGGATCGGTTCCAAATCCGACTCCGGTGAAGGCGGCGAGGACCCGGAACGATACCGTCCGAAGGAAAACGGCGACAACCCGTCCAGCGCGATAAAACAGATCGCGTCGGGCCGCTTCGGAGTGACGGCTGAATATCTGAACAATTGTTCGGAAATCGAGATCAAGATCGCGCAAGGGGCGAAACCCGGCGAGGGTGGTCAGTTGCCAGGCTTCAAGGTGTCGGAAATGATCGCGCGGCTGCGGCATTCGACACCCGGTGTCACGTTGATTTCGCCGCCGCCGCATCACGATATTTATTCCATCGAAGACCTGGCGCAACTCATCTACGATCTCAAACAGATCAACCCTGACGCCCTGGTCTGCGTGAAGCTCGTGGCGCGGACGGGGATCGGCACGATCGCGGCGGGTGTCGCGAAAGCCAACGCTGACGTCATCCTGGTCTCCGGCCATAGCGGGGGCACCGGTGCCAGCCCGCAGACCTCGATCAAGTATGCGGGGTTGCCGTGGGAGATGGGGTTGGCCGAAGTTCATCAGGTCCTGACCCTGAACCGGCTGCGTCACCGGGTGCGGCTGCGTGTCGATGGGGGCATCAAGACCGGCCGCGATGTCGTGATGGCGGCGATCCTGGGCGCGGAGGAATTCGGAATCGGGACGGCGTCGCTGGTGGCGATGGGCTGTATCCTGGTCCGCCAGTGCCATTCGAACACCTGCCCGGTTGGCATTTGCACCCAAGACGAAAGGCTGCGCGACAAATTCAAGGGCACGCCGGAGAAGGTGGTCAATCTGTTCAGCTTCGTCGCCGAAGAGGTCCGCGAAATCCTGGCGACGCTGGGGGCGGCATCTCTGCGCGAGATCATCGGACGGACCGAGCTTCTGTCGCAGGTGAGCCGGGGGTCGCGCCATCTCGACGATCTCGATCTCAACCCGATACTGGCGCAACCGGATCCGGGCGGCGGCGCGCGGCACTGCACGATTGACGGCCGGAACGAGGTTCCGGACGCGCTCGACGCCCGCATGATCGAGGATGCGGCGGCGTTGTTCGCGCACGGTGAAAAAATGCAACTGCAGTACAATGTCCGAAACACCGACCGGGCGATTGGCGCGCGGCTGTCGTCGCGCATTACCCGGCAATACGGCATGGACGGGCTCAATCCCGGGCACATCACGGTACGGTTGCGCGGATCGGCGGGCCAGTCCCTGGGCGCGTTTGCCGTTCAGGGTCTCACGCTCGAGGTGTTCGGCGAGGCGAACGACTATGTCGGCAAGGGCCTGTCCGGCGGCAAAATCATCGTCCGGCCGCTGACCGCCAGCCCGCTTGCGAGCCATCGGAACACGATTGTCGGCAACACGGTTCTGTACGGCGCGACGGCAGGTACCCTGCTCGCCGCCGGTCAGGCGGGCGAGCGATTCGCCGTGCGCAATTCCGGGGCCACCGCCGTCGTGGAAGGTTGTGGGTCGAATGGCTGTGAGTACATGACCGGCGGCACGGTCGTAATACTCGGCGCGGTCGGTGCTAATTTCGCTGCTGGCATGACCGGCGGCATGGCTTTCGTCCACGACCCGGACGGTGATTTGGTCCATCGGGTGAACTCCGATACGGTCATCTATCAGCGGATGGAACCCGGCTATTGGGCGGATTTCTGTCAAGGCTTGATCGAAACACACGCGACGGAAACGCAGTCCGAATGGGCAAACCGGATACTCAATGAGTGGCAGCAGGAACGCGAAGCTTTCTGGCAGATTGTGCCAAAGGAAATGCTGAACCGGCTCGAACACCCGATCGTGACGTCAATCAGCGCCGCGGAGTGACCGCGCGGCCTTTCCATTTCGTGCGCAGCGCCTAATATACGCGCCATGCCACTGCTGTATCATCTCTGGCTGTCACCCTTCAGCCGCAAGGTCCGTATCGTGCTCGGCGAGAAGGGCATCGATGTCTCCCTTAAGGTCGAGAAAGTTTGGGAACGCCGTGAGGATTTTCTGGCGCTGAACCCGACGGGGGAGGTGCCGGTTATGGTCGAGGATGACGGCATGGTGCTCGCCGACTCCAACGCGATCGTCGAATACCTGGACGAGAAGCACCCCGACCCGCCGATCATCGGCCGGTCGCCGGAGATGCGGGCGGAGACACGGCGGCTGGTCGCCTGGTTCGACTTGAAGTTTCAGCGCGAGGTGACCGCGAATCTCGTCAACGAGAAGATCATGAAACGGTTCCTCGGGCTGGGCGAACCGGATTCCGCGGCGATCCGTGCCGGCAATCAGAACATCCATTTCCATCTCGATTATATCGGCTACCTGACTGAGCAGCGCCGCTGGATCGCGGGGGACGAGCTGTCTTTGGCCGATATCGCGGCGGCAGCGCATCTTTCCTGCGTCGACTATCTGGGCGACGTGCCCTGGGACGATCATGGTGCGGCACGGGAATGGTATGCGCGGATCAAATCGCGGCCGAGCTTCCGCTCGCTGTTGGGGGACCACATCCCCGGCGCGCCGCCGCCGCGGCACTATGCCGATCTGGATTTCTGACCCGTTACTTCCGGTCCAGCTTGACGTCCAACAGTTCGAGGTTGCGTTGCGCGGCAGCGGCGGCAGGCGTTCCGTCATGCAGCCGGATTAGCTCGAGCCAGGTTTGGCGGGCGCCCTCCAGGTCGCCGGCCAGGCGCTTCAAGATACCGTATTCGAGCAGAACTTCCGGCCGTCCCGGGGCCAGCCGATAGGCCGCGTCGACATCCTGCTGCGCCAAAGGCAGGGCGTCCACGAAACGGTAGGCGCTGGCCCGAAGGATCAAGGCGTCGGTTCGCTCCGGATCGGCTTCGATCACCCGGTTCAAATCATCAATCGCTTCCCAATAGTTTCGCGCCGCGCCCAAGGTCGTGGCGCGGTCGATCAGGATTTCAGAATCGTTTGGAGCCAGCTTTAGGGCCGCGCTTTGGATCGCATAGGCTTTCTCAAGCTGCTCGGCCCGGAACCAGGCGGCGCCGGCCTGTGCCAGCATTGCCGCCCGCGCTTCACTCGGCGCGTCGCCCATCGCGTCCGCAACCGCTTTGAAGCGTTTCGCGGCCTGCTCATACTGGCCGAGATTGAACAGGGCGACGGCGCCGCAATGGCGGGCCGCACCGCCGCCATTCATATCTTGCCAGGCAAGCGCCGCCTCCAGCGCGCCATCCGGGTCTTTGTGCGCCAGGTTCATGCAGTTTTCGTAGGTCCGATTGCCACCCTCGATCTGCGGTGGCGCAGCGTGGAGTGACAGCGCGGCGGAAACGGTTGCTACGCCGGCGAGCAATGCTTTGGTAACGCTTGACCAGTACCATCGGGGAGCCATGATGCTGCGGGTTATACAGGAATTTGCCGCAAAGGTGCGTGGATGCGTGAAGGGGAAAATCGCCGTCTATTCTGTTTCGGCCTCGGCTATTCGGCACGGCTTCTCGCGCAGCAACTCGCAGCGGAAGGTTGGCAGATTGCCGGCACCTGTCGTGGCGACACGTCGGATCCGCAAGCCTGCGGGTACGCGATGCACCGCTTCGATGGGACGGCTCCGATGGACGAGCCGGAGCAGGCGCTGTCCGGCGTCACGCATATTTTGTCATCCGTCCCGCCCGGCGCTGATGGCGACCCGGTTTTGGCTTGTCATGCAAGTGACATCGAAAAAATCGAGTCGCTTGAATGGATCGGTTACCTATCGACGACGGGGGTCTATGGCGATCGTGCGGGGGAATGGGTCGACGAAGACGCCGAATTGACACCGTCAGGGGAACGCGGGCGGCGTCGGGTGGCGGCAGAAGCGGCTTGGTTCGCCTTGCGGACGCGTGCTGCGGTACAGAGCTTTCGCCTTGCCGGTATCTACGGGCCGGGCCGCAGTGCGCTGGATACGGTGCGGCAGGGCCGAGCGCGGCGAATCGTCAAACCGGCTCAGGTGTTCAGCCGCACCCATGTCGACGATATCGCCAATGTGCTTCGCGCCTCGATAACGCGGCCCGAACCCGGCACGGCCTACAATGTGTGCGATGACGAGGCGGCGCCGCCGCAGGATGTCATCGCGTTCGCCTGCGACTTACTCGGTGTCGCGCCGCCGCCGGAAATCGCCTTCGAGGACGCCGAGCTTAGCGACATGGCCAAAAGCTTCTATCGCGACAACAAGCGCGTTTCCAACCGACGGATCAAGGAGGCGCTCGGTGTCGTGTTGAAATGGCCGAATTATCGCGATGCGCTGCGCGAGATGGTGCGATGAGCCGATTGATTTTACTGGCGGCCTGCCTGGCCCTTCTGTCCTGTCAGACTGCGAGCAGCTCGCCGGCGCGAACGCCGTCATCGCTGCTGGACAATCACGCCGTGACCTTTACGAGCGGCGACGGGTCCGAACTATCCGGCTACCTGTATAAGCCTCCGGGTGACGGCCCGTTCGACACGATCTTGATGATGCATGGCTGCAGCGGGATGCTCGACCGAGATGGTTCGATCAAGCCGCGTGAAACCGCCTGGCTGGAAATCCTGCGCGCGGAAGGCTATGCGGTTCTTCTGGCGGACAGCTTCACGAAGCGCGGTTACGGCAGTATTTGCAGAATTCGCAGTCGGCCGATCACCCCCTCTCGAGACCGGCCGCACGATGCCTATGGGGCGCTGCGCTGGTTGCAGGCGCAGCCTTTCACCCAGGCGGACCGGATCGTGCTGATGGGCTGGTCGAATGGGGCCATGTCGATGCTCTGGGCCGTGAAGCGGGATGCCCCGCAGCGGCCGAAGAACCTTGCGCACGACTTTCGGGCGGCGATCGGGTTCTATCCTGGTTGCATCACGCTGCGCCGCAAGAATCCGGACTATGCGGCGGCGGTTCCGGTGTTGCTGCAGATCGGGCTTGCCGATGATTGGACCAAGCCGAAACCTTGCATGGCGCTGGTCGACGAGGCGACCGCCCGCGGTAGCGGCGCAAAGATGACCTATGACGCGTACGCGGACGCTTATCACGGGTTCGACCATCCGGATTCCAAGCCGCGTGCGATCACGACGAAGCACAGCGCCTATCGCAGCGGGAAGCGGACGGTGCATGTGGGCACGAATGTCGAAGCCCGGGCGCAGGCGATCGCCAATGTGAAGGCCTATCTACGCACCGTGTTCAGGGACTAGAACTCGCCGCTGAGCGCGTCGACCGCGGCGCGCAGCTTGTCGAGATCCTGCGGGGACGACAGCCTGTGATCGCCATTTTTGATCAGGGTGATTTCGATATCGTCGGAGGTGATCGCCTCCGCCGTGCGCAGGACGTGGTCGACCGGGATCGCTTCGTCCCGCAGGCCGAGCAGTATCCGCACAGGCCCGTCGAACGGGATCGGGTGGTTTAACACCAGGTGTTTGCGTGATTCTTCGATGAGGTCGCGGGTAATAGGGTAGGGTCCGTCATCATAGACCGAAGGGCGGAGCCACAGGCCGTCCCGTTCGATCTGGCGGCGCGCCTCTTCCGGAAGGTCCTTCCACATCAACTCGGTGGTGAAATCCGGCGCGGGCGCGATCAGGACCAAGCCGGCGACCCGGTCGGCGCGCATCAAGGTCAGCAGCAATGCCATCCAGCCGCCCATCGAGGAGCCGACGATAATCTGCGGTCCTTCAGTCACTTCCTCAAAGACGGCGAGCATATCGTCCCGCCAAAGCCCGATCGTGCCTTCTTCGAACCGGCCGGAGGAGGCGCCATGCCCCTGGTAATCGAAGCGCGTGTATTGCTGACCGCGTGCGAGACAATAGGTTTCGAGCGTCGTTGCCTTGATTCCCGTCATATCGGAATGAAAGCCGCCGCAAAACAGCACGCCCGGCCCCTTGCCGGAATTATGGTGGTAGGCGATTGTCGCACCGTCCGGGCGTGCTAATATTGAGGGCTGCTGCACGTCTTTGCGCCTTCGATTCGTTTTTGATTTTAAGGAATTAACCGCCGCATGCCGGAACAGTCAACCATCGCTGACCGCACGAAGACCGGTGACCGGCCGGTCGTCATGCAGGTGGTCCCCGCGTTGGTTACCGGGGGTGTCGAGCGCGGCACGGTCGATGTCGCGGCGGCACTCGCGGATGCCGGATGGCAATCGTTGGTCGTATCTTCTGGCGGTCCCATGGTGCGTGAAATTCTCCGCGCCGGGGCCGAGCATATCGAATTGCCTGTTCACTCGAAGAACCCGATGGTGATGCGCAGCAATGTGGAGCGTCTGTCATCCTTGATCCGCGAGCGCGGTGTGGACATCGTGCACGCGCGCAGCCGTGCGCCGGCCTGGAGTGCCCGACGGGCGGCGCGCGGCGCCGGTGCCCGGTTCATGACGACCATCCACGCGCCGTACAATCTCGGCCTGCCCCTGAAGCGGCTGTACAATTCGGTCATGGCCGATGGCGATCGGGTGATTGCGATCAGCGCGTTCATCGCGCGGCATGCTCTGGAGGTATACAAGGCGGACCCCGAGCGTATTCGGGTCATCCATCGCGGCGTCGATATCGACCATTTCGACCCGGCCAAAGTCAGTGCCGAACGCGTTATCAAACTGTCGACCGATTGGCGGCTCCAAGACGGGGTTCCGACCGTCATGCTGCCGGGCCGCTTGACGCGGTGGAAGGGACAGACGGTCCTCATCGAAGCCATCGCCAAGCTCGAACGTACGGATATCCGATGCCTTCTCGTCGGCAGTGATCAGGGGAGGACCGGGTATCGCCGCGAGTTGGAGAACCTGATCGCCAAGCGCGGGCTCGAAAGCGTTGTGCATCTGGTCGGCGATTGCAAAGACATGCCGGCGGCCCTGATGCTGGCCGATGCGGTGGTATCCGCCTCGACCGATCCGGAAGCGTTCGGCCGCGTCATCGTCGAGGCGCAGGCAATGGGCCGGCCAATTATCGCCGCCGATCACGGCGCCAGCCAGGAGTTGGTTCTGCCGGATGAAACCGGCTGGCTGGTGCCGCCGAATGATCCGGACGCGCTGGCGAACGCGTTGCGGCAGGCATTGGCGTTGGACGCGCAAGCGCGAGAATCTTGGGCCCGCCGGGCTATCGCACGGGCGCAGAAGCTGTTCACCAAGCAAACCATGTGCGCCGCCACTCTGGATGTTTACCGGGAACTTCTCGAAGAAGCGCAGATCGACGGTGAAGCGGCGGCGTGACGGCCGAACGGCGGAACATACTGGTAATCAAGCTGAGCGCGCTGGGCGATTTCGTCCAAGCGATGGGCCCGTGCGCCGCCATCCGCCGGGCGCATGACACGGCGTACATCACCCTGCTGACCACGGGACCCTATGTGGAGTTCGCGCAAGCCAGCGGCTATTTCGACGAAATCTGGACCCACCGGCGGCCGCGCTGGTGGCAGGCGGGGGCATGGCTGGCGTTGAAAAAGCAGCTCGACGGTGGTCGCTTTGACCGGGTTTACGATCTTCAAACCTCCGACCGTTCTTCGTTCTACTACCGTCTATTGCGGCGCCCGAAGCCGGAATGGAGCGGTATCGCGGCTGGCTGCGCGCTGCCGCACGCCAATCCGCGGCGGGACTTCATGCACACGATCGAGCGCCAGCGCGAGCAGCTTAACATGGCCGGTATCGACGACGTCCCGTTGCCGAATTTCGATTGGATCGAGAGCGGCACCGACGGCTTTGGCCTGCCGGAACGGTTCGTCATGTTGGTGCCGGGGGGGTCGGCTGGCCGACCGGGCAAACGTTGGTCTGTCACCGGTTTTGTCGAGCTGGCCGAGCGACTCTTGGCGCGGGACCTCGCACCTGTGCTCCTCGGGGCGGCCGACGAGGCGGACCGGAACGCGCAAATCTCGGCGGCCTGCCCAGGCGCGGTAAATTTGACCGGCAAGACCTCGATCCTCGATATCGCGCGGCTGGCGCGACGGGCGGCGGGGGCGGTCGGCAACGATAATGGCCCCATGCATTTGATCGCCGCGGCCGGTTCCCCGTCCTTGGTGCTCTATTCGCACGAGTCGGATCCCGCGCTGTGCGCGCAGCGCGGGCCGGACGTAGAAATTCTGCGCCGCGAATTCCTCGACACGCTCACCGCGGATGAGGTTGAAGCCGCGATGTGCTTGCGGTGATCCGGTGCGCAGCTTTGTGGGCCGCGCGGTGGGAGGCTCGACAATCTTCCGTCGAACGTGGTATTGGACCGCCATGATGACGCCACTGACCGGTTTCAGCCCGACCCGCACGTCCGCCCGAACTACCGGCACGGACGGGACTTCGGCTGCCTGACGCGAGCGCGACGGGCAGGCGAGAAAGCAACCGTCCGAACTTTCCTGAAATTTAGTTGAACGCACCGGCCCGGTGAGGTCCGGATGCTTGACAGATATACGGAACCGCCTAGGGTTCCCCAGATTTTTGAAGAGGAAGCGTGACATGCCACGCCTCACGTTACCCGACGGCAGTGTTCGGGAATTCGATGGTTCGGTCAGCGGCGCGGAAGTCGCCGCGTTGATCGGTCCCGGCTTGGCCAAGGCGGCCGTCATGGTCAAACTCGACGGTGTCGAGCGCGACCTGTCGCACAAGATTGAACAGGACTCGGCGATCGAGATCGTTACCCGTGATTCCGACGACGGGTTGCAGCTGCTGCGCCATGACTGCGCGCATGTGCTGGCCGAGGCGGTCCAGGAACTGTTTCCGGGTACGCAAATTACCTTCGGCCCCGCCATCGATGACGGGTTCTATTACGATTTTCACCGAGAAGAAGCTTTCACACCGGAAGACTTCGAGGTCATCGAGAAACGTATGGCCGAAATCGTCGATCGTGACGAGACCATCACCCGCGAAGTCTGGGAGCGGGCGGATGCGGTCAAGTTCTTCGAGGAGATCGGCGAGACCTTCAAGGCGGAGCATGTCGCGGGCCTGCCCGAGGGTGAAGAAATCTCCATGTACCGGCAGGGCGATTGGATCGATCTCTGCACCGGCCCCCATCTGCCGTCAACCGGCCGGCTCGGCAAGTCATTCAAACTGATGAAACTGGCCGGCACCAACTGGCGTGGCGATCCGAAGAACCCGCAATTGCAGCGCATGTACGGCACGTGCTGGCGCACGGACAAGGAATTGCGGGCCTATCTGCACCGGCTGGAAGAGGCGGAAAAACGCGATCACCGCCGGCTTGGCCGCGAAATGGATCTGTTCCACATCCAGGAGGCCGCCGTCGGCAGCGTCTTTTGGCATCCGAAGGGCTGGACGCTTTACCGTGCCTGCGAGGCCTATATGCGCCGGCGGCTGGACAAAGCAGGATATGACGAGGTCAAGACGCCGCAGCTGGTCGATCGCAGCCTGTGGGAAAGCTCCGGCCATTGGGAGAAATTCCGCGAGCACATGTTCACGGTCGATGACGAGCATGACCGGGTGCTGGCGCTGAAGCCGATGAACTGCCCCTGCCATGTGCAGATCTTCCGGCAGGGCATCACCAGTTACCGCGATCTGCCGATCCGGATGGCGGAGTTCGGCTCCTGCCACCGCAACGAGCCCTCGGGTGCGCTGCACGGGCTGATGCGGGTGCGCGCCTTCACCCAGGACGACGCGCACATCTTCTGCACCGACGATCAGATCGTCTCGGAGACGGAGCGGTTCTGCGAGCTGCTGCTGTCGATCTACCGCGATTTCGGGTTCGAGGATGTGGCGGTCAAGTTCTCCGATCGGCCGGAGGTGCGCGCTGGTGAAGACGCGGTCTGGGACAGGGCCGAAAAAGCCCTGGTCGAGGCGACGGAGGCGGCCGGCCTGCCCTATACACTGAACCCGGGCGAAGGCGCGTTTTACGGCCCGAAGTTGGAATTCGTGCTGACCGACACGATTGGCCGGGAGTGGCAGTGCGGCACCCTGCAGGTCGACTTCGTCCTGCCGGAGCGGCTCGATGCGAACTATATCGGTGAAGACGGCGAGAAACACCGTCCGGTCATGCTGCACCGCGCGATTCTGGGCTCCTTCGAGCGTTTCATCGGCGTGCTGATCGAGCAGTTCGCCGGCCGTCTACCCTTATGGCTGTCGCCAGTACAGCTCGTTGTCGCGACAATCACGTCAGATGCAGATGACTACGCTGCGGAAGTCGCTGCAGCCTGCCGCGACGCGGGGCTGCGGGTCGAGACCGACACGCGCAATGAAAAAATTAACTACAAGGTCCGCGAGCATTCCCTCGCCAAGGTCCCGGTCATCGTTGTCGTGGGCAAGCGGGAGGCCGAAGAGCGCGCGGTCGCGTTGCGCCGTCTCGGTGGCAAAAAACAAGAAATTCTTGCACTTGAGGATGCGCTCAATACACTAACGCAGGAAGCGGCGCCGCCGGCATGACGGTGGCGCGATTTGGCGGGTGGTACGGCGCGGCCAGCGGTGCGCGTCCCCATCCTTTTACGCATTAACGGCTACAGGAGGAATCTATAGCTCGTCCACCTTATAATGCCGCGCCGGTCAAGCAGGGCCCGCGCGTCAACCGGGACATCGAATCCGCGAAGATTCGGCTTGTCGATGAAGACGGTGAAATGATCGGGGTCGTCCCGCTTGCCGAGGGGTTGAACCGCGCCGACGAGGCCGGGCTCGATCTGGTGGAGGTGTCGCCGAACGCCGACCCACCGGTCTGCAAAATATTGGACTATGGCAAGTTCAAATACATTGCGCAGAAAAAAGCCAATGAAACGCGCAAGAAGCAAAAGACCATCGACGTCAAAGAAATCAAGATGCGCCCGAACATCGACGATCACGATTACGATGTGAAGATGCGGGCGATGCAAAAATTTCTCGGCGAAGGCGACAAGGTCAAGGTGACCTTGCGGTTCCGCGGGCGGGAAATGGCGCACCAGGAACTCGGCCGCAAGGTTCTCGAGCGGGTGCGCGTCGACCTCGACGAACCGGCGAAGGTCGAACAATTCCCGCAGATGGAAGGCCGGCAGATGATCATGATCCTGGCGCCGAAATAGGCGCCGGGCGACTTCCCTTCCGATCGAGGCCTGAACTGCCGCCGCGCTATGGGGCGGTGGTCAAGTAGTCATGCACGACGCGGCCATAGGGCAGCGTCATGTCGCCCAGCACATACTGGCCGGTCAGCACATTGTTGACCGGCAGGGAATCCAGCGGGCCGCCCGGATCGACGTCAAGTTGTGCCGGGCCGCTCCAGCTTTGCTTCACGGACACGTCGGTCGCGGTTAGCGAAATCAACTGCGCCACCGCCGGCGGACCGCCTGTGCCGGGGATCAGCTTGCAGGAAATCTGTTCGGTAACGGGTGAAGGCGGGCCGGATTCCTCGGGTTCGGCGATCGGGATCGACATCCGCAGCGTGCCGACAAACCCCAAATCCAGCACGCCGGCGACGCGGTTTTCGCCCAGGACGAGTTCGGCCATACCGTTTGCCGCGGGGAGATCCCAGATTTCACGTGACGCGTAGATCAGTTCATCCTGGTCAGTGAAATTCACATGGCTGTAATTGACATCTCTTCCTTCGAACCGCGCGGGGAGGGAGATCGTGCACGCCCGATACGCCCCGAAAGGGCTTTCCGCTGCCTCGACGATGCTCACCGAAACCGTGGCGCCGACCGGTTCAAGCGGTTCCGGCAAAGCCGCGCGGATGGCGTCCGGGTCGCTCTCATACTGCACGGTCAGCGCGGCCCACTCGGCGATGGTGAAGGGCGGCAGGTCATAGCTCGGCCGCCCGACCGGCATCGCACTGACCTGCAGAATGTCTTCCCGCTTCATCAGCCGTCGCCATCCAGGAACTTCGCCATGCGCGGCGCCGGCGTGCCGTCCCGGAACGCGCTCGACAGGGACTCGATGCCCGCATGGACACCGTCGTCCAGCGACATCCGTTCCCAGTCGCGCATCAGTTTCTTCTGCAGACGGATGCCGACCGGGCCGTTCGCCATGATCATATCGACGGTTTCGGCGACCGCGTCGTCCAATCCGGACGCAGGCACGACCTGCTCCACCAACCCCCAGCTGAAGGCGGTGTCCGCATCGATGGCGTCGCCGCGATAGATGAGCCAGCAGGTTCGGCCCCAGCCGATCAGACGCGGGAACAGCGCCGACTCGATGACGGAGGGGAGGTCGAACAGCACTTCCGGCATGGCGAAACGCGCGTTGTCGCTGGCGATCCGGATGTCGCAGGAGGCGGCCGTCTCCAGCCCCGCACCCATGCAAGCGCCGTTGACCCGGGCGATCACCGGCACCGGCAACTCGCGGATCGCCTGATGGGCGTTCTGCAGCGCCGTGATGTAGGCGCGGCCGCCTTTCTCATCGAAGTTGCGCAGCTCCTGCAGGTTGGCCCCGGCGATGAAGGAGCGCGGGCCTTCGCCGGTCAGCACGGCGACGCGCAGATCATCGTCCAGGGCGAGATCGCGGAACGCGGCTTCCAGCTCGGCGACCAAGGCGCTCGACAAATTGTTCGCCTTCGCCATGTTCTCGATCGTGACGGTGGCGAGATTGCCTTCTTCTCGGGCTTCGATGTCGACGGAAACGCGCGCCATGGGTCTTCCTTTTCTTTTTTTAACGGCTAAAGGGTGTTGCGCTGGGTCATGCCGCCATCGACGGTCACGACTTGCCCGCTCACCCAGGATGCCCGCGGGCTCGCCAGATAGGTGACCAGGTCGGCGACTTCGTCCGGCTTGCCGGCGCGTCCTTGCGGCAGATTGGCGAGCAATTCGGGCCAGCGCGTTTTGTCGCCCAGCCGATCTTCCGCGATGACTTCATAGATTGTGACCATGCGTTCGGTCTCGATCAGGCCCGGATTGACCGCGACGACGCGCACGCCGTCATCCAGGCTGGCGCCGCCGAGCGCGCGGGTCAGCGCCATGATGCTGGCATTGCCCATCGAGCCGGCGACGTAGTTCGGCACGGGTGCCTCGCCGGCGGTGCCGATGACGTTGACGATGACCCCGTCGCCGCGTTCGACCATCGCCGGGTAGACCTCACGGACCAGGTTGATATAGCCGAAAACTTTCAGGTCCCACGCTCGACGCCAAGTCGCTTCGTCGACCGCTTTGACATCGCCTGCGGGGATGGCGCCGGCATTGTTGACGAGAATATCGATGCCGGCGGTATCGGCGGCGAGCTGCCGCATCCGGTCGCCGTCCGACAGGTCTGCCGCATGAATCGTGACCTGGGCACCGTATTTCTCGTTCAGCGCATCGCGCGCCCGCGCCAGATCGTCTTCGGTCCGAGAGGCGAGATGCAGGCTGCACCCTTCCTCCGCCAGCCGTTCGGCGACGGCGCGCCCGATCCCCTTCGATCCGCCCGTGATCAGTGCTGTCTTGCCGGCGAGTTGTAGATCCATGCCCTACCTCCTTTGTGAGGCGGGCACTGTCGCGCGGACGGCGGCGCGGCGTCAAGCGGCGGCGGGTGCGCCGCTAGAGCGTTTTTTCCCGCGGCCGTATCCAGCGGAGCCAGCGCCGGGTTGTGTTGGTTGGTGCGGG
>CAJWOT010000070.1 GCA_913044215.1 uncultured Rhodospirillaceae bacterium | reverse complement strand
GTCGGTACGTTGCACAGCGTGTCCATCCTCGCGTTGGCGCCGGTGATCCGTCCCGATCTGGGGCTGAGCTTTGCCGAGTTCGGACTGCTGATGACCGCGTACAGCGCGGGCCAGGTCACCGGCTCGGTGCCTTCCGGCGCCTATGTCGACCGGGTTGGTGTCGGCTGGGGCTTGGTCACGGCCTGCGCCATTCTCTGCACCGGCGCGGTCATCCTGACACAGGCGGACGGCCACAATCTGGCGCTGCTCGCCATGCTCGTCGTCGGGTGGGGGTACTCGCTCACCAATCCCGCGACCGCCCGCGGGGTGCTGGAATGGTTTCCGCCGAACCGGCGTGCCACGGCCATCGGCGTCAAGCAAACCGGCGTTCCCGTCGGCGGCGTCTTGGCGGCCGGCACCTTGGTCCTTTCCGCCTACATGGCCTGGCAGACCATCATCTGGATCATCATCGGCGCGACGATCGCCAACGCTTTGATCTGCGCCACACTGGTCCAGAAGCCGAAGCCGCGCGGCAGCGACAAGGCCAATCTGTTCGTCGAGATTTACCGCCTGTTCGGCGACCGCAATCTGGGCGCCCTGTTCCTGGCCAGCGGCTTTCTCAATACCGGCCAATACAATTTCTTCACCTATCTGACCTCCTTCATGAGGGACGCGGCACAGGCGAGCCAGGAACTCGCCAGCCTGACCCTCGGCATCGCCCAGGCGGTCAGCGCCGTCGGACGCATCGGCTGGGGCGCGTTGAGCGACACGATGTTCCGCGGCCGGCGCAAATGGCTGACGGTCGGCGTGTGCGTCGCCGCGGCCTTTTTCTTCGTCGCCATGGCCGCCGCCGGCCGAATGCAAGCCGCCGGCCTGGGCATGGGCGTCGCGGTGCTGCTGGGGCTCACCATCGCGTCCTATGCGACCTTGATGCAGACCATGTCGGTCGAGGCCGTGCCGTCGGAAAATGCCGGTGCCGCCTTGGGGTATACGTCGCTCGGCAGCCACACGGGCGCGATGGTCGGGCCGCCGGTCTTCGGCGCGGTCATCGATGCGACCGGCCGTTTCTCCGACGGCTATCTGCTGACCGGCGCGATCGTCGCCTTTGGCGTGCTACTGTTCGCCATCGTTTTTCGCGAAAAGAAACATTAGAACGACCAAAGAGGAATACCATGAAAGGTCTCGTTGTCTGCCCACAGCCCCGCGCCGCCGATGTCGGTGCGGCGATCTTGAACCAAGGCGGCACCGCCTTCGATGCGGCCATCGCGACCGCCTTCGCGCAGATGATCGTCGATCCCTTCATGTGCGGGATCGGCGGCATGGGCTCGTTCCAGTATTACGACGCCGCGAGCGGCGAGAACGGCATGATCGACTTCCATGCCACCTCGGGCGCCAAGGTCACGCCGGACATGTGGCAGGCCGACATGAAGGGACGCACGCCGATTTCCGGTTACACGCTGTTCGACGATTACCGCAGCGAGCTCGGCTACACCTCCATTATGACGCCCGGCACCGTCGCCGGTTTCGCGGAAGCGCATCGCCGCTTCGGCACTCTGCCCTGGAGCGATTTGCTGCAGCCGGCGATCCGTATGGCGCGCGATGGGTTTCAGATGACCTCCTATGTCCGCGACTTTTTCACCCGCGATTTCATGGAAGGCATCCCCGACGGCATGACCCGGGTCACGAAGACCGATGCTTGCCGCGAGATCTACGTTCACCCGGAAGGCCGTTTCCACGATGTCGGCGAAATCGTCCAGAATCCGGGTTATGCGGACAGTCTGGAGGCGCTGGCAGCGGACGGGCCCGAGAGCTTCTACACCGGACCGCTGGGCAAGATTATCGCCGACGATCTGGCGGCGAACGGGTCCTATGTGACCGCGGACGACCTCGCCAACTACAAGGCCGATTGTTACACACCAGTCAAAGGCAGCTACCGCGGGTACCCGGTGTCTTCGAACCCGCCGCCGGGCAGCGGGGTCACGTTGATCCAGATGCTGCAGATATTGGAGCAATTCGATCTCGGGTCGTACGACCACGGATCGGCGCCGCATATCGATCTGGTCGCCCGTGCCATGTCGGCGGCGCACCGGGACCGCAACGAATATCTCGCGGACCCCGCCTTTACCGAAGTGCCGGTCGAGATGCTGACCTCGAAAGACCGTGCCGCGATGTGGGCCGACAAAATCCGCAAGGGCGAATTCCTCGGCGACGGCAAGGAGGCGCCGCCCTCCTGCACGACGCACCTGTCCGTCTATGACGAGGCGGGCAATGCGGTGTCCTGCACGCACACGCTGGGCACCGGCTCCGGCGTCGTCACACCCGGCACTGGATTTGTCTACAACAACAGCATGAAATTATTCGATCCGATTCCGGGTCAGGCAAATTCCATTGCACCCGGGAAACGGCGCACCACCGGAATGGTCCCCACCATGGTGTTCCGCGAGGATGGCAACCCCTGGATCGTCGTCGGCGCGCCGGGCGGCAGCGTGATCATCAGTTCGGTGCTGCAGACCGTCCTGAACATCGTCGATTTCGGCATGTCGCCGATCGAAGCCGTCACCGTCCCGCGGATCCATTGCGAGGGCAAGGGCATCCATGCCGAGGCCCGCGTTCAAGGTTCGGAAATCGACAAGCTCCGCGACTATGGCCACACGGTTGATCACTCGGCGATCAGCTTCGACCCGGTGATGTCGCGGGCGCATGTCATCACCGTCGAGAAAGATGGAACCTATCGCGGCGGCGCCGACCCACGCGGCGGCGGCGGAGTCGCCTACGCGCGTTGAGCCTTATTCGACGTTCTCAGGCCGCCGTTTCAGGAACGAGGCCGAATCCATGGTGATGACGGTCTCGCCGCGCTGATTGATGCCGCGGGTGATGTACCGCAGGATCCCGCGGTCCGGCTTCGATTTGGACGGCCGCGCCTCGATGATCTCGACTTCGGTGTGCAGTGTGTCGCCCGGTCGTACCGGCACGAGCCAGCGCAAATTTTCGATCCCCGGCCCGCCGAGGCTCGACTTCTCCATGAAACCGAGATCGACCCAGAGACGGAAGACCATCGAGCCGGTATGCCAGCCGGACGCGATCAGCCCCTCGAACGGCCCTTCCGCCGCCGCTTCGCGGTCGGTATGGATCGGCTGCGGATCGTACTTCCGGGCGAAATCCATGATTTCCGATTCGTCCATGGACATGCCACGGGTGCGGAAAATCTGGCCGGGCTCGAAATCTTCAAGATACTTGGTGTGCATGTGGTTTTTCCGATCAGAGACAGGCGACGGCGCGCACGTCTTCTACCCCGTCCGGCAGCGGTAGCGACACCCAGTTCTTGCCGCCGTCCTCCGTGCCGAAGATCTGGCCCGCCCGCGCGCCGCAGAAGATGCGCGATGGGTCGCGGCGGCTAATGGTGACGGTCATCAAGGTACTGTCGATGGAAATGTCATGATCGATGCGCTGCCAGTTCGCGCCGGTATCGTCGCTGCGATAGACCGAGCCCGCCACACCGCGCGAGGAGTCGCTTAACGCCGCGACGAACACCTTCGGGTCGTGCGGGCTCACCATCAAATCGCGGCCATATTGCAAGTCGGAGAACCGGCCGATGCCGAATTCGCGCCAGCTATCGCCCCGGTCCTCACTGACGAAGAGACCCATGCGATTGGCGATCCAGAGCGTCCCAGGCTGTTCGGCGCTCACAGTCAGAGCGTGCAGGTCCATCATCCCTTCGGTCAGGTCGTCACTGAGGATACAGTTGCGCAAGTGCGGCTCGTGTGACAGTTCGAGGAGACCGCCGCTGATATCCTCCCAACTCTCGCCGCCATCGAGGCTGCGGATCACGCCGCCGACTTCCAGTGCCGCGTAGATGTGATCGGTGTCGCTCGGATCGACCGCCATCTTCAGGACCCGAACCGGGAAACACCCCGTGATCGCACCTTCCGGCTGTACGGTGGCCAAACGCCGCCATGTCGCGCCGCCATCCTGTGACTTGAAGATCGCGGCGGGGTCGGAACCAGCATAGATCGTGTCCGGCGCACCCGGATGAACGAGCAGTGAATAGATCGGCCTGCCATCCGCCGGGACCTGCATATCGGCCCAGCTTTCGCCGCCATCGTCGCTGCGGAAAACGCCCTGATGTGCGCCCACGAATAGGGTGTCGCCCTGCCCTTCGACGATGGCATAGACCTTCACCCTGTCAGGTAAGCCGGCCTGTAACGATTCCCAGGAATCTTGACCCGGCTTCCGGCGAAACAGCCCGCCTTCCTCCACGGTCACCGCGCCGGCAAAAATCGTGCTTTCCATCACGCCCTCATTTAGCTCATGACCGCACGGTTGTGACCGCGCCAGGTCCGCGTCAGATCGAGCACCCGCTCGACATCGTCGCTGTTGTTGTAGAAATGCAGTGAGAAGCGGAGGATGCCGCGTCGGATCGACAGCTGGACATCGTTCTCCGCCAGATGATCGTGCAGCGAACTCATCGCCGGGTCGTCCGTCGTGTCGTGCTGCCCTTCGCCGATGCTGCCGACTGGAATGATCGAACCCAGATGCGGTCCTGGCTCGCCGCCGCATACCGGCATGCCCAACTCGATCATGCCCCGCGCGAAGTCATGCGCCAGACCGACCGTGTAATCCTCGATCGCCTGCGGGCCCAACTCATGCATCATGCCGATGGAGGCTTCGGCGGCGGCCACGCCGACATAGTTGTAGTTGCCAAGGTCGAACCGGCGCGCCGCCGGCATCAGCGCATAGTCGTCATCGCCGAGTGACGCCTCATGCGCGCCCGAGCCGCCGAGATCGACACCGAAACGCGCCAAATAAACCGGCGTCAACCGTTCCGCCCAATCGGTCCGGCAATACAGAAACCCCATGCCATAGAGACCAAGCAGCCCTTTTTGCGTCGAGACCGACATGGCGTCGATGTTGAGCGCTTCGACATCGGTGTTCAGGATGCCGACGGACTGCACGCCGTCGACCAGGAACAGGATATCCCGTTCCCGGCAGACAGCGCCGATCGGCGCGATATCGGTGCGAAAGCCAGGCGCAAAGGTCACGCTGGACGCGGTCACCATGCGCGTGTTTTCGTCGATTTGTTCCAGAATTTCGTCGGTCGGAATGGCGCCGTCGCGCGGCGAGACGGACCGCACCTCCACACCCAGCCGACGATTGAGATGACGCCAGGGATAGACATTGTTCGGATGTTCCAGATCCTGGCACAGCACCACATTGTCGCCACGCTTCCAGGGATAGGCGGCGATGATTGCGTTCAGCCCCTCCGAAACGTTCTTCACCAGTGAAATTTCGTCCGTTTTGGCGTTGATAAGCTTGGCGTAACCCTCACGCGCGTTTTCGATCAGATCGAACATCGCGGCCTTGTCGGTCGCACCGGACTGCATGTTGTCCATCATCGCGTCGACGGCGTCGCGCGAGCGCTGCGGCGTCAGACCGCGCGCCGAGACGTTCATGTAGGTCAGCCCTTCCGTTCCGGGAAATTCCGCACGGGCGGCCTCGATCGACGACGTATCCGACATGTCTTGTCTCCTTTTCATGTTGCCTACCAGTTCGGCGGCACCCAATCCGTATCCTGATCCAGTGGAAATACCGGGCGCGGCAGGTCCATCCAATCAAACCGCGAGAGGACGGGGGAGGTAAAGCCCTCTGTGTCCGCCTCCACCACCTGTTCGGGCGGGAACCAAGGCTCGAAGCCGGTGCGGAAGTGTCCCCGTGACTTGACGCAAACGGTCCGCGCCATGGCGATATCCAAGCCTAGATGCTCGAAGAACATCGGATCGGCTGTCTGGTAGCGGTTCGAAATGACGACGACGGTGATCCCGCCGGGCCCGCCGATTTCGAGAGCGCAAGACGGCGCCGTGTTGATCTGCATGCCGGCATAGAGGCCCAGCCGTCCGACAAACGGGTCTGTTGAGACAGCGCAAACACGCACTTCCGCTTCGAAACGCTGCGAGAAACGAGTCGCGGGATCGCGGTTGAAGACAGCGTGAAACTCCGCCCCGACACCGCGCTCAAGCGCTTCAGCCGCGAGCGCCGGATCGTGAAACGAGCCGTAGAGGACACCTCGTGCCTTGGCAGCGACCAGCGCAGACAATAATTCCATCGTATCGCCGCCTCCGCCACCGCCGGGATTGTCCCCGGAATCGGCGTAGATGACCGCTGGGAGCCCCGGCTCCACGCTGCGCTGTAAGGAACCCGCGACCGCCTCCGCGACGGGCATGAGCGGTTTCTGGAAACGTTCGCGGTCTGCCCAGGCCCGCTCGGCAATGTCGCGCGCCAAACGTTGCGCCGGTTCCAGCGCAGTGCGCCCGGTCACGACGACGGCCATGCCGGCACGCGGCGCATCGGAAAAGACGAAGCCACCGAGCACCGACACATTCAGGATGGCGCCTCCGAGTTCCCGTTTGCGGCGCTGTCCATAATCGATCAAATCGGCGTATGGCCCTTCGCGCGTCAGCAAGGTCGTGGTCGGCGGCGCAATTGGGAGCTTTACGAAGGCCGATTGCGGTTTGAGCGCGCCGCCAATCATCCCGCGTACCACATGCGCGGCCTCCTCACCACGCTCGAACATGTCGACATGCGGGTTAGTCTGATAGGCGATCAGGACATCCGCCGCTTCGGCCATGCGCGTCGATACATTGGCGTGCAGGTCCAGGGTCACGACGAGGGCCACGTCCGGACCGACGGCCTCGCGCAGACGCTGCAGTAAATCGCCGTCCGGATCCTGGCTGTCCGTCGTCAGCATGGCGCCGTGATTGGCGACGAAGACCGCATCGACGTCGCCCAATCCCGCAATGATCTTATCGACCGTCCGGTCGAAGAACGCCTGATCCGCCGGTCCCCAGGGATGGCAGTGTGTATAGACCCGTGGCACGGGCGTCCAAGGCCCGGTGACATCCATGGTCGTGACGAATCCGGCGACATCGGCAATACAGCGCGGCGCGGCGCTTCGTGCGTCGGCCAAGATGGCCTCGCCCTCCAGATAGCAGAGCTTATGGAAATCGGCTTCCGTCGCCGGCGGCGAAAATGCGTTGCTTTCCAGATCGATGCCGCAAATCGCGATACGGGGAGCGTTCGCCATGATCAGTAGTCGGTCCTGAAGCCTTGGAACGGTGTTTCGATACGCTGCAGATCTTGGATCAGATCCGGCGTCAGGCCCGGTTCCGCATCGGGCGCGGCAATGGCGCTCACCATGTCACTCACACCGCCGAACCGTTTCTCGATCGCGGCGGCGATTTTGTCATGCGTGCCGACCGCGGCAAACAGATGGACCACTTCGTCCGACACTTCCGCGCCGATCTTGTCCCACTCTCCCTTACGCACCATGGCGTTCAACTTCTCGCCCAGATCGATCAGATCATGTTGCTCGAATACCGGCCAATAGAGGCGGGTCGAGCCGTAGAAGGCGACACGGTAACGCACATACTCGAAGATCTTCTGAACCGTTTCCTCGTCCGGGCCCGTCGCAATGAAGCCGCCGCCGAACACCTCGAAGTTCTCGCGCGGCACGCCGCCCTTTGCGCGGCCTTCCGTGAGCCGTTTCAGGACCACCTCCTCCATGTATTTGCGCGTGCAGAACGGGTGCAGCTGCACACCGTCGCAGGTCGATCCAGCGACCCGCAGCATTGCCGGCCCAACCGCGGCGATGGTCACGGGTACCATCGGCAAGTCGGTCTTGTCCGGCACGAAATAGGGCGGCATCAGCGTGAACTGATAGTGCTCGCCCTCATAGTTCAATTCCTCGCCGACCTCCCAGCAGCGCCAGATCGCCCGCAATGCTTCCACATATTCGCGCATCCGCGGCGCGGGCGGTGTCCAGGGCACGCTGAACCGGCGCACATTGTGTCCCTTCACCTGACTGCCCAGGCCCAGCTTGAAGCGGCCGCCGGAGGCGAGATGCAGATCATGCGACATGTTCGCGGCCACCATCGGGCTGCGGTTGAAAGAAATCGCGATGCCGGTCATCAACTCGACCCGATCCGTTTCCATGGCCGCGATGGCGAGCGGCAGGAACGGATCGTTCGAGTTCTCCATCGTGGCAATGCTGTCGAATCCGGCCGCTTCGGCAGCCTGCGCTGCAGGCGTGACATGATTGAGGTTGCGCTTCGGTAACGACGTCATCACCCGCATCGGTTCCCCCTTTTGTTTTTCGTAAACCGCTATTTATCGAGCGGGCCTCGCTGACTAGGGTAGCACCGCCCATCGAGCAGGAGAAAGCGATGACGACGATACAATTCGGCCTGATGATCCGCGGCCAGTTCCCGCAAGAAGACGACATGCAGCAGCGGTTCGCAGAATGCATGGAAATGGTACGCCATGCGGACAAGCTCGGCTTTTCCTGTATCACCAAAGGGTCGCACTATGCCGGCTATCCGCTGCAAGATATCCAGCAACTGCCGTTTCTCGCCCGGGCCATGGTCGAAGGGCCGAACCTCCGTCTGAACGCCGGGATCATTCTCTTGTCCCTGCACAAGCCGCTCGATCTGGCCGAACAACTCGCCTCGATCGACGTGATGTCCGGCGGGCGGCTGATTTTCGGCGCGGCACTGGGCTACCGCGAGGTGGAGTTCCTCGGCTTCGGCACGGCGCAGAGGGAACGGGTGCAGCGTTTCGAGGAAAACCTCGTCGCGATCAAGCGATTGTGGTCCGAGAATGATGTCAACATGGTCGGCTCGCATTTCGAGCTGAAGGACGCGTCCACGTCGATCAAGCCGGTGCAGCAACCGCACCCGCCGGTCTGGATCGGCGCCAACGCCGACCCGGCGATCCGCCGCGCGGCGAAGGTCGGCGACTGCTGGTACGTCAATCCGCACAACCGTATCGGCACGATCCTGGAACAGACCGAAATCTACAAGCGCGCCTTGGACGAATACGACCGTCCCTTCCCCGAGGAATTCCCGATCCGCCGTGAGGTTTTCGTCGCCCCGACGCGCGAGGAAGCGCTGCGGCTCTGCGCGCCCTATCTGGCCACGAAGTACAAGGTCTATCACGAGTGGGGCCAGGACAAGGCGATGCCCGAAGGCGACAACGACCTGTCGCTCGAATTCGACGAGCTGGCACGCGACCGGTTCCTCATCGGCTCGCCGGACGAGGTCGCGGAGGAATGCGTGCGGCTGCATCGCGAGACCGGAGTCAACCACATCATCGCCAGCATGCAGTGGCCCGGAATGGACTACCGCATCACGAAAGACGCCATGCAGTTGCTGTCCGAGGAAGTCTTCCCGAAGGTCAACCAAGCCGTATGATGCCGGAAAATTTCGATCGGAGGACAGGAATATGGGCGTGATGAAGTACGGCATCGGTATGCGCACGCAGTATGCGGCGAGCACCGACATGGAAACCGCCTTCGAAGAACAGATGGAACAGGCGCGTCTGGCTGAGAAGTTAGGGTTCGACTCCTTGATGAAGAGCTCCCACCTTGCCGGTCATCCGCTGCAGGAGTTTCAACAAGTTCCTTTCCTCGGGCGCGTCATGGCGGAAGCGCCCAGCCTGCGCCTGATCACCGGCGTCGTGCTGCTGTCACTGCACAAGCCGCTCGACATGGCGGAGCAGCTTGCGACCATCGATGTGATGTCAGGCGGGCGCCTGACGTTCGGTGCCGGCCTGGGCTACCGCGAAGTGGAATTCAAGGCGTTCGGGACGAACAGCAAGGAACGGGTGAAGCGTTTCGAAGAAAACCTGATCGCCATTAAACGGCTGTGGGCGGAAGACCGGGTCACAATGACCGGTTCGCATTTTGAGCTGGATAACGCGGCGCTGTCGCTCAAACCGTCGCAGCAGCCGATGCCGCCGGTCTGGATCGGTGCCAATGCGGACGCCGCGATCGTGCGGGCCGCGAAGATGGCCGATGCCTGGTTCGTCAATCCGCACCAAAAGCTGGAGACCATCGAGCGTCAGGCGGAACTTTACAAACGGGCACTGGACGAGGCGGACAAGCCGTTCCCCGACGATCTGCCGGGGTGCCGCGAGGTATTCGTCGCCAATTCCCGCGAAGAGGCCATAGAGGCCGCGAAGCCGTTCTTGGCGGCGAAATACAAGGTCTACCATCAATGGGGCCAAGACGAGGATATGCCGGACGACGACAATGACCTGTCGCTCGACTATGACGAACTTCTGGAGGACCGCTTCATGCTGGGCTCACCGGAAGAAATCGCCGAACAGGTCATCGCCCACAACAAGCGCGTCGGCATCAACCACCTGATCCTCAACTTCCACTGGGTCGGCATGCCGCAGGCGCTGTGCCTGGAGTCGATGACGCGGTTTGCGGAGGAGGTGCGCCCGCTGGTGGAACAGGGATTGTGAAATATTGATAGCACGTGACCGGTGGGCAGAAATTCTTCAAATCTGTCACCCCGGACAAGCGGCGAAGCCGCGCAGATCCGGGGTCCATATTTATGCAGGGCGCGGTTTCAACAAGGATCCCGGATCATCGGCGCAAGCGCCTTGTCCGGGATGACAAGCCAGAGATGAACGTCGGACCCGGCAAATTTGCATTGTCGGTGAATTGCGCGAAAGCGAACTGAGGGAGAATGACGATGGATTACGGACTGCTGATCCGCAGCCAGTATAAAGCGGGCGACGATATGGTCGCCGCGTTCGAGGACTGCATGGCCCAGGCGCGGCTGGCGGAAAAGCTGGGGTTCGCCAGCCTGTTGAAAGGCTCGCACTATGCCGGCGCGCCGCTGCAGGAATTGCAGCAAATTCCATTCCTCTCGCGCGTGATGACGGAATGTCCGAGCCTGCGACTGATCACCGGCATCGTGCTGCTGTCGCTGCACAAGCCGCTCGACATCGCCGAGCAGCTCGCCACCATCGACGTTATGTCGAATGGCAAGCTCACCTTCGGCGCGGGCCTCGGCTATCGCGAGGTCGAGTTCCAAGGCTTCGGCACAACGCAGAAGGATCGGGTCGCGCGGTTCGAAGAAAATCTCGAAGCCATCGTGAAGCTGTGGACGGAAGACGATGTCACGATGCAGGGATCGCACTTCAATCTCGACAAGGTCACTCTGTCCTGTAAACCGGTGCAAAAGCCGCGCCCACCGATCTGGATCGGCGCCAATGCGGACGCCGCGGTGCGCCGCGCCGCGCTTATGTCCGATACCTGGTTTATCAACCCGCATCAGCGCATGGAGACCATCGAGCGGCAAATGGAGATCTACAAGCGCGGTCTGGACGAAGCCGGCAAGCCCTTTCCGGACGAACTGCCGTTGATGCGCGAACTGTTCGTGGCGCCCAGCCGGAAGGAAGCCGAGGAGCTGGCGCGCCCCTATCTGGAAGCCAAATACAAGGTCTATCACCAATGGGGTCAGGACAAGGCGATGCCGGAGGGCGACGACAATCTGAACCTCGATTTCGACGACCTCGCCCGCGACCGTTTCCTGTTCGGTTCCCCCGACGAGGTTACGGAGCAGATTGTCAAATTCAACAAGACCTTGGGCGCCAACCACTTCATTCTCGGTATCCATTGGGTCAGCATGCCGAACAATCTCGTCCTCGACATGATGAACATCATGGCCGAAGAGGTCTTCCCGCAGGTGGAACAGGCCCTGTAGCGCCATCGCATGGCGGTCTACGGCACGCTGGGCGGAAACGATAGCAACCATGCGTTCGTTCTCTGCCGGTACCTCGCTAAAAACGGTCTCGGCGATGCCGGCACCCGTTACTACGACGACTTTTTTGTCGCCTTCGACGATCTCATCGATGGCAAAATCGATCACGTGCTGCAGGTATCCGTGCATCCGCAGCATGCTGACTGCGTCGCCCGCTATGTGAACCGCGCCTTCATCATTGACACCTTCATCGCGGCGTCGAAACCACTCGCAATCCTGACACGCGAAGCGGTGAAGGTTCCGCGATCTATCGCCCTTCAGCCGGCGACCCGTCACTACGCCGATTTACGTGCATGGACGGAGCAAATCGACGAAATCTCGACCAGTACCGTTACCGAAGGCCTGTTGGCGGGTCGGTTCGACTCCGGGCTGACCGCCCTGGACCTGGTTGAAAAACATCCGGGACGGCTGCGCGTCGAGACAGAGATCGGGGCCATCGAGGATGTCTGGGTGCTCTTCGGCCGAGACGACACAAACCGGCGGAACCTCCTGCCCTAAGCCGTTGCAACGCCGCTGTAGGTTGAATTCTACATTCCTTGCCCGCCAGCACTGGACGATCCGCCGAAGTTCATCGGTTCATTTCGCTTAATAATACTCAAAACGAGAATTAATTAATGATCAACACGAGCATTACTCGTTCAAAATCACTTTTTCAGGAACACCCCGATGCAACCAATACACACCTACACGCCCGAAATCACCGCCGCTACGGCACCGCTCCACGCCAAAGTCGAACGGATCATTCCGGAAATCTAATGGCCGGTCTTCGCGCCGACGATCGCCGCGATCAACGACCTGAAGAAAGAGCGCGACGCGATCATCCTCGGCCACAACTACATGACCCCGGAGATCTACCATTGTGTCGCCGATTTCGTCGGGGACTCGCTTGCGCTCGCCCGCAAGTGCGCCGATGTCGAGGCATCGGTCATCGTCATGGCCGACGTCCATTTCATGGCGGAGACCGCGAAGCTGCTCAACCCGGAGAAGATCGTTCTGATGCCGGATATGAACGCCGGTTGCTCGCTGGCGGAATCGATCACCGGCGCGGATGTGCGGCGCCTGCGCGCGCAACATCCCGGCGCGCCGGTCGTCACCTACGTCAACACCTCAGCCGAGGTGAAAGCCGAATCCGATATCTGCTGCACTTCCGGCAATGCGGTACAGGTGGTGGAATCGCTTGGCGCCGACAAAGTGATCTTCCTGCCCGACGAGTATCTCTCCCTGCATGTCGCGAGCCAGACAGAAGTGGAAATCGTGACCTGGCAGACCGGCCATTGCGAGGTTCATGAGCGTTTCACCGGTGAGGAGGTCAACGCCTACCGCCGCGACGTCGAAGGCCTCACCGTACTGGCCCACCCCGAGTGCCCACCCGACGTCCTCGATGCCGCGGATTTCATCAGTTCGACCGCGGGCATGGCCGGTTACGTCAAGGATGTGCAGCCGCAAAAGGTCCTGATGATGACCGAATGCTCGACGAGCGACAATGTCGCAGCGGAGAATCCGAATGTCGAGTTCGTGCGCCCCTGCAACCTCTGTCCGCATATGAAGCGGATCACGCCGGACAACATCCTGACAGCGCTGGAAACGCTAGAGCCGCAGGTCGAGATCGATCCGGATATCGCGGCCCGGGCGTGCATCGCGGTGGAGCGGATGGTGGCGGTCAGCTGACCTAAAGCTGGAAGAAGACTGTCTCCCCCTCCCCCTGGAGGATGACATCGAATTCGTACCGGCCCTCGCCGGCCGCGCGCGCCACCAATGTCGACCGTTGTCCATCATCTTCGATGCCGGACAGGACCGGGTCATCCGCGTTCGCATCGTCGTTCGGAAAATAGAGGCGCGTATTGACCTGCTTCAGCAATCCGCCGGAGTGCAGCGACATGCTCATATGAGGGGCCTGCCAGCTATTTCCTTTGCCCGGTACCGGCCCTGGCAGGACGGTCGTGAAGGTGTAATAGCCGTCATTGTCGGTCAAGGTTCGGCCGAATCCGGCGAAATTCGGATCGCGGTCCGCACCGTACCGGCCCTCGGCATCCGCCTGCCATACTTCGACCAGCGCGCAGGCGCAGGCGGCGCCGTCGCCGTCGATGACCCGCCCTTTGATCTCCACAACCTCGCCGGCGGCCTGCGGGCCGCCTTTGGATCGCCTTGTGAGGTCATTATCCGCGCCGCCGAGCAGCGCGAAATTGTAGAATGGTCCGATCGTCTGCGAGGCCGTCCGTGCGAGGCTCATGGCGTTCCCTTCTCTTCAAAACTTCCGTGCCGCCCGGCGCCTTCGGCGAACCGCGACGCGCCGGATTGCGCTTCCTGTTCCTTTGCGGCCTGGGCCAGCCGCGCTTCCTCCAAAACCGCATCGTCCAGCGGCAAGCCGAGCTGCGCATACGCCGATTGCCGGTCGGAACGCATCGCGATCTGTGGGAATTCGGCAACCCGCAGCGCCATTTTTTCCGCCTCGGCCCGCGCCTGCCCCTTGGGCACGACGTAGTTCGCGAGCCCCATCTGCAACGCCTCCTCCGCGCCGATGGCCCGGCCCGTCAGCAGCATGTCGAGTGCCTTGCTCATCCCGACCAAACGGGGCAAGCGCACCGTCGTCCCATCGCTCATCGGAACGCCCCAGCGTCGCGAAAACACGGCGAAAACGGCGGTCTCGTCCGCGACTCGCAAGTCGCAAAATAACGAAACCCCAAGTCCCCCAGCGCAGGCATGCCCTTCCACCGCGGCAATGATCGGTTTCGACAAGGGGGCCCGCAAGGTTCCGTTGTCGCTGCCGGCCCAGGCGTCGTAATTGGCGCCCTTCGACATTTCCTTGAGATCCGCGCCGGCGCAGAACGCGCCGTCCGCACCGGTCAGTACCGCGACACGGGCATCGTCGTCGGCTTCGAACGACTGGAACGCGTCCCCCAACAACTCGATTGCCTCATTGTCGAGCGCGTTGCGGACTTTCGGCCGGTTCATAACGATGGTCGTTACAGGCCCGTCGTGCTCGACAAGAATTTTCGACATTGGCAACCCTTATCCCGCCGCCTGACCCCGCAGCACCATGTCGAAGCGATAGCCGAGCGACACGCTGGGCTCGCCGAGCGTCAGGTCAAACTTGCCGATCAGCGCCTCGCGCGCCGCATCGTCCGCGATGCTGTGAAAAATTGGATCGTCCTCAAGTAACGGATCACCTGGGAAATACATCTGCGTGATCAGCCGGGTCACGACGCTGGGGCCGGTTACCGAAAAATGCAGATGAGCCGGCCGCCACCATCCGCCCGGCACCGGATAGGGTCCGGGTCGAATCGACCGGAAACTGTACCAGCCTTCCGCGTCGGTCACGCAGCGGCCAGCACCGATGAAATTCTCATCGAGCGGTGCTTCGCGGCCATCATTGATGTGCCGGTATTTCCCTGACGCGTTCGCCTGCCACATTTCTACCAGGGCACCGGCATAGGCGTTGCCTTCCTCGTCGAGGATACGGCCCTGGATGTCGATCCGTTCACCCAGCGGCATGGCGTCACCTTGCACCGTGAGATCGTTTTCACCCGCCTCGCCCGCTTCGAAAGCCGGACCGGATAGTTCGGTGACGGAGTGTTCCAGCGCGACCAGGGGCCGTTGCGGCGATTTTTTGATCGTCGATTTGTAATCCGGGTGAAGATAAGGCGGATCCGTGTTCTGCCCGCTGTCCGGATAATGACGTCCGGTCACGTCTGTTGTGTTCGCCATCAAATCACCCGATCCTCATTCATAGTTCGATACTTCAACGAGATTACCGTCGGGATCACGGAAATAAACCGAATTTATCGGCCCGACGGCGCCGCTGCGAATGCTCGGCGTCGCTTCCAATTCGATCCCACACGCTTCCAAATGCGCCAACACCTCATCCATCGGTGTTTCCGTGATCAGGCAGAAGTCGGCCGTGCCTTCGATATGGTTGCGCGCACGCATCACCTCTTCCCACCCAGCGGGCTGCAAATTGATCTTTTGGTTACCGAAGCCCAACGCCACGCGCCCATTGCCGAAATCGATGCGGCGCATATTGAGAACCCTCACATAGAATTCGCAGATCTTCTCGATATCGCTGCAGGGGATGACGAAATGGTCGAGATGGTCGATCTCCAGCATGGTGGCTCCTTCTAGGATGTCTGCTCCGCGATCCAGTCCAAAAACGCCGCGTTGCCGCCGGATACCGGGAGCGTCACGACGCAGGGACAGTCGTAGCTGTGTAACGCCTTAACCCGCTCCGTCAAGGCAGGCGCTAAAGCATCGACCGTTTTCGCAATCAAGACGACTTCAGCGTCCTCGCAAATCTCGCCCTCCCAGCGATAAATCGACGTCATGCCATCCAGCACGTTCGCACAGGCGGCGAGCTTCTCCTCGACCAGCGTGTGCCCGATGCGCGCCGCCTCGGCCTTGTCACCCGCCGTCATGTACACCAAAACCGCATTCATCGCCCGCCTTCATCTTGGAATCATGTACCGCTTTGCCTAGGATAGCATCACCGTCGAGGATTGGGTGGATCATGACGCGGAAATCGAACGTCGTTAAACTATCGCGTGCGCGTCCGGCGCGCCCGAAGGGGGAAAAGCGCCCCACGAAAGCACAGCGGAGCTGGCTTAGAGCCGGCCTCAGCGAACCTGGCGGTAAGCTGCCCCTCTTCGATGCAAAAGGCCAACGGGTCAACGAGCGCACGGTCCGCAGTTGCCTCGATCAAGGCTGGGCGGAACCGTGGTTCAACAATCCGATCAAACCGGATTGGCTGGTCTGCAAGCTAACGGATTCAGGCCGGGAAGCGGTTACCTGACGGCGCGCGCCGCAGATTTTCGTAGACTATTAACCATTTTCCCTGAATTCTGGAGCCGCTGTCTCGCGCACGGAATCCAATGTCGATCGACCTTCTACTCATCAATCCCGGCGGCCGGGAAAAGATTTATCAGCAGCTCGGCG